>NZ_CBTK010000185.1 GCF_000531125.1 Candidatus Contendobacter odensis Run_B_J11 | reverse complement strand
AGAAGGAGGGTAAGGGTTGTTGCATTTGGAGTCGCCTTTCAAGCGTGCGCAGACCGCGCTTGAACCAGGACACGGCACTCCGAGCCAGTTTTTTAAAGGTCCAATGGTCGGGGTCCGTTTGCTCTCGAGTTTTTTTTCCAACGGCGTCGGGTGATCGCGGGCCTCCTCTTGACCCACGCGCACACACCAATACATGGCCAGAGCCATGATCACCCGCAACCGATCCCGCCGGTCCGCAGCGCGTAACTGGGGGTCTTCCCGTTGAAACCCCCGACTTTTGAAGTCGGAGAACATCGGCTCAATCCCCCAGCGACAGGCGTCATCACGGACGGTCGCCCGATGCGGTGAGTCATTCATGGCGATCATCCAGGGTTGCGGATGTCCGCCTTCATGCCCAATCGCCAGGTTCGTGGGCACCCCGGGATTAAACAACCGGACATTCGGCAGATAGCGCTCGGTCTGCCCCGCCGCCCGTTCGCCCGTCGTCACGAGGTCGCCAAACCCCGGATCGACGTTCAGATTCCCTTTCAGCCGTAACCGATCATGCCAGCCGGGTTGCGCGTGGAGCCAGAGGAACAACTCCACGGAGGGATAGAAGCGATCGGCCGACAGCAACACCTCCACCCCGGCCGGGAGCCACGCCCGTACCCGCTCCAACAGGACTGTCTGGGCCGCAAAGCCTAGATTCGCGGGACCCGCTTCCACCGTCCACGCCAAGGGTAACGCCCGATCCCCGACGCCGAGACGGATCATCAGGATCGCAAACCGATCCCCCACATCCGTTTGATCCAGGCTCAAAATGATCGTCTCTCCATGCTGACCGGCGGCGGCCAAGGCTTGACGGGCCCATGGTTCCAGCACCTCCGCACTCGATAGTAACGGATTCTTTAACAAGCGGCGGAGCCACTGCTCGCGCATATCCTGCCGTTCCGTCTCCAGCGGCAAGACATTCGCCAAGTCCACCGTATTCGGGGTCTGCACTTCCAGAATCGCCCCGACCGCTAACGCCCACTTCGTCACC
>NZ_CBTK010000184.1 GCF_000531125.1 Candidatus Contendobacter odensis Run_B_J11 | reverse complement strand
AGCACCCAAAGGCGGCTTAAGCGCGGCTTGTTGGAAAGCGAAAAACGAGGGGCACCTCAGGTAGATTCAGCGAAAATGTTGGGTTGCCAAAAACACGGCAACCCAACCTACGATGCTACGATGCTACGATGCTACGCGGCTTTTAACTGTCCAAATGGGCTGTGATTGATCATTAAACAACTTAAGTCAGCTTTCTGACTGGCGTGTTGTACGTCAATCCCAACCAAACTCCCCTCTGCATCAAAATCAAGCACAACTCCATTCGTCACTTCGTCAGAATCCACTGCGGTTCGTTCACAAAGATGAATGTAAAGCGAATCGGTGTTTAGATCATAAGCAAGTCTCATGGCTTAAACCTCCTATCAGGAAAAGCATTGTGCAACGTCACACCATCTGCAAGCGTGATCACTCGCAGATAACGTTGCAATTCTGGGACAAACCACCAATGGCGAATACGTCCATCTTCTTCCTTATTTCACGTCGTATTGGCGTTTGAATCGCGGCGAGACACCAGTGCAATTGAATATAAGGACGTTTCATCAACACATCGTTACGAAAATAGTCCGTCATTTGACAGTTGCCAACATCATGATCATTGCTCATTAAATGGTCGTTCCTCCTACGAGTGAAAAAACCCGCCGATCCTCTCACGAGAACCGGCGGGTCATTGTTTCACCGCTTTTCCCCTTTGAAAAAGGGGGGTCAGGGGGGATTAAGTTGCCCAACCGACGGCAGCCGAACCTATGCAGTAGCACGTTCGGAAACTTCAACATACTTCATGACTGTATCGCCGCCGCATTCTATCGGTGTAATGAGCATATCTTCTGCACCGATGCGCAATGATTCCAGGCATTCTTCTTGTGTCTTTTCTTGGGCATTAACTCCCGGTAAATCCACAAGCCAGCCTATCCACCATCCTTCACTTTGTTTTAATACAGCACGGTATTTCATAGCCGTTACCTCACGAAATGGATATTTAAGTCTTTACAAATTTTTCGTGCCAGTTCGTCCATAATTTCTGTGTGGCGCGGAATTTGCGACTTGCATCCGCAATTTTCAATGATCGTGTGACGACGCCCCTCGCGCAAGATGGTTGCTCCATGTTGTGTCAGGTGACGTAGCAGTATATTTCTTTTCATCAAGACATTAGACATTATCAGAAACATAAGGAACCGAATAAAAATAAATATTTAACATGTTGAAAAATAACAGCTTTATTAAAATTCTAATCTAATGCTCTTATTGTTTCTGATAATGTCTATTGTACCACCAAAAAACCCGCCGATCCGCTCACGAGAACCGGCGGGTCATTGTTTCACCGCCCTTCTCCCCCCTTTGCAAAAGGGGGGTCGGGGGGATTTTGTTGGGTTGCCAAAAAGACGGCAACCCAACCTACGCGGCTACGATGCTAATGGGTCGTAATCGCTGGATAAAGAAAGAAAATGCTGACCGCAACCAACCCTAAAATCAGCAATAGAGTCGTCATGGCAAATGTCCCTCAACTCAGCCAAATGGAGTTCTATCTTACGGCTAACGATGACCCCAGCAATCGTTAGAATTCCCAATAGCACCAGCCCAGAATAAAACAGAACACCCACTGCCCCATCCAAATACAGCTTGGAAAGCCCAGCAACATCAGCCACCAGAACGGCGACCAGTATCTTGAATTGCTCTTTAAGCCAATCCAGTCGCGCTTTGATTTCATCCAACTTGGGCATGACCCCGCCCAATTCACACCGGGCGGGGGTTCAGTTTACAGCGATTCAATCAGGCCACGGGCAAGCCCGCAACCCAACATACGCCGATAACCCGCCCTTGTATTGTGTTTCTGTGAGGGTTGTTCATGATCAGACGGCCTGCACGGG
>NZ_CBTK010000183.1 GCF_000531125.1 Candidatus Contendobacter odensis Run_B_J11 | reverse complement strand
CTCTTTCCCTACACGACGCTCTTCCGATCTGAAGGCCCGGCAGGCACGCGCGGCCACCGCCGCCCTGCGTCACCGGTTGGGCGCCCTGGTGCAAACCCATCAAGCGTCTGAGCATTGGGCCGCCCGTCAAGGCCGACGACTGAACACGGGCCGGTTGTACGGCCTCCAGTGGCCGCAAGCTCGCCTGTTTGACCGGCGCGTGGAGCGGTTAGCGAGGGATACGGCCGTGGGTCTGCTGCTGGATCGCAGCGGATCGATGACGCGCCACATGGCGCTGGCGAATCAGGCGATGCTGGCCTTGGCGCTGGCGCTGGACCTCCTGCCTGGGGTGGCGTGCTGGGCGGCGGCGTTTCCCGGTGGGGGGAAACACCGGATTATCCCGCTCAAGCACTTCCCAGAGCGCGCCTTCCGCATTGCCGGACGGTTCGCGGTGGACAGTTTTGGCGGGACGCCGTTAGCGGGGGCGCTGTTGCGCGCCGGTTGGGAATTGATCGGACGTTCGGAACCGCGTCGCCTGCTCATCGTAGCCACCGACGGACAACCCGATCAGAGAGACCTCACACGCTCGATCCTGGCTCGATGCCGTGCCGGGGGTCTTGAAGTGTTGGGATTAGGCATCGGCCAGTCCCTGGACGAGATGGAAGACCTGTTTGGGCGTCACGATGCCGTCACGATCCGAACCCTTCAAGAACTGGCGCCGATGCTGTTCACCCTGTTGGAACGGCGGTTGACGCAGGCGGCGTGAGGAGTTTTCGGCCTCGCCCGCCTGTTTTGCAGTGACCTCAACCCGTTCGGGAGAAAACGCGCCTGGCGTCACTCCCGAACGGGGGTGGCGCTGGGCGTTTTCCTCGACCTCATTGGAGAACGTGATGGAAAAACTGAATACTTTGGCGTACCTGCCTGAGTTTCTGAACCGCTACCGTCCGGCGGAAGGACTCTCGGTGCATACCGAAATTCGGGATGCGCTCAGTCTGAAACCCGGCTTGATGAAGCTGTATGAAATCGCCTTGCACGGTGGGCATCCGCCCGAATCGATGGGACTCCCGGCTCTGCGGGACCCGGAGTTCTTCTTGGTGGGTCACGCGACCTTGCGTGATCCTCAAGGCCGCATCCTCGCGACGGCGACCGCCGTCGCTCCAGCGGGTCAAACTTTGGAAGATCTGGAAACGGCGGCTCGGCAACGGTTGCTGGCCGTTTTAGGCTTTGGCGGCGAAATCGTCGATGCGGACGAAGTCTTTGACCCGAGTCATTCGGGTATCGCCACGCCGGAGGTTCAAGCGCCGGTGCCGGTGACTGAAACACCGGTCGGCGAAGGAGTGGCGATGGCGACGGCCGCGTTGCTACCGGGAGAAGACCCGGCGGCCATCCTATCCGCATCCGTGAATGCGGCTCCGGTCGTGCCGGTGGCAACGCCCGCCGATACACTGTCCAGGGTGGCCTTGGGCGTTGCGACCTCCGCAGCCTCTGACGATAGGGCGCTTGCGTTGTTGCAACGCCAGATAGCTCACTGGGCGCACCTTCAGGGTATCGCCGTTCCCGAAGTCCATACCCGGGCGGAGAGACAAGCCGCGTTGAAGGCGTTGATGCAGCAACCGACTGCGACTCTTTAATCTCTACGGATCTAATTCCCCGCAGCTTGCTGCGTTCTTTGGTAACAAAAGACCCCGCAGCAAGCTGCGGGGTCTTTTGTTTAAAAAATCGATCCTCTCCCGCTTGAGAGGGTTTTTTAGGGTACTTGGATGAAAGTTATCCACATTTTTTGTGGATAACTGGGTCTTAACTCTTTTGAATCATTTTCTGAAACAATCTTTTATGCAGTTTGTGAGGGCGGCTTAAAAAGTAGCCTGAGAAGGTAGCAAGTTTGTTCTGCGGGGGCCTAAACCGTTTTTTTCGAGAGCGGTCGGTACCGCCTTCGCCTTGGAGAGCGTCTTTGGGGGTTTGATCCTCTTGTTGCTGGAGAGTCCCGGGGTTAGCTTTGGGTTTTCGTGGGGTAGCCTATAAAAATTTCGATTAATAATGAAAGACTTAATAGCGGGCACTTAACGGGTTGGGGAGGAACACTTAATCCGCAGAAAAGGGGCTGAAATGCGCGGGAATCGGCTGGGAAACGGTTTGGAGACGCCTTGGGCGCTGGGCAGGGATCGTTGCGAGGATAAAAGGTCGATGGTTCAGAGTATTAGCGCAGCAAACCCGAACACTTAATTTTTGGACGGGAGGTCCTCCGGCTCCCGCTCCGGGAACAGGAACCGGGATCGTTAAGGACGGCATGGGTTCAGCGGGGAAAAATAAGGGGTGATCCGGCTTCAACCCGGGGTTCATTCCGCTGGGCGGGACGTTTGGAATGGATTTTGGGCGCAGAAAACCGCCGGAGGGAGCGCCGGGAGGTGAAGCAGAGGGAAAAACGGGTCGCGTGAGGGGTGCGGGCTAGGGCGGCTGAGGGGCTTCGCCCAGCCGCTGGCGGATTTCAGTGGGGGAGAGGCCGGCGGCGGCCAGTTCGGCGATCCAGCGGGTACGCTCTCTTGCGGCGTGTTGTTCAGCGGCGGTGGGGGCGGGGGTATTGGAGCCGCCGACGCGCGGGCGAAGCTGTTCGCGCAGGGTTCGGGCGCG
>NZ_CBTK010000182.1 GCF_000531125.1 Candidatus Contendobacter odensis Run_B_J11 | reverse complement strand
GTTCCTCTCAACCTAAAGCCTATCCGCTTCAAATTTTACCTAAAACTGATAGGTGGTGAGCCGGTGACCCACTCCGCTCGCGCACCGCGAGCGCCGCGGATGAGGGCTTCCCTGCCGCAATGATCCGGAACGACTACGGAGTAGAGGCCGTTTCTCAGGGCGGCATGAACTGAAGCAAGCGCCCGCCAGCGTAATCGATCAGGTACAATTCGCCCGCCTCGTCTTCGCCAAAGCTGGAGATCGAGAGGCTGGTCGCTAGTAACTCCTCATTAACCCACGCGCCCTGTCGAATCTGGGCGGCCCAAACCCGCCCACTGCCAAAATCGCCATACACATAGCGCCCGACCAGGGCCGGCACCTGCGTACCGCGATAGACATAGCCTCCGATTACGGCGCTTCCCAGGCGGTGATCGTACTCCAGCACTGGGAGGGTCAATGTCCCGTCGTTACAACCGCTGGCCGGTTTAAAGCAATGCTGCCCTTCCATGCGCCGCCAGCCGTAGTTCTGTCCGCCGGGATGGCCCGCCGGCTGAACGTTGATTTCTTCCCGGTGGTTCTGGCCGACATCGGCGATATACAAATCGCCCGTCAGGCGGTCGAAACTGAATCGCCAGGGATTGCGCAGGCCCAGCGCCCAGAGTTCCGGGCGCCCCTCGGTCCGGTTCACCCAGGGATTGTCGGCGGGAATCCGGTACGGAAACCGGTTAACGTCGATTCGGAGCAGCTTGCCCAGGAGTTCGTGGGGATTCTGTGCCCGATTTTGCGGATCGCCACTGCTGCCGCCATCGCCCATGCCGATATACAGGAAGCCATCGGGACCGAATTGCAATTGCCCGCCGTTGTGGTTAGCGTAGGGCTGCGGCACGGTCAGCACGAGGCGCTCGCTGGCGGGGGACGCGACATTCGGCGTCTGCGGTGAAACCTCAAAGCGGGCGATGACAGTGTGCCCAGACTGATTGGTGTAATTGACGAAAAAAGCCCGATTTCGGGCAAAGTCGGGGTGAAAGGCGAGGCTGAGCAGGCCGCGCTCGCCCCCGCTCGACACCCGATCCCGGAGATCCAAGAACGGCGTCGGCAGCACCCGTTTTCCGTCGAAGATCACAATCTGGCCGCCCTGCAAAATGATGAACAGCCGCCCCGACCCATCGCGGGCGGTGGTCATCGCGACCGGCTGAGCCAACTTGGTTGCCACCTCCCGCAGGGCGACCTCGGCCGCCGGTATCTCGCTGCACCACACGACGAGACTCAACAGCCCCCACACCCACCCGCTTGAACGAATGCCGGATTGCATCATGGCCTTTCTCCCTATCAACGCCGAGTTCACCACCCGGTTTAGCGGCTACGGTCGCAACAGGCGAATCGCCTGCTGATGTTGCGCCTGCCGGGCGGAATCCCAATCCCCGGCGCAATAGACCGTGATCTCAGTGATGGATTCACCGGCCATATCGGCGCGGATCAGTTCCCAGCAATACCACGACTCACCCTCCTGTTCCCAACGATCTTCGACTTCCAGCAGGAATCCCTCAACACCTATCAGTTTTCAGCCAGACTCTGTGAACTGAGTTTCATCGAGATGGGGATGG
>NZ_CBTK010000181.1 GCF_000531125.1 Candidatus Contendobacter odensis Run_B_J11 | reverse complement strand
AAAGACTGCCGAAACATCATCAAGAAAACGGCTGAACCGATCCTGAACGGTCGGTCGATTCGACCCAAGGTCGTCGCCAGCGCGAGATCCCTGCACTCAACTCCCCTAAATTCCATAATTCCAAAACGCGAAATCCGCCTCGATTTAAGAAAGCCTAGCACTGCCCATCGCATTTTCCAAGCCGACCGCCCCAATCGGATCGCTCAGACCCAGGGCTTCCCCATTCGTTCGCCCTGATTCTTCGCTAAGCTTAGAAGTCGAACCGTACCGTTCATACCCCCCCCACCCCGAGCCTCCCCCGCAAGGGGGGAGGGAGTGTTGCCGAACAACCGCTTGCTTGGCTCCCCCTCCCCTCTGCGGGAGGGGGTTGGGGGGAGGGGGTGAATGCATACGTCGAACCCATTCGGACCAGGGTTGTTGCGAAAAAACACTTTTACCACAAATTGTGGTGCTGATTATACGAGCGCAAGCCCCGGCGTCAATCTAAATTCACTGCGCTGAGTGGGGTGGCAACGCGGAATCCGTTGCATCAACCTTATTGCATAGCAATCCTATTAAGACTTTCGCCAAGCCCCTTAAATTCGTCATACCCGCGAAAGCGGGTATCCATGCTTTACAGTGGCTTACTGGATTCCCGCTGGCGCGGGAATGACGGAAAGCGAAAGTCCTGCCTATATTGACTTGTGGAATTCGTCGTAGCACGGGCTTCCAGCCCGTGAACTGAACACGGGCTGGAAGCCCGTGCTACATTATTCAAACTATCGGGAATGGGTATAAACCCCTATAAAACAGGTTCCACTACATCCTTTTGCCGCGCCGAGAAACCATCAATGCCCCTCGCACTCCCTGACAAAGCGGTATGGCGCGCCCTGCTGGTCGTAACCGTGCTGAGCCTCACCCTGTGCTACAGCCTGCACCTGTGGCAAGTCGATCTCACCTTGCCCTTGCGCTACAGCGGCGACGGCCTGATGTTCAGCGCCATCATTAAAAACACGCTGGAAACCGGCTTCTACCTGCACAATCCCCACCTCGGCGCACCATTCGGCGCGGAATACTACGACTTCCCAATGGTGGACGGCGTCAGCTTCCTGCTGATTCGCTTTTTTGGCCTGTTCACCACCAACTTTGCCGCCGTCTACACCCTGTGCTACCTGGCCGGATTCCTGCTCGCTGGCAGCGCTGCGTTCCTGATTTTGCGCCGAATGCACATCGGCTTCCTGCTGGCTCTGACCGGCGCGGTTCTCTACGCCTGCCTGCCGTTCTACTTCCTGCGCATCGAACACCTGTTCCTGGTCACCTCCTACTTTATCGCCCCGATCATGCTCTGGGCCGCGCTGAGAATCCTGAGCAACCAACCGCCGTTTTTCAACGCGGCGGGAAAATTCCGCCCGCTCAACCCGCGCTGGCTGATCGCCGCGCTGCTGGCCGGCACCAGCGGCGCCTACTTTGCCTTCTTCGGGGTGATGCTAACCGCACTGGCAGCGCTGCTGAACTTCATCACCACAAAATCCTGGCGCGGTGCGGTGAGCGGCGCTCTGTTCATCGGCCTGCTGGGAAGCAGCGCCCTGCTGACCCTGGCTCCCAACCTCGACTACCACCGGGAACACGGCCCCAACCAGCAGGTCGCGCAACGAGCACCGGTTGAATCCGAAGCGTTCGGCCTCCGCATCACCCAACTGCTCCTGCCTCACCCCGGCCACCGCTCCGACACCCTCCGCGCCATGGTCGAAAAGTACAGCCGCAACGCCCCGCTGGTTACCGAAAACGCCACCGCCGCACTCGGATCCATCGGCGCGGCGGGCTTTCTGCTGCTGATTCTGGTGCTGCTGTCCGGCCAGCGGCTGAGCCACAACATCCCCTATCTGTGGGAACTCAGCGTACTCAATATCAGCATGGTGCTGTACGGCACCATCGGCGGCTTTGCTACCGTGTTTGCCCTGCTGGTGCATCCGCAAATCCGCAGCGTCAACCGCATCAGCATTTTCATTGGCTTCGCCGCGCTGGCGGCGGTGCTGCTGCTGATCCAAGCGCTCCAGAATCGAAGGCAAGGGCGAGCGCCCCACCTCGGTTCAGCCATGGCGGTATTACTGCTCGGCTTCGGCCTCTGGGATCAACTCTCCCCTTACTGGGAATCCGACCAGATCCCGATCGCCGCCGAATTTGCCCAGGACGCCGACTTCATCCACGCCATCGAAGACCGCGCCGGTGCTGACGCCCTGATCTACCAACTGCCCTACACCGCCTATCCCGAAACCCCGGTTCACTATCAGGAAGGACCCTACGCCCTGCTCCGGGGCTACCTGCACTCCGACCACCTGCGCTGGAGCTACGGCGGCATCTGGGGCCGCCCGGAAGCGATGCTGCTGAGAAGACTCGGCGCGCTGCCACCCGATCAACAGCTTGACCTGCTGATCCAGGCCGGTTTTCGTGGCATCTATATTGAGCGGCGCGCCTTCCCGGATCACGGTCAGGCTCTGGAACAGCCGTTGCGGGATCGGCTGCCCGACCCGCCACTGCTCAGCCAAAACGGCCATCTGGCGTTCTACCCGCTCCCGGTTGCCACATCCTCTGCCACCCCGGAAACTCCAGAAGCTACTGCGACCCGGGCGCAGGCGGTGCTGCGGGCAGCGCTGACGCCGACACTGCCCCCCGATACCCTCCAGTTTAATCGGGTACCGTGGCCGGCCTTCATCGCCGAAGTAGACGGCCTGTCGGATGCCGAACCCTGGGGGCGCTGGTCCAACAGCGCCACCGTCACCATCCGCTTCAACCAGCCCTTGCCGGACGCCTTCATGCTGAAGCTTCAGGCCGGTGCGTTCGGCCCCAACCTCAGCCAGCCTTTTACCGTCAGCGCCGGACCGGATCGACAGGAATTGGCGATCACCACGCCACAAGCGATGGGCGAAATGGCTGAATATGTTTTATGCTTCACCCGCTCGCAGGGAACGCGAACCCTGGAAATTACGGTGCCTCAGCCGCAAGGGACCGTAGACGACCCCAGAAAACTCGGTATCGCGCTTTCCCGCCTGCAAATCCTGCCGGTCAGCGAACCCTGTCCAAAATAATAGCGGGGGTTTCCATAGCAGGACTTTCGCTTCTCGTCATTCCCGCGTCAGCGGGAATCCAGAAAGTCACTGAAAAATTGGATACCCGCATTCGCGGGTATGACGGATTTAAGGGGTTGGCGAAAGTCCTGTATAGCAATCCTGTACCGGTTGTGGAGGTAGCACGGGCCTCTTCTTGCCCGTGCTGCGTCCACAGTATGTATTCACCCCCTCCCCCCCGGGGAGCCAAGCAAGCGGTTGTTCGGCAACACTCCCTCCCCCCCTTGCGGGGGAGGGTCGGGGTGGGGGGTGTGTGAACGGTTATCGTCCAAAGAACTGAACCCGGGCAAGAGGCCCGTGCTACATCCATAGAGAGCATCTTAATTGTGAATCCGGCGCTATTACTCAACTTCACCAAGCAGGAATTGGTGGATCGTTACTCCGGCTCGATCCTCGGCGCGGCGTGGACGTTGATTCTGCCTCTGGTTAACATCCTGATTTTTATTTTTGTCTTCTCCAATCTCATGGGCAGCCGCTTGCCCGGTTCATCTTCGACCTACAGCTACAGCATTTATCTGATCGCAGGAATGATCCCGTGGATTGCCTTTTCCAATACCGTAACGCGGTCGGCATTCACCTTTTCCGGGCAAAGTCATATTATCAAGAAAATCCGCATCTCCTTGCCGCATTTACCCTTATACATTGTGTTATCTGAAAGTATTATTTTTTTAATTTCCCTGCTGTTTTTTCTGCTGTTTTTGGCGATGACCGACAATCTTCCCGGCACCTCCATCGTGATTCTGCCCTTTATTTTTATCACTCAACAAATTTTTGCTTACGCTCTGGGTTTTCTATTTGCCATCTTTGATGTCTTCATCAAGGATATTCGTGAGTTTGTCGGAGTCATTTTCCAAATCTGGTTCTGGTTAACCCCGATTGTCTATGTGCCGGATATTCTCCCAACTTACGCACACTACTGGCTCAGCTATAACCCCGCCTATATCTTCATCAAGGCCTATCATGAATTATTTGCCTTCGGCAACCCGCTGAATACCCAAAGTCTGATGATTCTGGTGGTTATCGCTCACCTGTTGCTGGCACTGGCCTACCTCACCTTCAAAAAGCTGGAAAAGGACATCCGGGATTTTCTATGATTTCACTGCTCTTGTTCACCCTGCTCATCAGCACCCCGATCTATGGGATGTGCCTGTGGCTGACCCATACCCGGTTGCACTGGCGCTATGTAGGTCTGTTACAGATTGCGCTCAGTGGCTGTTATCTTATCATTGTTTTTTATGCTGCCGGACTCGCGCAAAGTCACGCCCCATGATCCAGGTCACCGCGCTATCGAAAAAATTTCGACTTTATCGCAAGGCTTCGGATCGCCTGCGGGAAATCCTGTTCAGAAGAGCCTTCCATACGGAATATCAGGCGCTTGCCAATATCAACTTCACCGTTCAGGACGGGGAGACTTTAGGGATCATCGGTCAAAACGGGGCAGGTAAATCCACTCTGCTCAAACTGCTTACCGGAGTGCTGTTGCCCGATGCCGGCCAGATAGCGATCAATGGCAGAATCACCGGCTTATTGGAACTGGGCACCGGATTTAATATGGAGATGAGCGGGCTGGATAACATCTATACCAATGGCATGTTGCTGGGCATGTCCCGAACCGAAATGGATGCCAAACGCGAATCGATTACCGGTTTTTCCGAATTGGGCCATTTCGTCCATGAACCGATTAAAACCTACTCCTCCGGTATGGTTATGCGGCTGGCATTCTCGATAGCCATTCATGCCGAACCGAAATGTTTTGTCGTAGACGAAGCGCTGTCGGTAGGGGATGCCCATTTCCAACAAAAATGCATGACCCGTATTCGGGAATTTCGCCAGCAAGGCGGATCGATCATCTTCGTATCGCACGACATGAATGCGATCAAAGTTCTCTGCGATAAAGCAATCCTGCTGGATCATGGCGTCCTGATCGAGGAGGGCGATCCAGAATACGTGGTCAATGCCTATAATTACCTGGTGGCCCGGCTGAATGATCAGGAAAACCGGTTACATCTTATTGACTCGGATCAGCATGATTACGGTACGCTGGCGGCGCGAATTGAGGAAGTATCGGTAGTGGGGGAAGATTCCCAGTCCTCAGTAGTCAGTGCCGGTGAAACTACCGTGATCCGGATTATGATCCACGCGCAGCAGGACATTGACGAAGCCACCGTCGGCATTTTGATCCGAAACCGTTATGGACAGGATATCTTTGGTACCAATAGCTATCACCTCAAGCAGCCGTTGGCTTTGCACGCCGGACAGCGCTACGCCCTGCGCTATACCCTGCCGATGAACGTCGGTTCCGGCAAATATTCGATAACCGTCGCCCTCCACAGCGGCCCCACCCATGTGGCCGACTGTTACCATTGGCGCGATCACGTTGCGGCTTTCGAGGTTGCCGGCACCCGTGGCGATGTGTTCACCGGACTTTGCAAGCTCTATCCCTCTTTCACTATGACTCTTGTGTAATCCATCGTGCTGGAAATCTACGTTCCCGATCTCACTGTCGACACCCTCATGGCCCGTCTGCAACAGGCGATGACCGGCTCCACTCTCATGGATCAAACGATCACCATGGAAAACTCTTGCGAATCTCTCGCCTTGCCCCGTTATCCGGTGGCCGCGCCCTTTCAGATCAAACCGGTTTATACCCTGCACGAGTTCACCGACTACCACGATGCCGATTTTATTCGCAATGCGTATCTCGGTATTCTCGGTCGCGAACCGGACAGCAATGGCCGGCATCACTTTCTAAGTCAATTGCGGGCGGGTACCTTCAGCAAAACCGAAATTTTAGGCAAGCTGCGTTATTCAGCCGAAGGTCGCCGCCACCGGGTCAGGATCAAAGGACTACTGCCCTGTTTTGCCCAGCAAACCCTGGGACGGATACCGGTTCTAGGTTTTTTAGTGCAGTTTATTGCCAGCTTGGTGAAATTACCGCGCAATGCCCGAAATCTGCGCGGCTTGGAAAGTTATTGCCATTGGCGATTTTTCCAGGGGCAGCAACTGTTCGATGAGCAGGCCCAGCTTATCGAACAGGCTTTGGTGAATTTGCAATCCAGATATCAGGCGCTTCAGCAACAGATGGAGAGTCGTCACGACGA
>NZ_CBTK010000180.1 GCF_000531125.1 Candidatus Contendobacter odensis Run_B_J11 | reverse complement strand
GCTTTTTCCGCAATGTCCGGGGTGAAGTGCGTTACGACGTGATTAATCTGGTAGAAGAGTATCTCAAGCAGCGGGACAGCTATGGAGTGCCCCTGCCGCCATTGTTCTGGGCCTACCTGAAGTCCCTGAGCGCCTCGGAGCAGGAAATTTTTAACATTTGTGCCGGGTTGGCAACACATAACCTGGAGCGCTTCCAGAGTAGTCCTGCCCAGGAAACCGGCGGGTTTCTATTTCTGGAAGCGTCAGATGCACCCTTGTCACCGCTCGAACTCCCGGTTCCCGAACCAGAGCCACCCGATCCCAATGCGCTGCTGAACGATGACAATGTGTTCTTCCGAGGTTGGTATGGGTTGGAGCCGGCGGGAGAAACCCAGCAGCGCTGGGCAGGCAAGGACGGCTTTTTATATCTACCCAATTTCAGTGGACGAGTGTTGCGCTTATCGGTTTTTTCGCATCACCCACGTATTGCCGACAGTCCGGTAGAAGTGCTGTTTATCCAGATCGCCGAACAAGAGCGACTACGAGCGCGAGTGGTTTTATACAGTCATCAACCGGTTGAAATTATCCTTCCAGTAGACTATGACCATTTCATTCTCAAAATTCACGCGACGACGACCTGGATCCCCCGCTATTATGGCGGCGATAGCGACGATGTGCGTGAGTTGGGCGCAGGCGTCAAATGGGTTTATCTGAATTAACCGGAGCCGAGTTCTTATGCGTATTCTGATTGCTACGACCCAGGTTCCTTTTGTGCGTGGCGGTGCGGAAATTCATGCCGAAGGCTTGCGTAACGCCCTCTGTCAAGCGGGCCATGCCGCAGAGATCGTCGCTATTCCTTTCAAATGGTATCCGCCGGAGCGCATTCCTGAACACATTCTGGCCTGTCGCCTGCTCGATCTCAGCGAAAGCTGTGGAATGCGGGTGGATCGGGTCATTGGTCTGCGCTTTCCGGCCTACTGCATTCCGCATCCCAACAAGCTGTTGTGGATTCTGCACCAGTACCGCGCGGCCTACGATCTGTGGGATTCACCCTTGGGCGATCTCATTCACTTTCCTAACGGTCAGCAAATCCGTGAGGTGATTCATCATGCCGACCGGCGCTATATTGCCGAGGCCCAGGCGATTTATGCCAACTCCGGCAATGTCAGCCAGCGCTTGAAACACTACTGTGGTATTGATTCGACCCCTCTTTACCACCCGCCCCAGCACGCTGAATGTTTCTACTCCGGCGAAGCCCACAACCCCCTGTTCTTTCCCAGCCGCATCAATCGCACCAAGCGTCAAGATTTGGTGATTGAAGCGCTGGCGCACACTCAGGAAGCGGTGCGGGTCCAATTCGCGGGCATGGCCGATGATGCCGGTTACGAGCGCGAATTGCGTGAAACCGCTCGGCGGTTGGGCGTCGGTGAACGGATCGAATGGCTGGGTGAGATCAGCGAAGAAGAAAAGCGGGATCGTTACGCCCATGCCCTCGGCGTACTTTATCCACCGCTGGACGAAGATTACGGTTACGTCACTCTGGAAGCGATGCTGTCCGCCCGCCCAGTGATTACATGCACCGATTCCGGCGGCCCGCTGGAGTTCATTCGCGACGGCGAGAACGGTCGAGTGGCAGCGCCGACCCCCCAAGCCCTCGCTCAGGCGATGGACGAACTCTGGCAGGATCGGGCGTTGGCCTGGCGCTGGGGGGAAGCCGGACGGGAGGATTACGCCGCACGGCGGATCAGTTGGCAAACCGTAGTTTCAACACTGACCCAATGAAAATTAACTGGTTTTCTCCATTACCGCCGGCACGCACCGACATCGCTCACTATACCGCGCGGATATTGCCGGCCTTGGCCGAGCGGGTTGAAGTCACCCTCTGGGCTTGCCAGGATGAATGGGATTCCAGCCTGGAGCAGTACGCCACGATCCGCCGCTGGACTGGAGACGCCTGGGCGGATTTGAACCGGGCGGATCTGACTTTTTATCACCTCGGCAACAACCGCTTATTCCATCAACCGATTTGGGAAACCAGCCGTCGTCATCCCGGAGTAGTGGTGCTGCATGATCTACGGCTGCAACACCTGTTTCTGGGGATTTATCTCGATATCCAAGGTCAGCGTGAGGCGTATGAGCGCGCCATGAGCGACCATTATGGTTCAGCCGGTCGCCGAGCCGCCCGCCAGTTTTTTGCGGGTGAATTGAACGCCGAGGCGTTGGCCGAACACTGGCCGCTGACCGAACATGCGCTGGAAGGAGCCTGTGCGGTGCTGGTTCATACCCGCGATGCGTTACAGACGTTGGCGGCGGCCAACCGCTGGCCGGTGGGTTACCTGCCGCTGCCCTATCCCAGCCGCCTCACGCCACCAGCGCGCCAGCGCGCCCCGTCTGCGCCATGTCGGCTGATCGTGTTTGGCTATCTCGGCGC
>NZ_CBTK010000179.1 GCF_000531125.1 Candidatus Contendobacter odensis Run_B_J11 | reverse complement strand
ACACTTCTACCCGGCGGTGGTCATGGTTCGCCAGTATCGGCGCGATAAAGCTTCGCGTTGAATGCGCTCGAAAATCCGGCGATACATAACCCACCCGTAGGCGCTTTCCTATTGCACAGCTTTTCGAAAATGTCTTCGTCCAGTTCGACTGCATAGATTGAGCATGGATTACTTCCCATATTCGATATTCCTGATAAATAATCTCTGCTGAATAATCAGGATGATAATTCAAGAGGAATAACAAACTTGAATGAGCATCCGCATCGTCTGGTTTCAGCACGAGCGCCTGTCTTATTAGTTGTTCTCCTTCATTAAATTGGGCTAAGTCTGCTAATACCGAACCTAAATTTCGATGGGCATCCATATAATCAGGTTTAATACTGAGCGCATGACGATAATTTATTATAGCTTCCTGTAATTGATGATTTTCCTTCAAAGATACTCCCAGATTGTTATAAGCTTCAGCATATCTTTGATTAATACAAAGAGCTTGCTGATAGTATTTTATAGACTCTTTCAGACAGTCCATATTTCTAAATAGAATACCTAAATCATTGTAAGCTTCGAACATACTGGGGTTTATAGTAATTGCCTTTCTATAATTTATTATTGCTTCATCAAAATGACCTTCCAGGACCAGATTAGATGCGAGGTTTCTATAAGCATCAGCATAAGATGGATTTAACTCTAACGCTTTTTGATAATTTTCTTCAGCTTTTTTAAAAAAGCCCATATCTCTAAAAATGTTGCCTAATTTATTAAGGATTTCAACTTGTTTTGGATTTAACAGTAGAGCCTTTTTGAAACTGGTTAAAGCTTCGTCGTTGCGTCCCATATTCATTAAGACAACGCCTAGATTACTGTAGGCCTCAGCATAATCTGGATTAATAACTAAGGCCCGATGGTAACAATCCTCAGCTTCCATTAATCTGCCAGTTTCTTGCAAAGCTACCGCTAAGTTATTATAGGCTTCAGCATAATCAGTATTTAATCGCAATGCATTGTGATAGCATTGAATGGCTTGATCAATACGTTTCAGTTCTTTAAGAACAACTCCTCTATTATTAAATGCTTTGAAGTTGTTTGGCTGGATAACTGTCAAATCGCAAAAGACCTGTTCCGCTTCTTCCAGACGGCCCAAATCTTTGAGTACAATACCCAAATTCATATAAACTTCAACAAACCCAGGTTGCAGTCGCAACGCTTTTTGGTAGCAAGCTATTGATTGTTCTAATTGATTCAAACTGGTGAATATAATACCTAAATGAAAATGATAGCGGGCATTGTTTGAATTCTTTGCTATCGCTTGATGCAGTAATTCACTCGCTTGTTGATGATGGCCTCGTTGATGATAAATTAAACCGAGAAGGTGTAGGGCATCCGAATGATACGGTTGTATAGCTAATATCTGGCGATAGATCGCTTCAGCTTCGGCTAACTGATCTGCTTGGTGCAGTTCCACTGCCTTTTTTAAAGCTTCTAGCATAGGCAAGAACACTCCATTATATATAATGCTATTTTTCTGAGTACATTTTGGCAGCTTAATTAAGTTGCTCCCTTCACTGGCAAAGTCCTCTTTGCTCAGCTTTTCTGAAGTAGTTGATAAACTGGATTGTTGTGTTGAAGAAGGTGTTGGCCCTAGCACACTCTTACCACAATATAACCGCCACATTTCCCGATAGGCGTTTTCGACATCACGGGTGAAACCGATTTCGTCTCTCAAGGGAGAGTTTTCCATCCGCCCTCTCAATTCAGATCGCCAGATTGCTAACTGATCCAGATCACTGGCTAATCGAGAGGCTATATTCAGATATTCATCAACACTATCAGCAACCCATTCACTGAGTCCCATTGCCCCCAAAATAGCATCGCCGAAACGTCCTACTGAAGGTCGCTCCCGCAGTGATACTACCGGCAAGCCCATCCACAATGCTTCGAATGTCGTAGTACCCGCATTATGAGGAAACGGATCCAGGGCAATATCGAGTCGTTGATAGCCTTCCCAAACTGAAGTGCGGGTAACAATCAACCGCTCTCGCTCAATACCATAGTGCACAAAACGCTGGATAAAAGACTCAGCGGTGGCTGGATCATCCAGCCAAAAACTGTTGAGCATTAACCTGGATTCTGGCACAGTCCTTAATAAATTTGCCCAAGCCTTAATCACCCGGTGGTTGAAGCGGATAGGCCGACTGAGACAACCGAAGGTGATATAGCCATTAACTTGGGCCGGCAAGTCATTAACCACGGGTGCTTCCACCGGTGGTCGGAAACACCATGCGGCCTTTGGTAACCGCCAGATATGCTCGCTGAACAACGATTCACACCCCACTGGGGTAAAACGCTCGTCGCCCAGAAAGTAATCCATTGCCCGCAACCCGGTCGTGTAGCCATAACCCAGCCAACTGATTTGCACCGGCGCTGGACGATAGACGAAGGCCAGCATCCGGGTATCTGTGGTATGGCCTGCCAAGTCCACCAGAATATCAATGCCATCCGCTCGAATTCGTTCTGCCAGATCCGTGTCGCTCAGACCAAGAGTAGGCCGCCAGTCGTCGACCCAACCTCGGTAACGCGCTGTCCAGTCGTCCTCACGCTTTAATTCAGCATAAACAATTATTTCAAAATTAGCATGATCATGATTTGCCAATAGTGGAACAATAAAATGCCTTGTCGAATGTAGTCGGAAGTCTGGCGATACATAGCCAATCCGCAAGCGTTTTTCCCGATTCAAACTATTTGTATAAGCAACAGGCCCTGAAAATAAATTAGCAGCTAACGTCTCCTCCCATCTTTGGTATTCCAAGCTCACCCTTTCTGCCGATAAATCCGGATGATAATTTAAAGTAAATAATTTGGCTTCCCATGCGTCCCGATGTCCAAGAGCAAGACTGCGATCCAGTGATTTCATCGCCTCATCAAAATCAGCTATGCCTGCTAACGTGCAACCAAGATTTAAGTAGGCATCAGCTAAATCCGGTTCTAAATTTAGAGCCTTTTGGAAACTTTTAATCGCCAATGGAGGTTTTCCTGCTTTGGCTAAAATACTACCTAAGTTAACATAGGCATCTGCATAATCCGGATTTAGAGCAATAGCCTGTCGACAAGCTGCCTCCGCATCCGCTAAGCCTTCCATGCATAAAAAAACCTCGCCAAGATTGTTATAGGCCTCAGCATAATCTGGAAAAATATCCAGCGCTTTTCGGTAACAGGCTATCGCCTCATCAAAACGATTTTTCTTTTTTAATATGATACCTAAGTTATTATAAGCCTTAAAATATTTAGGCTGCCCTTCGAGCAGTTGGCGAAATAAAAATTCTGCTTCATCTAATTGATCTTTTTCAATTAAAGCTATTCCTAAGTTACATTTAGCCTTAACCATATCAGGTTTTATAGCAACTGCTTTGCGATAGTTACTTATTGCTTCATCCCACTGCTTTATTTCTTGGAAAATGATACCTAAATTGCTATAAAAACTAGCTTCTCTGGGATTATTATCTATAGCCTTTTTAATGAGGATCACCGCTTCCTGACAACGCCCACGTTGATGCTCAATTAAACCTAATAAATGTAAAGCATCGGGATGGTTGGGTTTAACCGCTAATATTTGACGATAGCCACTCTCGGCATCAGCAATTTCTCCAGACTGGTGCTTTTCAGCAGATTTTTTCAAAATTCCCCGCAACTTTTTTTGGTCAACGGGGGGTGTTTTTTTATGCATATAGAGTTTCACTCTAGGGAACATGTATTGAGTAATGAGAGGAGATACCGCTAAGCAAACTCAGAAAAGCGATAAATGAATGAATAACCCCGCAGCACGTTACATATTATGTAACGTGCTGCGGGGAATCAGACCCGTAGAAATTAAACATCTTTATCGGCCTTCATACGTTTCAAATACCCATTCGGAGCTAGAGTAATCAACAGCTTATGCTCAATTTCTTTATCAACCATAAATTCATCATGAGTTTCAAGGAACTCACAAACTGCTGTTTTTGGGTTATTACCTTTATCCCAAGGCCTGTCAGGAAAAGAATCAGGGGGCAGGTCTTCAACAATAGTGTCGAAAACAACGCAGTAACTTCCAACACTAACCAAAAGTGCATAAGCGTTGAGTTCAGCCAAAACGTGATCATGAGTATGCATTGAATCAAGGCATACCAAAATCCGTTGATAATTCTTGGCAAAGGCGTGAACTTGAGTAATGACTCCCTCAGCGATGGAGGAACCTTCGATCATGTGGATGCGGTTGGCAAGGGGATGTTTTTCAATCTCGACTCGGTTATGGGCACGAATGTCGATATCAATGCCGAGTACTCGGCGTTTGGGTTGGGCGGGATCCAGTAAGGTATGGTTCTCGACAGCTTCACAGAGATCCAACAGTGCCAACAAGGAGGCGCTCATAATCAGCGAACCCCCGTGGGCAATGCCAGTTTCGATAATCAGGTCAGGCTTCACTTCCCAAACGATTTCCTGGAGAGCAACCATGTCGATGGGACATTGAATGATCGGTCGTCCCAACCAAGCGAAGTTATAAACGTATTGATTGGCAAAAGCAGTCGTCAGCCACTCTGTTGATAAGTTGTGCCATTGCCTATCGCCAACATAGGCAGCAATGCGTTGTTTTTTTTCTTGTTGAAATTGTTCGATGGGGTTCATGATTTTATCCAAATTCACTTGATGACTAAGCCTTGTCCAGTAGGTAATTCCAGAACACTATAGCTCTCCTATGCAGGTTGTGGAATTTTTAGATACCATTCTATTTTTCTAAAATTAA
>NZ_CBTK010000178.1 GCF_000531125.1 Candidatus Contendobacter odensis Run_B_J11 | reverse complement strand
TGGATCGGGCGCTGGATCACGCCGATTTAGCCATCAATCTCCGCTATCCCAGCATGGGCGAAGCGTCGGGCAGCCAGTTGCGGATTTGGGACCACGCCCTGCCCAGTCTGGTCACCCGCACCGGCTGGTATGCCACCTTGCCTGAAACCACGGTGGCGTTCGTTCGCCCCGAACACGAGGTAGCGGATATACAGGAACATGTGCGGCAATTGCTGGCCAATCCGGCGCATTTTGCGCACTTGGGCCATAACGGTCGGCGCCAGTTGGAGGCGCAACACGCCCCCGATCAATATGCTGAGGCCCTGTGCCAGTTCATCCCGGTTGCGCGGAACCATCACGGTATCGGTCTGCTCGATCCGTTGATTACACGACTGCGAAACGAATCGGTCGCGTTTCCACAACCGTTCCGATTCAATGACGGGCGTCGGCTGGCTGGCGAATTAAACACGCTGGTGGGAATTCAAGCACCGCTGCTTTGATGCGATTTCATCGCTTCAAACGTGGCACGGGCTTCCAGCCCGTGTTCAGCTCATGGGCTGGAAGCCCGTGCCACCGCATTGATGAGAGCTATAATTTCGTCATGAAGCTGATCCTGAATGTAGATGCCCTCACTCCACCCCTCACGGGCATCGGTCATTACACCCTGCAACTGGCTCGTGGCCTGCGCGGTCACCCCGCGATTAGTGAACTGCGCTACTTTGCCGGCTGGCGCTGGGTGTCTGATCCCGAAGCCGCCAGCGCCGCTACCCGACCCGTCGCCATGGCTCGCCGCTGGATCCCGTTCAAACCGGCCGCTGCTCTGGCCTATGGCTGGCTTCAGCAAAATCTGTTTCGCTGGCAAACCCGCCCGTTGCGCGACCTTCTGGTTCACGCTCCCAACTACATCCTCCCCCCCTGGGTCGGCCCGTCGGTGGCTACCCTGCATGACCTTTCTCACCTGCACTATCCGCAGCATCATCCCCGCGAACGGATTCGCTACCTCGAACGCTACCTGCCACTCACCCTGGAGCGGGCCAGCCGCCTGATCGCGGTCTCCGAGTTCGTGCGTCAGGAAATCCACCAGCATCTTGGCGTTCCCTTGGCCCGCATCGTTACCGTCCATAATGGAATGGATGCAGCCTTTCATCCCCGAACGGCGCTGGCAACCGCCCCGGTAATCGCCCGCTACGGGTTGGAACCAGGGGGCTATCTGCTGAGTGTCGCTACTCTGGAACCACGCAAGAACCTGGCCCGTTTGGCTCAAGCCCATAGCCGTCTGCCGCCGAGCCTGCGCCATACCAAGCCGCTGGTGTTGATCGGTACTCCCGGCTGGCTGACCGAGGAATTGGAACAACATCTGGCACCGCTGGAACGTATCGGCCAGGTTCGCCGCCTGGGCTATGTTCCCCAAGCCGATTTACCCCTGCTTTACGCGGGAGCGTTTGCTTTTGCCTACCCCTCGCTCTACGAAGGGTTCGGCCTGCCGGTGCTGGAAGCGATGGCCAGCGGCGTCCCGGTATTGACCTCGGATCGATCATCTTTACCCGAGGTGGCCGGCGGCGCGGCGCGGCTGGTGAATCCTGAGGATGTGGAGGCTATGACGGCTGGTCTGGAACGGTTGCTGACCGATGACGATGAGCGATCTCTAGCGATCAAGCGGGGATTGCGGCAGGCCCATCGGTTTTCCTGGGAACGCTGCATTGAGGAAACCGTAGCGGTCTACCAACAGGCGCTGGCGAATTAAAAACATCCCCGGCATCGTCTTAATGCTTAATGCGAACACCTTGCGGGGATCGTCTGATAATTGCTTGAAAAACTTGGCGCGCCCGGCGGGACTCGAACCCACGACCTTCGGCTTCGGAGGCCGACACTCTATCCAACTGAGCTACGGGCGCGTTGGGAGAAAGGACGTTAAGGATACCCGGTCAATCGCCTCGCGTCCAGTTCCTGCCCGGTCTCGCTCACGGAATGCACCGGTGGTGTTCCTGGGCCGCATAGCGGTTTTCAGGTAACCCTCAATAACGCTATAATTTAGCCAGTAGGGTTGTGCCCCAATCGCAAGAGCAAGATAAAAAACCAAACCCCAATAAACCCAAACCTTCCCACCCGCAGCACCACAGCGAAGACTCACGCCCGGCGGACGGGCGAAGGATCGGGTCAGGTTCGCCGCAACGGATCGGGGGTGCGCTGGTTGAAAATGCGTTCAGTGAGGTAAGAGTGTGAATCTGCAAACCGATAAATCCGTCGTTACCACATCCGTCGCCCTGCTCTCAGGACTGGCGCTACTGGCAACCGTGCTGTTTATGGTTGCCGCCCTGATGGGCGTCGTCAATAGCGTCGCCCCCGATGATGGCTTGCGCAAGCAGGCCTCTGTAGTCGAACGGATCAAGCCGGTCGCGCGGGTTTCTTTTGAACAGCCCAAGCCGGCCATCGCGGTCAAACTTTCCGGGCAGGAGGTTTATAACAAGGTTTGCGCAGCCTGCCATGCCGTCGGTGTGTTAAACGCACCCAAGGTCGGAGCCAAGGATCAGTGGGATCCTCGCGTTGCCCAAGGTCTGGATACCTTGGTCACTCATGCGGTCACCGGCATCCGTGCCATGCCCGCCAAGGGCGGCAATCCCGCATTGACCGAAGCCAATATCCGGGAGTCCATCGTCTATATGCTGGGCGAAACCGGCATCAAGACCGAAGCCACTCCGGTCGCTGCCGACGCGCCGAAATAGCCCGTCGTCCCTTCGTATTATCACGTTATCAGGGCCATCCTCCGGGGTGGCCTTTCGTTTTTCAAGCGAACCCTACGCTCATGCGCCCCGATCTCCGCTACGCCGAATCTCCTCAACAGCAACGCCGTGACCGGGCCAATCTGCGCGCCCTGCTGCCCTATCTCTGGGAATATCGCGGTCGGGTCTTGCTTGCACTCGGCTGTCTGGTGCTGGCCAAGATCGCCAATATTGGCGTCCCTTTGGTGCTTAAACAGATCGTGGATCACCTGGATACCAACCAGCAAGCAGCCGTTGCGTTGCCGGTTCTGCTCCTGCTGACGTATGGCGCGCTGAAATTGGGCAATGCCCTGTTCAGCGAATTGCGCGATGTGCTGTTCGTGCGGGTTCGTTACCGTGCGATGCGCCGACTGACCTTGCGCACCCTGGCCCACCTGCACGACTTGTCGCTGCGCTTCCATCTGGAGCGCAAAACCGGCGCAATCAGTCGCGATCTGGAGCGGGGGTCACGCAGCCTGAGTACCCTGTTGAACTATCTGGCATTCAGCATTCTGCCGGTAGCGGTGGAATTCCTGCTGGCGGCGGCGGTGCTGCTCAACCGCTATCCACCCATTTTCACCTTGATTGTGTTCGGCAGTGCCGCCGCTTATATCGCGTTCACGCTGGCGATTACGAATTGGCGGATGGAACATCGCCAGTTGATGAACCGGCTGGAATCGCAGGCCGGCAATGAAGCGCTCGACAGCTTGATCAACTACGAGACGGTCAAGTATTTCGGCAACGAGGATTGGGAACAGCGGCGCTGCGACACCACCCTGGCCGCCTGGGAAAACAGCGCGGTGCTGAGCCAAACCTCGATGTCGGCACTCAACTTCGGCCAAGGCGCGATCATTGCGGTCGGTGCGACCTTGATCATGGTTGCCGCCGCCGGTCAGGTGGCCGCTGGTTCGTTGACGCTGGGCGATCTGGTGCTGGTCAACGCGCTGCTGCTGCAACTGTTCATCCCATTGAATTTTCTCGGCATTGTCTATCGGCAGATCAAATACGCGCTGGTGGATATGGACGATCTGGTGCGCTTGTTCGAGCAAACCCCGGAAATCCGCGATGCGCTGGACGCGACTCAGTTGCAGGTGACAACCGGCGAACTGCGCTTTGAGAATGTCAATTTCAGCTATCAGCCCGACCGGCAAATCCTGTTCAATGTGAGTTTCACCGTGCCGCTGGGGCGAAAGCTGGCTGTCGTTGGCGCCAGCGGAGCCGGAAAATCCACCTTGGCGCGGCTGCTGTTCCGCTTCTACGACGTGAACGGCGGGCGGATCTCGATTGACGGTCAGGATCTTCGCAGCGTGAGCCAGCACAGCCTGCGCGCCGCCATCGGCATCGTCCCGCAGGATACGGTGCTGTTCAATGACACGCTGTATTACAACCTGGCCTATGCCCGGATCGAGGCCAGTCGCGAAGAGATCGCCGCCGCCGCCCGCATGGCACAGTTGCACGAGTTTATCGCCGCGCTACCAGAGGGTTACGACACGATGGTCGGCGAGCGGGGTTTGAAACTATCCGGCGGCGAGAAGCAGCGAGTCGCCATCGCCCGCGCCATTCTCAAGCGCCCGCGCATCCTGATTTTCGACGAGGCCACCTCGGCGCTTGACAGCCAATCCGAGCAGGCGATTTTGCACGCCTTGCGCACCGTAGCCACCGATCACACCACTCTGGTGATCGCCCACCGCCTGTCTACCATTGTGGACGCCGATCAGATTCTGGTGCTGGATCACGGTCGAGTGCGGGAACAAGGCACCCACTGGGAACTGCTGCAACAAGATGGGCTGTATGCCCAGATGTGGACCTTGCAGCAGCGGGAACAGGCGGTGCTGGCTGAGGAACGGGCCGCGCTGGCCGAGGAACGGGCGCTGCTGGGAGCCAATGGTTCATCGATCTAACTTTCGCTACCGAATCACTCATAGGCGCGCCTGCTTCGGCGGCTTGTCAAGGCTGGAGCGAATTCCGATACTATAGCCATGACCGATCCGACCTATCTCAACAACCAGTTCCTGATCGCCATGCCGATGCTGGCGGATCCGAACTTTTTTCAGACCGTGACCTACATCAGCGAACACAATGCCAGTGGCGCGCTGGGGCTGGTCATCAACCGGCCGCTTAGCCTCACCCTCGGTCAATTGCTGGATCATCTGCAAATCACCACCGACCAGAGCGAACTTGCGGCACTGCCGATCTACCACGGCGGCCCGGTTCAGCCGGAACAGGGTTTTGTGCTGCACAGCCCAGTCGGTCACTGGGAGGCAACCTTGCGCATCACCGATCATCTCGGCATTACCACCTCCCGCGACATCCTGCACGCGGTCGCGCACGGCAAAGGCCCGCAACAGCTGCTGGTCACGCTCGGCTACGCCGGCTGGGGGCCGGGGCAACTGGAGCGGGAACTGGCAGAGAATACCTGGTTGTCCAGCCCTGCCGATCCCACCATCCTGTTTCATACCCGGAGCGACCGGCGCTGGCTGGCCGCCGCCGCTCTGCTGGGGATTGACCTGAATCTGCTGTCCGCTGATGCCGGCCACGCCTGATCGTAGAACGGCCTGAATGACTGCATCTCCATCCTGCCGGATCGCGCTGGGTTTTGATTTTGGTCGCGCCCGCATCGGCATCGCGGTCGGCGAAGCGGTGACCGGTTCAGCCCGTCCCCTGCGCACCCTGCCAACCCGCCAGCACCGTCCCGACTGGGAGACTATTGGCCGGCTGATCGCGGAATGGCAGCCCGATATGCTGGTAATTGGAGTGCCGCGCCACGCCGACGACAGCGCTAATGCGATGACCGAAGCCGCGCTGCGCTTCAGCCGGCAGTTGCACGGGCGATTTCATTTGCCGGTGGCCACTATTGACGAGCGGCTGTCTTCCTGGGAAGCCGAGCAACGCTACTTCGAGACGGCACCCGCTGGCCGGCACCGCGATCCCGATCCGGTACTGGACGCCCAGGCTGCGGCGGTGATTCTGGAAAGCTGGTTCAACCAACAACGGAGCCTGAACCCGTGCGCGACACCGAGTTCCTGATTGAAGCGCTGGCGGTACAATTGCGCGAGCTGCTGGCCCGGCGCGGTATCGCTGAACCGGCGCTGGTGGGTATTCACACCGGTGGGGTCTGGATCGCCGAACGACTGCGCCAGCAACTCGGCGTTACCACGCCACTCGGCCAACTGGACATTGCGTTCTACCGCGATGACTTCAGCCGGATCGGCATCAATCCACGAGTTCGTCCTTCGGAACTGCCGTTCGATGTAGATGGACGCCATTTGGTACTGGTTGACGATGTGCTGCACACCGGACGCACCATCCGTGCGGCCTTGAACGAATTGTTCGATTATGGCCGACCGGCTTCGATCTTGCTGGCGGTGCTGGTGGATCGCGGCGGACGGGAACTGCCGATTGAAGCGCATGTCGCCGGCTCCCGGCTGGAATTACCCGCCAGTCAGCAAATTCAACTCACCGGCCCCGATCCTCTGCAACTGCGGATTCAAACGACATCATGAGTACCGCCAATATTCAACTGGATCGCCAGGGCCGGTTGTTGCACTTCCTGACCGTGGAAGGGCTGAGTCGCCGCCATCTGACCGAAATCCTCGACACCGCTGAATCGCTGCGTGGAGTCGCCGAGCGGCGAGTGAAAAAACTGCCGACTCTGCATGGAAAAACTGTGGTCAATCTGTTTTTCGAGGCCAGCACCCGCACCCGCACTACCTTTGAACTGGCGGCCAAACGGCTGTCCGCTGATGTACTCACCCTTAATATCGCCGCCTCGTCGGCGGTTAAGGGGGAAAGCCTGCTGGACACTTTGCAGAATATCGAGGCGATGCAATGCGATATGTTCGTGGTGCGCCATCAACAGAGTGGCGCAGCAGAATTTATCGCCCGCCACGTCAAACCCCACATTGCCGTACTCAATGCCGGTGACGGTCGCCACGCCCATCCCACCCAGGCCATGCTGGATGTGTTTACCATCCGCCGCCACAAGCCGGATTTCCCTCATCTGCAAGTGGCTATCGTCGGCGATATTCTGCATTCGCGGGTGGCCCGGTCGCTGATTCACGCCCTCAACATTCTCGGTACTGCCGACATTCGGGTGATCGCCCCGCGCACCCTGTTGCCGGCTCAGGTCGAAACGCTGGGAGTGCGGGTATTCCACGACTTGAAAGCGGGGCTGCGGGAGGTGGATGTAGTGGTCATGCTGCGGTTACAGCGCGAGCGAATGGAAGGGGCGCTGTTGCCGTCCGAGCAGGA
>NZ_CBTK010000177.1 GCF_000531125.1 Candidatus Contendobacter odensis Run_B_J11 | reverse complement strand
TCACCACCTATCAGTTTTAGTTAGACTATCGTGCAACAGGTTGACTAAGACGACGAGGCGATGATGGGAACGGTTCGGCAGCTTGCGGCGGAGGTTGAACGGGGGTTGCGAGAAGCGCACCCGACCCTGCGGAAGACGGTGATAACCAAGGTGGCCTTGGTGGTGGGCGCGATGCTCGAGGCGCGAACCCCGAACACGGTCGAGCTAGCCCATCTGCTGCCACTGGACACCGAACGGCAGGACCTGCGCGAACAGTGGCGGCGGCGGCTGTTAAAGAACCCGTTGTTGTCCGGTGCGGCGTTGTTGGAGCCTTGGGTCCGCCACGCTCTCGCGGCGGCGGGCCGGAACGGGCAGACCGTGGTGTTGAGCCTGGATCAGACCGATCTGGGCGAGCGGTTCGCGGTCTTGATGCTGGGTCTCGTGGTGGGGGATCGGGTGTTACCGCGGGCCTGGGCGGTGGAGGCCGGCCCGGCGAACCTGGGGTTTGACCGCCAGCGAACCCTCCTGGAGTACGTCCGGGATGGGCTGCCGGCGGGGGTCGAGGTGCTGCTGCTGGCGGATCGGTTCTATCCCTCGACCGCGTTGCTCGAGTGGCTGCATCGGCAGGGGTGGCATTACCGATTGCGCTTGAAAAGCAACCTCAGCGTCGATCCGGGGTTTGGGGATATCGTCACGACCGGGGACCTCGCGACGGGATACACGGAACGCGGCTTGCCCGACGTGTGCTTGTTTGGCGGCGGCGTGCCGACGAACCTGGGGATTCTGCATGAGGTCGGGCATCCCGAACCCTGGATCATCGCCATGGACTGCGTCCCGACCCGGGCTGCGGTGCGGGATTACGGCCGTCGCTGGAGCATCGAGCCGATGTTTTCCGACTTTAAAAGTCGTGGTTTTGACCTGGAAGCCACCCCACTCCGCGCACCGGATCGGCTCGACCGTCTGCTCGTCATCATGGCCCTCGCCATGCACGGGTGCGTCCGTGTCGGGCAAGAAGAGGCCCGCGAACGCCCGAACCCGCTGGAAAAAAAACGCAAGCGCAGACGGATCCGGACCCTTGGACCTTTAGAAAGCTCGCCCGCAGCGCCCTCTCTTGGTTTAAGCGCGGTCTTCGATTGCTCCGGAGACGACTGCAAATGCAACAACCCTTACCCTCCTTCTATCGCCTCTGCTCGACGATGAAGAACTGATAGGTGGTGAGGCACCGACAGATTGCCCTTGATGCTGCTGATCTTGGTCGGTACTTGGCCGGTGGCCGGATAGCGGCGGGTGGTCGGTAGTTCGATACAGCGATAGTCCAACTTCGGCGCCCGGTACGACAGATAGGCCAGAAGCTCGTAAGTCGAGAAAATATCCCGGAATGGGGCGACTCTGGGATCGAGCAGCAGTTGACGGTGAATCGCCCCGGGTTCTGTGGAGGCAGTTTGGTTTAAGTTAAGTTGCTTCCAGGGTGTTGCCGGCGAACTGCCGGTAGTCGTTTGCCTCAGCCTCGGCTGGAGGGATAGAGCCGATAGGTTCCAGTAACCGGTGGTGATTAAACCAAGCCACCCATTCCAGTGTGGCGAGTTCGACCGCCTCCCGGTTCTTCCAAGGCGCCCGGCGGTGGATCAGTTCCGCCTTGTATAGGCCGTTGAGGGTCTCGGCCAAGGCGTTGTCATAGCTGTCACCACGGCTGCCCACCGAAGGTTCGATCCCGGCCTCGGCGAGGCGCTCCGTGTAGCGGATGGAGACGGACTGCGACCCTCAGTCACTATGATGCACCAGGGTACCCGAGCGTTCCGGTTGCCGGGCGTATAGGGCTTGTTCCAGTGCATCCAAAACGAAGTCTGTTCGCATGGAAGTACTGACCCGCCCGCCCACGATGTAGCGCGCGAAGACGTCGATCACAAACGCCACCTACAGCCAGCCCTGCCAGGTCGAGACCTGGTGCTTTGTCACACTTCTAATTTAGGGTAGCGTTCACGGACACTTTTAGGCAAGGTACGCCCA
>NZ_CBTK010000176.1 GCF_000531125.1 Candidatus Contendobacter odensis Run_B_J11 | reverse complement strand
TTACCACCTATCAGTTTCTCACGCCCCCATGAAACGCTGGCAGGGGGATGTCATTTTGCAGGCACCTCTTCAGGCGGCGCAGTCCCCGGGTGAACCAGGATACTAAGCTACGCTGGAGCTTTTTGAAGCTCCAATGGCCTGGATCGCTCTGCTGTTGTGTTTTTTTTCGAGCGGCGTCGGGCGGTTCAAGGCATCCTCCTGACCGATGCGGACACACCAGTACATCGCCAGCGACATGATAAGGATCAGCCGCTCCAGGCGGTCGTCGTGCCCGAGTTGCGAGCCTCCCAGCTCGAAGCCCCGGCCCTTAAAGTCGGAGAACATCGGCTCGATGGCCCAGCGCGCGGCGTAGTCCAGCACCGCCGCCCGGTTGGGTGTGCAGTCCATGGCAATGATCCACGGCTCGGGGTGGCCGGCCTCGTGAAGAATGCCCAGGTTCGTCATGACGCCCCGTGCGAACAGCCTCACTCCCGGCAGATGGCGTTCGGTCACGCCTTGCGCCAACTCCCCGGTGGTCACCTCGGCGCCATGGCCTGGATCCGCCAGCAGGTTGCCCTTCAGTCGCAGCCGGTAGCCCCAGCCCTGGGCCTCGAGCCAGCCGAACAGATCGGATGAGGGATAAAACCGGTCCGCCAACAGCACCACTTCCGCCTCTTCCGGTAACCAGGCCAGTACCTGCTCCAGCACGGTCCTCTGGCCTTCGAACCCGATGTTGGCCGCCCCTTCTTTGGCCAGCCACGCCAGCGGCAGCGCCCGGTCACCGACCCGCAGGCTCACCATCAATACCGCCATCCGGTCACCCAGGTCGGTCTGGTCCAGGCTCAGCAACACGGTCTGACCGTGTCGACAGGCCTTGGCCAGTTCCTCCGTGGCAAATGGCTCCATCAGCGCCGAGCCGGGCAGCAGCGGGTTCTTCAGCAAACGCCTCAGCCACTGTTCGCGCATGTCCTGACGCTCCGTTTCCAACGGCAGCAGGTTGGCCAGTTCCACCGTGTTCGGCGTTTGGCCCTCGATCATCGCGCCCACCGCCAACGCAAGCTTCTTGACCACCGTCTTGCGCAGTCGCGGATGCGCTTCGCCAAGCCCTCGTTCCACCTCATCAGCCAGTTTTCTGACGGTTCCCATCGTTCCTCTCAACCTAAAGCCTATCCGCTTCAAATTTTACCTAAAACTGATAGGTGGTGAG
>NZ_CBTK010000175.1 GCF_000531125.1 Candidatus Contendobacter odensis Run_B_J11 | reverse complement strand
GTCCTTCCAGTCTCGATGTTAATCATCGACCCTTGGAAGACGAAATCCAGGGGGCACCTCATTTAAGACACCGGCAGGCTTGCGCTGTGGTGTGTTACACACGCCAACCACAAGGAAAACCTACGTTTTTCTGGTGATGACACCGCCCGCGCTATCCCTGAAAAAATCCACAAGAAAACCCGTCCGAAAAACAAAGCAAGGTTTTATCCCTACCCGGATTTTTTCTTGCTCAAACAGGAACCTTATGCTGGCCTTGCGGCGATACTCAAGGGTGAGACACTTTAGCTTCTTAAATGTCTTTCCTGTTCCACTGCACCTCAAACCCCGTCGCCGGTTCCGGTAGCGATGCCATATCAATGACAAAGCGGTATTTCACCTCGCTGCGCAGCATCCGTTCATAAGCCTCATTGATGTTCTGGATCGGGATTAATTCAATCTCCGAGACGATGCCGTGTTCGGCACAGAAATCGAGCATCTCCTGGGTCTCGCGGATGCCGCCAATCAACGAACCGGCCAGCCGGCGGCGCTTGAAGATCAGGTTAAAGACCTCCAGCGGAGGGTGCGGCTCTTGCGGCGCTCCCACCAGACACATCGTGCCGTCCCGTTTGAGTAACTGAAGGTAGGCGTCCAGATTATGCGGGGCGGCTACGGTGTTGAGGATGAAGTCGAACCGGTTGGCGTGGAGGGCCATTTCCTCTGGGTTCTTCGAGATCACCACCTCATCAGCGCCCAGTCGCCGGGCGTCAGCGGTCTTGCCGGGTGAGGTGGTGAACAGCACCACCCGAGCGCCGAAGGCATGGGCAAGCTGCACCGCCATGTGTCCTAGCCCGCCCAGACCCACGACCCCGACGGTGTGGCCCGGCCCCACCTTCCACTGCCGCAGTGGCGAGTAGGTGGTGATGCCCGCGCACAACAGCGGCGCGACCGCCGCCAGATCGAGCGTCTTCGGCACCCGCAGCACGAACCGTTGGTCAACCACGATCCGGTTCGAGTAGCCGCCATAAGTCATCTGACCGGTGTGCGGGTCCGGGCTGTTGTAGGTCAGGGTGAAGGTGGGACAGTATTGCTCCAACCCCTCCTGACAGTCGGGGCAGACGCCACAGGCATCCACCATGCAGCCCACCCCGGCGAGATCGCCCGCCTGAAACGCGGTGACCTCACTGCCCACCTGCACCACCCGACCGACGATCTCATGACCGGGTACCACCGGATACACCGTGTTCTTCCATTCGTTGCGAGCGGTATGCAGGTCGGAGTGGCACACCCCGCAATAAAGGATTTCGATGTGCACATCGCCCGGACCCGGCTCACGCCGTTCAAAAGCGAAGGCATCCAGCGGCGCAGTGGCGGTTGGGGCCGCATATCCAAAGGTTTTAATCATGCTGGAATCTCCTCAAAGCGGTGGTGGAAAGCAATAAAACAGCATAGCGGAGTTCCCCATCGGGAATACAGCGACCGATCCCACTGACCCCCCTACGACTTATCCCCCGTTTCGGTGGATAACTGGAACGCGATTAAAGCTGGGCGGTTGCCATGAGGCTGATCCAGCGGCCCTTCTTCCCCTGCTTAAAAAAGCGCCAGTGCGGTTTTTTGCTATACTTGACGCATCAAAAATAATAAATTGATCAATGAAGATTCCAAAATTGAAGGTGTTGGTCGAAGTAGGCGGGGTGCGCGAGGTGACGGTGAGTTACGACGCAGACGCAGACGGCTGGACGGTGCAAGTAAAGTACGCCACCCAAACCGGCGAACGGATCGAAGTGCTGGAGCGCCAGCGCGACGGGGCGCGGGTGTTCACCACCCTCGACGCAGTAGCCCGCACCCTGCGGACGGCGGGCGTAAGCACGTTTTGCGTCATCAATCCACAAGCTGTCGAAGGATCGCCAGATGACCGCTAACGGCCTCCAGTTGTCGGGACTGATGCGGGCCGATCCGAGACACGTCGCGCTCTATCGAGTCCAGATAGGCGCTGACTTCGCTATCGCGCAGCCCGCCGACGCCCACTCGATCGGTGTTGATGTTCATTACGATTCCGCTGCATGGTTTATCCTGGTAGTGAGCGAATCCATTGACCCAGCAGCGGTAAATCTCGACCGCGTGGGCGGGTGCCATGCAGGCTAAAAGGATCAGGACGGCAGCGGTTTTGTGCATGATAGCGTCTCCTCTGGCGCGGGCGTGGGACGAACATAAGGCGCTGGATTTCATTCTGGATCATCATCCGAGGGTGCAGGCCCAACGGGAAGCGGTGAGCGCAGAAAAAAGCTTGAACCGCCTGCCGGTGCTTGAGGCGATGATCAGCGAACGCTCTTCAGCGGCGGCGGCTCTCGACGCAGCGGAACGGGCGGAGGCGCAAGTGCGGGAGACCGCCCGCGAGCAGACAGCCGCCGCCCAACGCGCCGTGGAAACTGCTGCAACCGCCCCCGAACGGGACGCCGCAGTCAAAGCGCTCAGCCGCACCACTCAGACCACCGGCTCGGCACGGGCGAACGCCGCAGCGGCGCTGGAACAGGCCCGGATCGAGGCGCGCTACGAGGAATACGACCAGCAACGCCGCGAGGCGCTGACCGAACTGGGGCAGTTGCGGCGGCGGCTGGCCGAGAAAGCCACTCGGCGATACGACCAGGAAACCCAGACCGGCGAGATTCGGCAAACCGCCCTCGGCGACCTGGAGAAGCTGCGCGAACTGGAAGCCGACCGGGCGGCGGCAGCCACCCGACTGAGCTTTCTCAAAGTAAAATCGGGTTGGTTGCAAAAGCAGGTCGCCCAAGGCCACCCGGAAGACGCGCTGTGGGAGAATGCCCAGCGCCAGAACGCCGAAACTGCCACCCTGAACCGAATAGACCTCTTGATTGAAGCCCAGCGGCAGCACACCGCGCAGCGGGCGGGCGACCACTGGCAAACGCTGTATCGTTATCTGGCGGGAGTGAGCCCATGAAAGACCTCACCGGCTTGATCGGCCGCGATGAGCTGATCGAGAAAGTTGCTCGCGAAGCGCGCAAGGGTCGCCATCTGCTGCTGACCGGCCCGGTCGGCATCGGCAAATCGGCGGTGCTGGAGGCGGTCATCGACCGGCTGTTGCTGCGGCAACAGCGGGTGGTGATTCCGGTCAGCGAACAGCAGGCCAAAGGCCAGTTCCTCGAAATCACCCGGGGGCTGCTGGAATCGGGTCTGCTCAAACCCTCGGCGCTGGAACTGGACGCCCACCTCGATGATCTCGATCCGTCCGCACTGGAATGGGTCAAGCTCAAGCGCTCGGTCAACCGCCTCAGCATCCGCGACCTGTGCGCCGCCATCGTGCCGGCGCTGCATGACCATCCAGGCCGGGTGCTGATTGCGGTGGATGATTTCACGGCGGTGACCCCGACCCTGGTGGCGTTCTGGCTGGCGGTGTTCGAGGCCGCCCAAGTCATCGGCTGCGCCAGCGCCAAGCGGCCCAACGTCGCTAAACTGTGGTGGAAAATGGCCGAGATGGACGTGCCGCCGCTGGCGATAGAGAGCGCCCGCGCCATCGCCCAGACTTATCTCCGGCAGACCGGCACCCTGGTGGAATCGCCGCCGCTGTTCATCGCCCATCTGGTCCAGCAGGCCAACGGCAATCCGCAGGCCCTGGCCGACCTGCTGGCGGATAGCGCCAAAGAGCGCGTCGTCGATAAACAGCGCATCCGCGAGATGAAACACGCGGCGGGAGTCCGTTATCTGGATTTTACCCCGGTGATGATCGTGGCGCTGGCGTCGGTGGTGGGCACTCGTTATCTGGCCATGGGCACCGGCGACACCGAGCTGTATATCTTCGCCGGGATGATCGCGGCGGTGGTGATCTCGCTGCGGGTGTTTATTTTCCGGGGCGCGGGGAAAGCGAATTAGCGAAGTGGGCGTTCGCAAAACGACTTGCAAACGCAATCCATCAGGCCATGCTTATCTCAATGAAACCTATTCCTCGCCGAGATCACCGAACTCAACGGAAACCCGCGTGAAGCGTTACCTCCTCGGGGGTGTGCTGTGGGTGTTTGTGGCCGGAATCGTTCCCGCCTCCGCCGAACAGGGCTATGTGACGGATCTCTGCACCGTCCCGCTCAAAAGTGGCGCGGCTCCCGCGTACAAGATCGTGCGCATGGTAAACAGCGGAACCCGGTTGGAAATTCTGCAACCCGATACCCAGGGTTATATCAAGGTCAAGACGCCCGAGGGAATCAGCGGCTGGATGATGACCCAATCCCTGATGAACCAACCCAGCGCGCGAAGCCGCGTCGAGCCACTGGAAGTGCGTGTTGCCGCCCTGGAGAATGAAAACCGCATCCTGCGGGGCGAAACCGAAGCGCTGAACTCGGCTCGCGACGCCTCGACCCGCTGCAACGATGAGTTGACGACGGTTCGCAGTACCGCCGCGCAAACGCTGGCGATTGATGAAGAAAATCGCCAGCTCCACCAAGACATCGCGGCGGCGCGGGAACGGCAACAGCAATTAGAGATCGAGAATGCGGCCCTGCGCGACTCGTATTATCGCCACTGGTTCCTCGCCGGGGCCGGAGTCGCCTTTGGGGGTCTGGCGTGTGGTCTCCTCCTCCCGCATCTCTCCTGGCGGCGGCAGCGTCGCTGGGGGCAGTTGTAACGGGTGTTTCCTCCTCCTTGCGGTCGCACCCCATGACCCTCGGCACCCACGTCGCCTTTGCCTCCGTCCTCTATCTGGGCGGGGCCACCCTGTTCGGCTATCGGCCCGACCTCATCAGTTGGGCGCTGGCTGCTGTCGCCAGCCTGCTCCCCGATATTGATCTACCGCCTTCCAAAATCGGACGGTTGTTCTGGTTCCTTTCGGTGCCGCTGGAACGGCGGTTTGGTCATCGCACTCTGACCCATTCCCTGGTCGCGGTCGTGGCGGTCGCGGTCTTGGCGTGGCCGTTAACCCTCCTTCACCCGCTGTACTGGGGCAGCGTGGTGGGCGGCTACGGGTCGCATCTGTGGCTGGACATGCTCAACCTTCGCGGCATTGACCTGTTCTGGCCGTCGCCGATCCGACTGGTCACGCCCGGCAACCGCAATTGGCGAATCGCAGTCGGGAGCAAAGCCGAGATGATGTTGCTCTCGGTGTTACTGGTACTGACCGTGGCGCTCTATCCGCTCAGTCACTTGGGTTTTCGGGATGCGCTACAGGCGTTGCTCAAGAGCTTCGACATCGCGGTCGAGCAGTACCAGCGCCAGATCGGAACGCACTGGTATGACTTGGAGTTGGTGGCGTCGGACAACCTGACGCTGGCGCGGGTGACCTGCCGCTGTCCGGTGGTGGGATTGTGGAAGAGCGGGCTGGTGGTGTTGCAGGACGGCAAGCCGCGAGCGGTGGGCAAGAGTCAGCAGAATCACCACCTGCTGCCGATCACCGGGCGGCTGATCGAGGGCGAGCCGCTGGCGGTGCAATCGGTGCGGGTCGAGATGAAAGGCCGAACGCTGCGCGGGCTGGTGAGCAAGGTGGATCAGCGCCGGGTGTACTTCATCAACGGCGAGGTGCAGACCGGGAGAATCGAACCTATCGCGAACATCGACCTGTACCAGCCGGTGGCCTACTCCGGCCAGACCATGACGCTGCGCTATGCCCGCGCTTCGGAGTTGGGGCCGTGGCTGGATCTGGTGGCCGCCAAGGGTGAAGTGTTCGTGCAGTTCTGGCTCAGGCCGGGTGAGCAGCCGGTGTACTTTGATCTGGGAAACGACCCGCCCGCTGATCCGATACCGGCGGAGTTGCGGCGGTTTTTGTAGGACTGCGGGCGGGAGGCGAACGAGAGTTTTAACTCAAGCCGGGCGAGGCGGTGGTGACGCTGGGGACGGGGGAGGACATGATACCGGAGCCGTTGAAAAGGTTTTTTTGAGCAACCGCTGTCGTTCTGATCGCATCTGATCGTATTACCATTCGGCTGGACCCGCATTAGGGCCGCTCAGTATATACTTCAATTCTGAAGCTCGTTTTTTCACCAGAGTTGCTCGGTAATCCTCAATGATAAAATTACCGGTAGACCCTGTTTTTCTATTGACTTCCGTTATCAATTCAAGACTGGCATCACGATAGTTAAGCCATGCTTCTTGACTTTCTTTAAGTTTTTTCTTTCCGTCGCTTGAAAGCGCTTTCATTGCTTCACTGTAGATCACGTTTAATTCTTGATCGGCTGCTTTATAGCGCGCTGAAAAGCAATCCATAATGGAAACAGAATTTTCTGATCGACTACTGCACTCTTCAGCGATCACTGAATGTGAAATAACGAACAGACCGGTAAAGAGGGCGGCCATAAATTTGATTGGCATAGTGATTCTCTGCGTGATAGAAATTGTCGTTTTATTGAATAATGCCTATTTCAAGTTGGCATCGAACGATCCTGGTGCCTACCACTTATTCACTCCCTGCTCCTGCCCGACCGTCGGCGTTCAGCAGGTGAGTGGCGTAGGGGTAGCGCCTCACCACCTATCAGTTTTAGGTAAAATTTGAAGCGGATAGGCTTTAGGTTGAGAGGAAC
>NZ_CBTK010000174.1 GCF_000531125.1 Candidatus Contendobacter odensis Run_B_J11 | reverse complement strand
GGCTGCTGCAATTTTTATGCTTGTTTTTCCTGAAATTTTTTGTAGCGCTTAATTCGCATTTAAACCGTCCGATACCCAGCATTTTGCTGACGGCCGATGTGACGCCGGAGGCCGAGGCGAAAGCCCGAATCGTCGGGATCGATAGGTTCCTCACCAAACCGATCACCGCCGATGGACTGCTCGATGCGGTAGAAATGGCGGTAGGTCATCCTGATTTCGAGTCGGAATGTTTGCCCAACGAATCCGCTACCAGTAGGCTGGGTCAAACAGGCAACACGGCTCCGACCTCTGAAAGCGTCGCCCGTGTGCGTAGTGTGCTGCGTCCGGATATGTTGACTCGAATCAGCCAAATATCGTCCACGGCGGTACCCATAGTCATCAATACTTTTATCCGCGATGTCGAGAGCGGCATGGATCGCATTCGCAAGACTATCGCGTCAGAGGATTGGGAGGGAATTAAAGAGGCCGTGCACCGTTTAAAGGGAGCGACCACCCTCATCGGCGCGGATCGGCTCACCGACCTGTACGAAACGATGCACTGCTCCGCTGATCGCCGTGATCGTGTGGCCTTACAAGCCTGCTTCGAAAGCGTGCAAGCGGCGCAGACCCAAGTGATCGAATCCATGAAGGAACACTTCAGTCGCCGCCATGATTGAAATCAGTCACGCATTCGGCTGAGCGGATTTCTTGAGCAGATCAAGGATTTTAATCAGGCCTTTCGGGAATTCTTTCGCGGGCTTGTCCGCCTTCGCCTGCAAGTAGCGCAACGCCTCGAACATATCGCTCGCGACTTCTACGATCCGTTGTTTATGCAAGGTCGCAAACTCCAGCAGCTTCTGATAACTGGCTTCCTCTGATAAATGATGATGAGCCATCAGGAAGCCTATCGCTTTGCAAGTGACTTGTGTTTCCCGCAGCGCGTTCCGCAAGTGCAGATTTTCGCGGCCCCGCTTCAGCGCAATTTGAACCTGCCGCAAAAACATATCAAGGTCCGGGGGTTTTACCAAATAGCCGAGAGCGCCCAATTCGTTACACTTTTTAACGGGTTCGCTTTCCGAATCCATGGTCAACACGAAAAACGGGAGGCGCTGATGGAAAAAACGGGCGATCTCCAGACCGGAGATATCGGGCAAATGCAGGTCCAGCACGGCCAGATCGGGATCTGCGCTTTCGGCTAACATCAACCCGGTCACGCCATCCGCCGCCTCGATAACGTCATACCCCGCAGCAGCGAGCACGTTGGCGAGAATGACCCGAATCGTATCGGTATCCTCAATGATCAGGATTTTTGCCTTACCACCTATCAGTTCTGAGTTAGACTATAAGGTGAGTTTAACTAAAGTCGCGAGGAG
>NZ_CBTK010000173.1 GCF_000531125.1 Candidatus Contendobacter odensis Run_B_J11 | reverse complement strand
TCCTCGCGACTTTAGTTAAACTCACCTTATAGTCTAACTCAGAACTGATAGGTGGTAAGCCACAGACGCCAAAGCTGGCGCTGGGACCGGTGCTGTACTACTGGTCCAAGGAAACGCTGCTCGACTTTTACGAGCGGATCAGCGCCACGCCTGTAGACATCCTCTATCTCGGCGAAACGGTCTGCTCCAAGCGGCGGTCGCTGAATACCGACGACTGGCTGGAACTGGCCGCGCGGCTGACCGCCGCCGGTAAGGAGGTGGTGTTGTCCACCCTGGCGTTGCTGGAAGCGGAATCGGAACTCAAGACCTTGCGGCGGCTGTGCGAGAATGGCCGCTTCACCGTAGAAGCCAACGACATGGGCGCGGTGCGGTTGCTGTCGGGTAAAGCGCCGTTCGTGCTGGGCACGGGGGTCAATGTCTACAACGGCCAGACTCTGCGTTTCCTGGCCAGGCTGGGCGCTCAACGCTGGGTGATGCCGGTGGAGCTGTCGCGGGCGACGCTGGCCAGCATTCAGGCCCAGCGGCCCGCAGAAGTGGAAACCGAGGTTTTCGTCTACGGACGCTTGCCGCTGGCCTATTCCGCCCGCTGTTTCACCGCGCGCTATCACGATTTGCCCAAGGACGATTGCCGCTACCGCTGCCTCGACGACCCGGAGGGATTAGCCCTGAGCACCCGTGAGGGCCAGGCGTTTTTAACGCTGAACGGCATCCAGACCCAGTCGGCGCAGACTTATAACCTGTTGCCGGAATTGGCGGAACTGCGGGCGCTGGAGGTCGATGTCTTGCGGATCAGCCCGCAGGCCAACGGAACCGAGGCCGTGATCGAGGCGTTTGCGGCCTGTCTGCGCGGCGAGCGCGAGCCGGTCGAGGCGGCGGCGGCGCTTAACGCCACGTTGCCGTATGGAGCCTGCGACGGCTACTGGCAGGGACAGCCGGGACTGCGGCAAGTGGTGGAAGTGGTGTAATAAAGGGCGCAGAGTGTTGGCGCGACGGGATCGGTTGCAGGTTATACGGAAACCGGATAATCATTAGTTGGGCATAACAAACCAGAATCTGGCGCGGGGAGGTGCCGCTTGACCCAGAAACCCATACCCAAACCATCATTCCTCGACTCATGTGATGCGATAGGGGCCTATGGCGGCGTCAAACGATGGCGATCAAAGGACGGTAGCCGCCTTTATACATGGGACTCTCTGCACGGTGAGATTGAAGTGTTCAACAAGCGCGGCTACCACTTGGGTGTAATTGATGCTGTACATGGTCACATCATCAAAAAAGCTGTTCGCGGGAGAAAAATCGATGTCTAACTTCATTCTAAAATGTCTTAGCGGCGATGCTCTACTTGAGGACGTTGACGACTATGTCGAGCGTTGGCACGAAGGCGCCTCCACTTTAAGCCTTTGCAAATACCTCGGAATGTCTCGATCTGAGTATGAGTTGTGGGTGATTGATCCAGATGTTCTGCCTTTCGTGGTAGAAGCTCATAGAACGCACCGCGACGTTAACGAGGTAATTGAAGAATTCAACGCACTGCCGTTGGCGGCTCGCGCTGCGTCACCAGAGAGGGCTAGAAAACTTGCAACTTGGCTAAAGAACGCAGGTCTCTGGGAGTAGCGCGTTGGGGGCAACGACTGGCTTTGCTAGAAGAATCATAGAGAAATACCATCTGTCGCCTCCTATTGATATAGAGACGCTGGTGGCTAACTATGCTGAAGTTATCTACCGCGCAATCCCGGTATCAGGAGTTGATGGCCTAAGTCTTCACTTGAAGATGCCGGGTAAGCGGCCTACTGTCGTCATCAACACAACCAATCCTCCGAGGCGCAAGAGATTTACGCTCGCCCATGAGCTGGGACATATCCTTATTCCATGGCATATGGGTTCGTTCGTCGACAGTTTGGATCTTGGGGAGGCTGGGGATAGCGAAGACTATTGGACATTCGAGAAGGAGGCCAATGAATTTGCCGCTGAGGTGCTAATGCCGGAGGCGTGGGTTGCTAACTTAGTTAAGTGCGAGGCTAACCTCGCCATGTGTCACAAAATTATCGTTCAGACCTGTGATGTTTCACCACATGCCGCTTCAATTCAGCTCACAAAGAGCTTGCCAAGCCATATCGCGTATGCCGTGGTTCGAGATTCAAAGGTTGAGCATTCTGGGCGTACTGAGGGTACGCGGGCGGCGTCTCTACTGCGGTCACAGCCTTTGCCTAGTGAGCCGTTCTCCTATGCTCGCCAGTACTTTGTTGAGCATCTAGAACATCAATCCCTTCACTGGTGGGTGCTACCCGATAGAGTCTCACTGAACAGTAGCGATTCAAGGCAATGGCGAGAAATCTTAAATGGAATCGTAGAGGACATCGGCGTACCTGAAGAAAAGCGAAACCACTTTAAATCCTCGGTGAACGGGGTGATAGCGGCTGCTAATGGCTCGATTCGAAATCAACCTGGGTATTCGATTGATATGGTTGCTGCCGCATGCCTCCATCGGCTTTATAATCGTGAGCAATATGAGGCTTTTGTGCAGCACCAAGACTTTGAGACATTTATTGCAAAAAAGGCCAGCAGCTTTGTACATGGAGACGCCTAACGGCTGACTTCACGGGTTGCCCTTAGGCAGCCCCGTGGAAGGAAAGGTTAGGCGTCAGAATTCAACATTCGCAATTTTGATCTGCTCGGGGAGAACCAATGTCAGCAGTCCTACTTCAGCTACTTGACGCGCCAGCGGCAATGACACCGCAAGATGCCGATGAGTAGGGTCGGCATAGCAGGGTCTCTCTGCTTGGATCGGCTTAAACTTTCAGATAGTCAGTTCATCCTGCTGCTCAATCGCTCGTAAGCCGCCATTAAACCCTGCGTGGCGCGCAACAACGGTGGTAGCAGGCCCGCGAACGTTTCCAGGTCGGCCCCGTCCAGCCAGTTTTTTAACTCCAATCCCAAAGCCGTATCGCCTTCCATAACCACCCGACGGTTGAAAAACAGCGTATCGGAATCCTCTCGGCGGGTGGCGAGCGCCAGGAAATCGTAGATCGCGCCACTGACCGTCAGATCGGGCGGATGCGCGGCGGAGCGGGGCGCAAAACCCGCCGAACCGGTAAAGCAGAACCGGTACGTGATCCTGGCGTCGCGCACATTAATCACCAACACCCGATCACGCAGGAACTCGAATTCACCCTGTTGAATTTGTGCGGCGAGCAGGACATTCAGGGCTTTGGTCAATACGGTGGAATGCACGGCGCCGGGAATCAGGGAGAGGGGCCAGGCGCAGGGCGCCGGCAAAGTGGGGCGCGGTGGAAAAAGTGAACTCAGCGCTGTTGGCATTTTGGCGGTCTCTGGGAGCGGTACAAGAAATCCAGGCCATCGATTAACCGAATGCAGAGCGGGTGTCAACCGGCCTTGGCGGGTTGCAGCCCGCTCTTGCATCCTTGATCAGCGGGTAAGTTGGCTTGGATCAGCGAATCCAAGTCCAGTTGTTGCAACGTCGAAATCGCGTATTCCCAGCGCCCTTCGGCGCATAGGCCGAGAACGCCGCCTTCCTCATAAGCCTCCAATGCCGCCTTGATGCAGGCGGCGCGCACCGCTTCGGCCAGCGTCTGTGCATCCGTCATGGCGTTTCTCCCGGTTCACTGCGTTAACGTTAATTGGGTATAGAGCCGCAACAGTTGGCGCGGCAGTTCTTCGGGATGACGGATCAGCACGAAGCCCTTGTTGCCGAATAAATACGGCAGATAGTCGCCCGCATCCTGATCAATCGTCACGCAGAACGGATGCAGACCATCCCGGCGCGCTTCCATCAACGCCATGCGGGTATCTTCAATCCCATAGCGTCCCTCGTAATGATCCAGATCGTTCGGTTTGCCATCAGTCAGCAGCAATAACAGTCGGCGGGCGGCGCTTTGCTGGTTTAACAAGCCGGCGGCATAGCGCACCGCCGCGCCCATCCGGGTGTAATAACCGGGCTTGATGGCGTTGATCCGCCCCCGCACCGTAGCGGTATAGCGCTCGCCAAAGGTCTTGATTCGCTGGACGCGCACCTGTTGCCGCTTGCACGAAGAAAAGCCGTACAGCCCGAAGCGGTCGCCGGTGGCCGCCAGCGCCTCGGCGAACAGGAACAGGCTGTCGCGGATCACATCGATCACCCGGCCCTTATTATTGACCCAGGCATCGGTGGACAACGACAGATCGGCCAGCAGTAAACAGGCGAAATCGCGCTCCTGCCGCGCCCGTTGCCGGTATAAGCCGCGTTCGCAGCTATGGCCGCTGCCGACGCAATCAGCGGCATGGCGCACCCAGGCGTCCAGATCGAGTTCCTCGCCCTCCGGCTGAGCGCGCCGCCAGCCATGACCGGGCCGCAGAATTTCAAACTGGCGGCGCAGCCGTTGAGCGTCGCGGCGCAAGGCGGCGGGCAACTCGCAAGGCGGGGCGCGTCGGGCCAGCCTCTCCTGCACGGTGCAGAAATTCGGCAGTAGCGCGCGCTGGCGGTAGTCCCACTCCGGCAGCGGGACGCCTGGACCCACCGGTAGATCATCCGCGCTGGCGGAAGGCAGATCGAGGTCGAAACGCACTCTGGAAGCGGTTTGATCGCCATCGCGGGTGACGCTGAGCGTCTCCATGTCGTTCGCCGCCTGCGCCGCGTCTGGATTGGGGTCGTCGTCGGTAGGCCGGTTGACCCGTATAAATTCCGCCCAGGACAGCAGGCTTTCGGCGCGAAAGGGCGCTAAAAAACTGCTTTTGCGTTCCGGCAGATCAACCCGATCGGCGCGGCGGCGCTGGCGGTCGGGTTGCGCCGGATTGGCGCTGCTGGCAGGTGAGTGGCGGGAATGCGGCGGTGATTTGACAGCGGCGCGGGCTGGGGCGGGGTATAGCCAGAGCGGCACCGGTTGCAGCGGGCGGGCGGCAGCAGGCCAGATCAGGACGCTACCCGGTTCATGCAGAGCTTGCCGCAGTTGGGTTTCCTGCACGGCTTCATCCGGAGGCAACTGCGCCGGCGCAATTCGCGCTGCCAACGTCGCGGCTACCAGGCGTCGGTAACGGGGTTGCAATCCTGGATAACGCTCCAGCGCCATCAAGGTAGCCCGCTGATTGCCCGCCAGCCAGTCGGCGTCGGAATCAAGCGCATCGTGGGCCGCCGCCAGCGCGATCAGCCAGAGATACAAATCGCGGTTCAGTTCCCGTTGCGGGAACAGCGCCAGTTCTGGCGGCAATTGCAGGGTTTCCGCGTCGCGGCAGGAGATCGGAAGAGCACACGTCTGAACTCCAGTCACGCCAATATCTCGTATGCCGT
>NZ_CBTK010000172.1 GCF_000531125.1 Candidatus Contendobacter odensis Run_B_J11 | reverse complement strand
CACGCCCTCTCCACAAGCGTTACTTCCCGCCCAACTGGCGGTAGGTTCCTGAGAACGGCAATAATTTTTCAATGAAAGACCATGAAAGTCAACAACGTTTTCAATAGCTGCCAACCCCTGTTTGCGGAAGGTTGAAATCGCCGCTTGCAGGCGAGCGTACACGTGAGCACCTGGCTTGGTGCGAAATCACCCACTGACTTTCTGCTTAATCTTGGCGGGGCGTAAGTCCCGTTCCGCTTGGTTATTAGTGAAAGGGATGCCCGCTTCCAAGGCGAAGGCGAGCACTCCGTCCTCCTGTTCCCGCAACCGGTTAAGCAGGTTGCGTCCTTTGGATGGTTTGGGCTTTCCCTGCTTGCCGGGATGCGGTGGCGGTTCTTCCCGGTTGGCTTGGGCCAGAATCCGGTGGTAATGTCCACGCACTTCGTCAGCCGCCAGAATGGGGCGCGGCCGGTGGTACAGGGCCAATAGCAATTCGTGCATCTCCCGCGCCCAGCGCACGCCGTTTTCCATCAAGCCGTTGAGTTCGCACAACAGGTGCACCCCGCAGCACAACACATGACGGGCCTGTTCGAAATGGAAGTACGGCAACCAGCAGTCATGTACCGCCGTGCCGTGGAAGTCATTGAGCACCGAGGCTTCGCTCGCCAAGGCCGCAGTGCCCCGCTTTTCATGGACAAACAGGTGGGTGTGGGTGGCGGTGGACGCCGTGTGCAGCCCGTGCAGCTGGCCCGCGATGCGCACGCCATTTTCATCGAAATGCACTGTTGTTCCAGCAGATGCCCGATGACCTGCCGTTCAACCGACTCGGCCAAGGTATAGCCCCGTTCCAGCGCCTCCTCAATCGTGGCACTGTTGAGGTCATACCCGTATAGGTCCTCGAACAACTGGCTGATTTGCTCCAGCGGCATCTTGTGATCAACCGACAGCTTGGTAACCCAGGCCCGCACGCCCGCGCCGTACTGCACCACAGCGGTCACCTCGGCGGGGTATTCGCCACCCTGCCACACGCCGCAACACGCCAATGGACCCAGGCGGTGCTCGGTCACCTCCGGTTTCGGTTCCGGCACGTCAAACACCGGCCGGCTGTGGATAACCGGATAGGCTTCATCCGACCTGAAGAACCGTCCGCAGCATGGGCAGCGCTCCGGCAGGTGGAGTTGGATATAGTCAGGCTGCGCCACCCGCTTGAGCGTGTTGCCTTGATGCCCTACCTGCCCGCCGTGGGCGCGTTTCCCCTCTTTGGGCAAGCCCGGCTTGACCGTCTTTTTCTGGTACCCGTCGCTACTCGGTGGTTTGTGGCTGTTCGTGCTGTCCAATCCCAAATAACGACGCAACTCGGCGTTCTCTCAGCAGTTCCCGGTCTCTTGAAAAGCTCAATTTAATCAATGTATTATAGAAGGTGTTTGTT
>NZ_CBTK010000171.1 GCF_000531125.1 Candidatus Contendobacter odensis Run_B_J11 | reverse complement strand
AGACGATGAATAGCGGAACTATCGGCTAATGAAGGTAGCAGTTGCATGCCTGGCGGTCGCGCTCGCAACGCCGGCTTGGCGCAGGATTCGGGCTGGAGCTTCGCGCTCTCGCCCTACGCCTGGACGCCGGGCCTCACCAGTTCGGTCGAGACGGCCTGGGGAACGGTTGAAGTCGATAAAAGCATCGGCGACGTACTCTCCGATCTCGATCTTGCCTTCATGGGCGCGTTCGAAGCACGCAACGGTCGCTGGAGCCTGATCGCCGACCTGGTCTACGCCAACCTCTCCCAAAGCCGCCCCACCCCGCTCGGCGTACTCTTTTCGCGAGCGGAGATCGAAACAGAAGCGAAGATTCTGAGCGGTTATGCCGGCTATCGGGTCTTCGAGGGCGGCCCGGTCGCCGTCGACCTGATGGCCGGCTTCCGGGTCAACTCCGTAGACCTCGACGTATCCCTCGCCCCCGGCCTGCTCGCGGGCCAGAACTTCGGCGCGAGCGAGACCTGGGTCGATCCGCTGGTTGGTGGCCGCGTCCGGACGGTGTAGGCGAGAAACGGGGTGTGCCGGTCTTCCTCCGCCTGTCCGCCGACTTTGCCGACCATGCGTCGTTTTTCCTGTACGCGGGGGTGATTGTCGGGGGTGAATTGCGCGTCGAAGATTCCGGCGGCAACACGCTGCGTGAGGAGTCCTTCGATCCCGCGCCTCTGCTCGGTGCGACGTTCAGGATGCGGTTCTAACGGTGCCGCGTGAGACGGCCTGCTCTGGGGTCATGCACGCTGTACCCTGATGGGTAGCACGGGTACGTTCTCTCGATGTCAGCATTCACCTGTCCCGGAGGCCCCGGATGAAAATCGACTGGACGGTTTGTTGTGCCGCCCTGCTGGTCTTGGCGCTCGCGATCCTGCCGCAGGTCGAGGCTGCCGATGTCCATTAGAGATAGCGTCGCCTAACTAATTATTCAAGCGGAACCCACAGCATGACGCATCCCGAACGTCTCGCCGGCAACAACATCATCCTGCTGGTCTGCCTGCTGGCCCTGATCCTGTTTTACCCACTGTTCGAGAAGGACAATTCGCTGGTCCGCGACCTGCTGCTCACCGGGATCTTTTTTTCGGGCATCTACTCGCTCGAGTTTTCCGCACGCTCCCGGATGGTCCTGCTGCCGCTGGCGAGCCTGACGGCCGCAACCACGTGGATCCATCATTACATCGAGACCGACTGGATGTCCCTGATCGATTTCGGCACTTCCTCAGTCACGCTGGCGGTCATCGTGGTGCTGATGATCCGCCACATCGCACGCAGCCGGGTCGTGACGCCGACCATCATCCTCAGCTCGGTCAACGGGTACGTGCTTCTGGGCGTACTCGGCGCGACCCTGTTCAGCATCGCGAACGGCACCCACATGTTTTTCCATGGCGCGGAAAGCGCGGGCATCCTGCTTCCCGACCAAGGCACGCCGGAATACAGCGACTACCTGTATCTGTCGTTCATTACCCTGACGACCGTCGGCTACGGCGACGTGATGGCCGTTTCCCACCTGACCCGGTCCGTGGCGATCCTGATCGGTCTTTCCGGCCAGTTGTACATGACGATACTCATCGCCATGCTGGTCGGCAAATTCCTCGCCACCAATGAACGGCACTAGACGTGCGTTCTGTCGCCGGCCTACGGTGGTCCCATTGGCTATACTTGACGCCATACTCCGCCCTTCAAACCGAAACTGCCCGAGAATCATGGCATCCAGGATAGCGCGGGTACGCTCTCTTCAATGTCAACACTCACCTCTCCCGGAGTCCCTGGATGAAAATCGACTGGACGGTTTGTTGTGCCGCCCTGCTGGTCTTGGCGTTCGCGGTCCTGCCGCAGGTCGAGGCCGCCGAGGTATTGAATGGGGTTAAGGCCCGCGGGCAACTGCGCTGCGGGGTCAGCGAGGGTATTCCAGGCTTCTCCGAGCAGGACGCCGACGGACGCTGGCACGGGTTCGACGTGGACTTCTGCCGCGCGGTGGCGGCGGCGGTGTTGGGGGACCCGGACAAGGTCGATCTCGTGCCGCTGCTCGCCTCGACCCGTTTCCCCGCGCTGCAGACGCGCCGGATTGACCTGTTGCTGAACAACACCACCTGGACCCTCACCCGCGAAGCAGTGTTGAAGGTGCAGTTTCCCGGCATCCTCTTCTACGACGGTCAGGGTTTTCTGGTCCCGGCCAAGATTGCGACCCTCGCCGACCTTGATGGCGCGACCATCTGCGTGGAAAGGGGAACGACGCACCAGCGCAGCCTGGAGGCCTATTTCGAGACCAAAGGCTGGTCGGTGAAACCGCTGGTGATCGACTCGGCTCCCGAGGCTGCGAAAGCCTTGTTTGCCGGTCGCTGTCGCGCCTACACCTCGGACGCGAGTCTACTGGCCGCCATGCACCTGCGGGCACCCAAAGATGCTCAGGACTTTGTGATCCTGCCCGAACGCATCTCTAGGGAACCGTTCAGCCCCGCGGTCTGGGGCGGCGATCCGGAGTGGGCCACGGTGATCCGGTGGGTTCTGAACATCCTGATCCTCGCGGAGGAATATGGCGTCACGCGCGGCGACCTGGATGCGGTCATCGCGGAGAACCGGAACCCCCTGGTGCGGCGGACCGCCGAGGAGGCGAACATCATCGCCCGCTCGCTGGGCATCGAGACCGGCTGGGGGATACGGGCCCTGCGAGCCGCCGGCAACTATGGCGAAATGTACGAGCGCAACGTCGGGCGCGACAGTCCACTCAAGATCGAGCGCGGTATCAACCGGCTCTGGACCCAGGGCGGACTCCACTATGCCCCACCGCTCGACTGAGCAACGCACGGATGACCGACTTTCAGATTTATCTCACCATCGGCGTCTTCGTCACCGTGATCCTCCTGATCGCGTTTGACCTGATCGATATGACGGTGACCGCCCTGCTCGGGGTCAGCGTCCTGATCGTGTTCGGGATCCTCGACGGCAGCGATCTGATGCCGATTGTGCATACCGCCGGCGGTCCGCTCTCCCTGCTCTTCGGTGGCATGGTAGTGGCGCGGGTGATCGGTAAGACCGGAATCTTCGAGTGGATCGGTGATGCGTTCCTCCGCGCCACCGGCGGCAGCGGCAAACGGTTGCTCCTCTTGATTGTCGCGCTGGTCGCCCCCTTGTGCGCGGTACTGCCGAACGCGACCGCCGTTATCCTGGTCGCCCCGGTCATCGTCGGGGTTTGCCAGGCGCTCAAGGTGGATTTCGTCGGGCCGCTGATTATCACCGCCATCGTCAGTAACGCCGCCGGGATGCTCACGCTGGTGGGCGACCCCGCCACCTTTCTGGTCGGCCAGGCGATCGGGCTGTCCTTCATCGATTATCTGCGGATGGTGAGCCTGGGCGGCGTGCTGGCGGTGCTGGCGGTCGTGCCGCTGCTACCATGGTTGTTGCCGAAGATCTGGGCGACGCGGGTGACCCTGCCCGCCGAGCGTCCACCGATCACTATCGAGCGCCCCGGTTTCCTGGCGCTGGCGCTGTTCGTACTCCTGATCATGGTGGCTCTGTTCCTGGTCGGGGAATCCCTGCCGACCCGCATCATCCCGCCCCAGGTGGCGATCATCGGCGCGGCGCTGGCGCTGCTCGTGGTCTATGGCGTGCGCATCGAGCCGGTCGGTGAGGTGATCCGCGACGTCGATTGGAAAACCATTCTGTTTCTGGGCGCGATCTTCACCCTGGTCCAGGCGTTCATCAAGACCGAGTTGCTGCAAGGACTGTCAATCCAGCTCTATCACTGGTTTGGGAGCGATTTAATGCCGGTGGCTTTTCTGTCGCTGGCCGGCATTGGCATTCTGTCGAGCCTGCTGGCCAACATCCCGGTGGTCGCCGCCGCGCTGGTAATGATCACCGGCTATCTGGTGGCGGCCCAGGCGGTTCCGGAGATCGCGCTGGCTCCCGGTTTCACCGACTGGCCCAACGTCACTCTGCCGGTGTTCGTGGCGATGATGTTCGGCGGCACCCTCGGCGGCAACGCCACGCTGATCGGCGCCTCGGCCAACGTCGTAGCGGTCGGTATCTGCGCGGCGCAGGGCCAGCGCGTGAGCTTCATCCAATTCCTGCGTATCGGGTTGCCGATCGCGGTAGTGCAACTGTCGGTCGGGGCGCTCTATGTCCTGGCGCTGGCCGCGATGTTGGGCTAGTCCCTTCCCCGGATGCATGGACCACCGGCGTCGATGGTTCCCTATCGTTGCTGACGGTGGGTGCCAACGCCCGGCCTTGGATGCCGCCAGTGCCATATCCGAATTAGCGGCGTCGGCAACCAAGGCGATTTCCTCAAATGAATAGACCCGCTAAAACTCCCTCCCCCCTTGCGGGGGCAATACTGTTGAATTAACGCGATGATGTGTCCAATGTATTTATATCCTATTGAATTCGTTTAATATTAATTCTAGGATACCCCATCAATGGCGCCAATCTTGGTTTGAAAATCCATGCACCTTTCCTCCCTTCTTGACGCTTTTCTGCAGTTGATCCCGCACCGGCTGTCGTCAACCCCCTCCATCACCACTACCCAGGCGACTGGCTCATCCGCTGTCCGGCGTCGGCCACCTTTCCCGCCGTTGAAGCCTTCGTGCGATCCGGCCCAGCGGAGGCCACGATCACCCTCCAGCCCCCGCAGGCCGGACCGATTCGGCTGCGCGCCCTGCGACTGCGCAGTCCCGATGGGGAACTCTCCGTCCTCCTTACCCACCTGGAGGATCCCGTCCGTTTTCCCACCGCTGCCATCACCGCGCTCTATTTTCGACGCTGGGCAGTGGAAATCCATTATCACGACGAGAAAACCTCCCTCGACCTCGAAACCTTCCATAGCCCGACCGAGAATGGCATTCGTCAAGAGTGATTCGCCATTTTGATCGGGGCGGTCATCGCTCGGCTGTTAACAGCCCTGATGACCGATCCGGATCATCCCGCAGGAGTCGAACCCCAATTCAAACATGCCGTGATCACCCTGGCCGAAGAAGCCTTTGTCCTGACGCCAAAATGTCCTGAACGGGCCCTGATGATCTTCACCGAACTCCTCAACGAGAGCGCCCGGGTGCGCTATTACCGACCCAAAATCCCACGACCCTCGCAACCCAGTGTCTCCAAAAAAACCATTAACAAAGGGCAGGTTGATAAAGCCAAACGAATGGCAACCGCTTACTTCAACAGTATTGCCAGTACCTCCTGGGTGGCGAGGTGCGGGTGGACGACGCTTATTTGGGCGGTGAACGGGTCGGTGGCAAAGTCGGCCGGGGTTGACAGCTACTGAAAACTTTATTGACTTTCATGGGCTTTCATTTAAAAATCTTGGCTGTTCTCAGGAACCTACCGCCAGTTGGGCGGAAAGTAACGCTTGCAGAGAGGGCGTGAGACCTGGGGGAACATGCGGTCGCCTCATCAGCGTAAAGTTCCCCACCCGTGGGGAATTTGAGTGGCGAAAACCAAGCCGTACCCTTGGGCAACCTCGTTGAAGCAAGAAGTGAGCTATGGAATAAAAGACCATGGTTTACGCAACGGTTCGGAAAACAAAGTCGCTTTCGTTGCCGCAGTTTCCCTCAATGCCCAGGGGCATCCGCTCTATACCAAAATGATCCCGGTCCCGGGGTTAACCTGTACGGCCCTGACCGACTGGGCTAAAGTCGCCTTGGCCCACACCGGGTTCGCCCTGCTGATGTCCAAGCCTCGCAACAGGTACGGGAAGACCGGATTGCCGGGCTGCTTGCGGCGAGTGTTCGGACGCCGGTACCGCGCGTCGATGCCCCTCTTCCTCATCAACGTCGACACGTGACGGCGGCCGACCGGGACGCCCTCCAAGCCCAAGACGTCTTGAAGCATCCGCGCCCCCGCGAACGGGTAGTTGAGGTGCAGCTCGTCGATCCGCCGCATCCGCGCCCGATCACCCTCGGAGATCGGCGGTGGGACAGAGTAGACCGACGAGCGCGACAGATTCCGTCATTCGCACGGGCGCGCTACAGGGCGTTTATCGGATCGGTCGATCAGCGTTTCGCGCTCGCATCGCCGAGGCGACCGAGCGCAGTGGCCAAAAAATCATTTTCCATCGCCCACGGGCCGATCTTGGCCTGGCGTTCCTTCACGTCCGGCCCGGCGGATTCGCTCCGCTCTGCCGCCGGAGCGAACACCGCGCTGGCCCGTTCCTGGAGTGGGATCTGCCATTGGGTGATCGGGTTGGCATGAACTTCAAACGGTTCCGCCCATTCCGCCAGGGTCTTGTCGCCTTTGAGCGTCGCCAAGGCCACCTTGGCCTTGAAGACTGCCGAGTGGTTTCTTCTCGTTCTTTTCATCTCTGTTCTCCGTGATCGGCCCAGCAAAGGGCCGGTGATCAGAACAGAAACTTCACTTAAGCGCGTGTCCTATTTTCCGGGGCCAGCTCTCTCACCCCATGCGCACCGCCACGCTGATTTCATAAACCCCGAACAGAATCACCAGCGCCCCGGCGAGTGAGCGCACTGCCGGATGGCGCACAAATCCCGTCAATGCCGCCGCAAACGCGCCCATCGCTAACAGCATCGGCAGGGTACCCAGCCCGAAACAGAGCAACAGCAAACCGCCATTCAACGCTCCGCCAGCGCTAATGGCCCACACCAGCACGCTATAAACCAGTCCGCACGGCAGCCAGCCCCACACCAGCCCAATTCCAAAAGCCTGAGCGGGAGTGCGCACCGGCAACCACCGCCGACCGAACGGCTCAATCCGTCGCCACAGGACACCGCCCGCCTGTTCCAACCGACTCAGGATCGGCCACCAGCCAGCCAGGTAGAGTCCCAGCAGGATCATGAACAGGCCCGCAAAAATCTGAAGACCTAATTGGGCGCGATGTGCCGACGCCAGATGTGTCATCCACCCTCCTGCGCCGCCAGCCAGCACTCCGGCAGTCACATAACTGGCGATCCGACCGGCGTTGTAGGCCAGCAGATATGGCAACTGTGCCCACAGCGGATGACCCGGCAGCGGCGACAAACCCAGCGTCAGCGCCCCGACGATGCCGCCGCACATCCCGAAACAGTGAACGCCGCCGGTCAACCCAATCAGGAAAGCAGCGAGAAAATCAATCAGGTTAGTCATTGGAACGGTGCTACCGCAGCACCACCGTCTTGCTGCCGTTCAGAAACACCCGCCGCTCCAGGTGATAGTGAATCGCCCGCGCCAGCACGATGTTCTCAATGTCCCGGCCCACCGCCGCCAATTGCTCCGGGGTCTGGGCATGATCCACCCGCTCTACTTCCTGCTCGATGATTGGCCCTTCGTCCAGGTTAGCAGTCACGAAATGCGCGGTCGCTCCGATCAGCTTGACCCCACGGGTATACGCCTGGTGATAAGGCTTGGCGCCCTTGAATCCCGGTAGAAAGGAATGGTGGATATTGATAGCTCGCCCGGCCAGCGCCCGGCACAGTTCCGGCGACAGAATCTGCATGTAGCGGGCGAGCACCACCAGTTCAGTCCCGGTCTGTTCGACCCGTTCCAGGATTTGTCGCTCCTGCTCCGGTTTGGTCGCCGCTGTGACCGGCAGATAGTGGTAGGGAATCGCGTGCCACTCCGCCAGATGAGCCAGCTCGCGGTGATTGGACACAATCGCGGTGATGTCCATCAGCAGCGCGCCGGTGCGATGCCGATACAGCAGATCGTTCAGACAGTGTTCAGCGGTGGAGACCAGCAGCATCACCCGTGGCCGCCGGCGCGAGTCGTACAGGTGCCACTCCATGCCGAAATGCTGGGCCAGTGGGGTGAACTCTGCCAGCAGCATCGGTTCGGTAGCCGCATCCAGATCGAACACCAGCCGCATGAAAAACCGACCCGATTCGGTGTCGCTGAACTGGCTCGACTCCACAATGTTACCGTGATGAGCGGCCAGCGTGTTGGATACGGCGGCCACGATGCCTACCTGATCCGGGCAGGCAATCGTCAAAATGTAGCGAAAAATTGGCATGAAATATCTTCAATAGGCAGTTTTACAGAAACCTCTCTCTCCCGGCGGGAGAGGGAGCTGCATCCTCTGAATTCGCAACATCCGGCAAATCCAGCACATCCCGTAGCAGCGGCAGGTGCAGCCGCACACAATCCATGCCGGCGGTGATGGCCGCGCCGGCCTGGTCGAAATCCATCAGACCCAGATGCGCCAACCGGGGTGATAAAGCCACGGCTGGCGGATCGCCGGCCAGCCGTGCCCGGGTGATGCGATCCTGCATGATATTGATTGATCCGGCCATGACCTCAAACAGCCCCGGCGGATCGTCTGCCTCCGAGTCGTCCACCGAACGGCTGTGATTCCCTAACACCGCCTGCAATCTGGCGCTCAGCCGCGCCAGTAACGGACTCGGCGGCGTCAGACGCTGCAGTCGTCCGCCAAAATGCTTGCCGACGATATCACCATTCAGATTTACCGCGATCACCCGATCCGCCCCCATCGCCCGGCAGAGTGAAACTGGCAGCGGGTCTACCAGCCCACCGTCCACCAGCCAGCGGCCCCGATACCGCACCGGGCTGAACAATCCTGGCAGAGCGATAGACGCTCGCACCGCCTCCAATAATGAGCCGTCCTGGAACCAGACTTCACGCCCGGTATGCAGATCAGTCGCCACCGCGCCGAAGGGCTTAGTCAAGGATTCAATCGGCACATCATCCACCCGCTCGCGGAATGCGCGCATCAGCCGCTCACCCTCCACCCCACCGCGACGCAGGTCCATGTAACGGATGATTTCCCACCAGTCGATCTGCGTCACCCACTCCTCCAGCCGGTCCAGCCGACCGCTGGCGTAGGCCGCACCGACCAGCGCTCCAATCGAGGTGCCGGCTATCACATCCGGGACGATGCCCGCCTGTTCCAGCGCCCGCAGAATGCCAATATGTGCCCAGCCACGCGCTGAGCCACTGCCAAGGGCGATGCCGAGTCGGTTTTTTCGCTGCATGGTTCTTCCTTACTACCGGTCCCGCAGTCGTGGCAGCAGATCGACCAGATTGCAGGGCCGGGTGCGGGCGTCCAGTTGGACTTGCAGGATGCGATCCCAACCGGTGCGACAAGCGCCGGTTGAACCAGGCAGGCAGAAAATGAACGTCGCATTAGCCAGCCCACCCAGCGTCCGCGATTGCAGGGTCGATGCGCCGATTTCCTCCCATGACAGCATACGGAACAGTTCGCCGAAGCCGTCAATTTCCTTGTCCAGCAATGGCCGGATCGCCTCCGGCGTACTATCGCGCCCGGTCATGCCGGTGCCACCGGTCATGAGTATGACGTGGATCGCTGGATCGGCGATCCAGCCGGATACCACCGCCCGGATACGATAGATATCGTCGGGAATAATGGCCCGATCCGCCAACTGGTGGCCGGCTGCCGTCAACCGCTCCACCAGAGTTTGCCCGGAGGCGTCATCCGCTTCGGTTCGGCTATCGGACACGGTGAGTACCGCTATCGCCAGCGGTAGAAATTCAGCGTTGCTCATCGAGCATCTCCATCGGCATTCAGTTGGTTAAAAGCAGGAATATATAGCGGGTCGCCGCTTGAAATAGCGCCCGGTGGCCCTATCTGAGAAACAACACCAACTCGTTCTCAACAGAGGTTTTGATTATGAATCCGAATCCGAATCGTTACGAACCCTGGCAGCACATGCATCATCTACGCAGGGAACTGAACCGGCTACTGGAGCCTTACGCCTCCAGCGAAGATCAATCCAGCGTAGCCACCTGCGACTGGATTCCCGCTGTGGACATCAAGGAAGAGAAAGACCGCTATGTGCTACGCGCCGATATTCCCGGCGTGGACCCCAAGGAGATTGAGATTATCGCCGAAAACGGCGTTCTGACCCTCCGTGGCAACCGTCCCGGCGAGACTCGCGAAAATCGTGCAGGTTATAGCCGGGTCGAACGGCCCTGCGGCAGTTTCTATCGTCGCTTCAGCCTGCCTGATACCGCTGATCTGGCGAAAATCGCCGCCCGCAGCGCTCATGGCGTACTGGAAATCGGTATTCCCAAGCAGATGCATACCGTGTCGCGGACCATCCAGGTCGAAGGCTAACTCCTCCAGCCGGCGGGGCGATCCCTGCCGGCGTCCTTAACTGCGCAGAATCAGCATGAAATATCAGGACTACTACCAAATCCTCGGCGTAGCCCGCAATGCATCGGCGGAGGACATCAAGAAAGCCTACCGCCGGCTGGCGCGCAAGTATCATCCCGACGTCAGCAAGGAGTCGCGTGCCGAGGAGCGTTTCAAGGAAGTCGCCGAAGCTTACGAGGTGTTGCGCGACGCTGAGAAGCGTGCAGCCTACGATCAACTGGGCGGCAATTGGCAGGCGGGACAGGACTTTCGCCCACCGCCCGGCTGGCAGAGCGGATCGAGCAGGCCGCGTCGTCCCGCTGACGGTTTCGGCGGTCAGGATTTCAGCGACTTCTTTGAATCGATGTTCGGCAACCTGCACGGGCGCGGCGGTTTCGCCGGCGCACCGGGCGGTTTCGCCAGTGGGCGTAGCGGGTTCCAGAGTTCCGGCCAGAGCCAGACCGTGCCGCTGGAAATCAGCCTGGAAGAAGCCTATCACGGCGGCAATCGTGCCCTGCAACTGCAAGTGCCAGAACGGGATGCCAGTGGACGAGTCACCACCCGCAGCCGCACCTTGAACATCAAAATTCCTGCTGGGGTTGCGAACGGCCAGAAAATCCGGCTGGCTGGTCAGGGTAACGCCGGTAGCGGCGGCGGTCCCAACGGCGATCTGTATCTGGAAATGAAGATCAAACCACATCCGCTTTACTCGGTGCAGGATCGTGACATCACCATGGAACTGCCGCTGGCTCCGTGGGAAGCGGCGCTGGGCGGCAAGGTGGAGGTGCCCACTTTAGGCGGATCGGTCACGATTAACATTCCGGCCAACGCCCGCAATGGACAGAAACTGCGGCTGCGTGGGCGGGGTTTGCCCGGCCAGCCGCCCGGTGATCAGATCATGATGTTACGCCTCGTCAATCCGCCCGCCGATACCGAAGCGGCGCGGGAACTGTTCCAGCGCATGGCACAAGAACTGCCGTTTGACCCACGCGCCCACTGGGGAACTTGAGACAGCATTGCTTTCAATCGTTGCAATACTCCGGTGATTACCGGGTCTTAGGCTAGAATTTTTGCATATCTGTTGTCCGGAATAGGGGGCTTTCCCATGATGAGCGTTCGCCGTTGTTTGCTGCCGATGGGCCTGCTGGTGCTGGGCCTGAGCGGTGCCTTTCCACCTGCGTTCACGGCCGCGTTGCCCGCTGCGGTAGACGGTCAGATGCTGCCGACGCTGGCGCCGATGCTGGAGCGGGCCACGCCGGCGGTGGTCAATATCGCCACTGAGAGCCGAGTCGCGCAACGGCGTAATCCGTTGCTGGATGATCCGTTCTTCCGCCATTTCTTCAACGTCCCCGACCAACAACCGCGTGAGCGCAAGGCGCAAAGCGTCGGTTCGGGGGTGGTGGTGGATGCCCGCCGTGGCTATGTGATCACCAATCATCATGTGGTGGACGGTGCCGACACCATCACGGTCACCCTGCGCGACGGTCGCCAGCTCCAAGCCAAGGTCATCGGCTCTGATTCGGAAAGCGATGTAGCGGTGATCCAAATTCCCAGTAACAATCTTACCGCCCTGCCGCTGGCCGATACCGATGGGTTGCGGGTCGGCGATTTCGTGGTCGCTATCGGCAATCCGTTTGGGCTGGGCCAGACGGTGACTTCGGGCATCGTCAGCGCGCTGGGCCGTACCGGTCTGGGCATTCAGGGCTATGAAGATTTCATCCAGACCGATGCTTCGATCAATCCCGGCAATTCCGGCGGGGCGCTGGTCAACCTGCGGGGCGAGCTGGTTGGGGTCAACACCGCCATCATCGCCCCCGGCGGCGGCAATGTCGGCATCGGCTTCGCCATCCCGGCCAACATGGTGTCGCGGCTGATGAATCAGATTGTCGCCCATGGCTCGGTGCGGCGCGGCCAGTTGGGGGTATCGGTGCAGGATCTCACCCCGGATTTGGCGAAGGCGTTCAACATCCCCGCAAATCAGGGCGCAGTTATCGCCCAGGTCAGCCCGCGTTCAACCGCCGCCCGTGCAGGGTTGAAGGAAGGCGATGTGGTGCTGAGTGTGAATGACAAACCGATGCGTGACGGCAACAGTCTGCGCAACAGCATTGGCCTGCTGGAGGTGGGTGCTTCAGTGAAGCTGGAGATTTTGCGCGATGGCAAGCCGCTGATGCTGGAGGCCAAGGTGGGCGAATATGTGCCGGCCAAAACGGAAGGCGATGCGATCAATCCCCGGCTGGCGGGCGCTTCCTTTGAGGAAATCGGGCCGAATTCGCCATTGGGGGGGCGGACGCAGGGGGTTCTGGTGTCCAGGGTTGAATCCGGCAGTCCTGCGGCACGAGCCGGCTTACGCAAAAACGATTTGATCGTCGGCGTCAACCGCCAGCGCATCGCCAGCACCACTGAATTGCAACAACTTGCTGCCGGCAGCGATGCGCTCTTGATCAATCTGGTGCGTGGCCAGGAAGAATTGCTGCTGGCGTTGCGTTAAGCCATCAGGATTTTCGCTTCGGGTTTAAAAAACCGTTCGGGGCCGGTTAGCCCGGTGCGATGACCTGACCACTGAGCTTGAACTGATCAACCTGGCCTTGCAGTTCCATGGCTTGCGTCGCCACAGCCTTGGCGATGGAAGAAAACCGGTGAGTTTGCGCTGCGTTCTGCTGGGTCACCGAATCCATCTGGATAACAGCTTTGTTCACCTGTTCGATGCCTAGCGCCTGTTCTTGGGCGGCGGCGCTGATCTCGGCGATCAAATCAGCCACTTTTTTTACGCCGGCCACGATTTCACCCAGCGCTTCACCTGCTTGCCGCGCCATCCCTGACCCGGCTTCAACCTTGGCGGTTGCATCCATCCCCGATAAGCTTCTTGATCTCTTTGGAAGCCTCGGCGCTGCGCTGCGCCAACTTGCGCACCTCGCCGGCCACCACCGCGAAACCGCGTCCCTGTTCGCCGGCCCGTGCCGCTTCCACGGTGGCATTCAACGCCAGCAGATTGGTCTGAAACGCGATCTCGTCAATAGTCGTAATGATCGCGGCGATCTGTTTGGAAGCCACCGTAATCGCCTGCATCGAATTCACCACCTCCTGCACCACCGCCCCACCCCGTTCTGCGCTCGATCGGGTGACCGTCGCCATTTGATTCGCCTGGCGGGCGTTATCGGCGCTCTGTTTCACGGCGCCGGTCATTTCTTCCAGGGAAGCCGCTGTTTCCTCCAGAGAGGCCGCTTGCCGTTGGGCGCCACCGGCAAGCTGTTCACTGCCATCTGCCAACTGGTTGGAGGCTTCGGTGGTCTGGCGAATCGTTTGTTGAATCCGGGCCATACTGTGATGAAAACGCTCCATCATGTGGTTGATGGCCGTTCCCACTTGGCCCAGTTCATCCTGGGTATCTACTTGCACCCGCGCAGTTAGATCACCATCCGCAGCCTGTTCAGCCCCTACCACGACTCGGTTGAGGGTGCGAACCATCGAGCGGGCTGGCAGAAATCCGATCAATCCTCCCACGATCAGCAAACCGGTCAATACGGCTATCGTCCAGTAAGTGGTCTGCGCGACCGTTTCCCGTACCTGCGTGGCGAATGCTTCGGCGCCGTGCAGGCGCAATTCCGTCAGCTTGTTCAAAATATCCCGCGCCGCCTCAAACTTGGCGTCGCCCTCGCTGAGCGAGATATCAATCGCATCCTGGCGCTCAGCCGCCGAGTCCTGCGCCAATAGGGCCAGCACCTCCTTGGAAACCTGTTCCCACTCGGCCAGGGTACGCTCGAATTGGTCCTGTAAATTTTCCTGTGATGGCGAGGGTTAGCAGCGCCAGGCTAAGGCGTTGACTGCATCTAACCTATTGATCCAACCAAGTGATATTCATTTTACCTGCCTGCCCCACAATTCCGATCACAGGAAAATTTACAGGAGGAAAAGTGTTGGAAGGTCGCACCCGTCCACTGCTGATCATTGCCGATAATGTTTCTTTTCATCGTTCTAAAGAAGTCAGAGCTTTTGTCCGCGCAAATCGCCAAAAAATTCGGATGTTTTTTCTACCCACCCATTCGCCTGAACTGAATCCAGACGAACCAGTTTGGAAGGCAGTCGATTGCACATATATCTAACCGGTTGATGGGGCATGGAGATCAGACGCCAATTGC
>NZ_CBTK010000170.1 GCF_000531125.1 Candidatus Contendobacter odensis Run_B_J11 | reverse complement strand
CTTAAGCACTAACTCTCAGATATTGCTGCATCCCTGTGCTTGGCATTCGGCGATGAGTTGAGTAATCCGTTCCGGTACGGTTTGCAGGGTCCGGCGGCGGCGACGCTCCTGGAGGACGACGAGGGCTTCCGGCCAACGCTTCACATTCCAGTGCCGGGCGCCGTGAATCGCGGTGGTCAGCTCCCGTTGTAACAGGGTCCAAATTCGCTAGGGGGTGGCGCGGCGGGGCTGATCCAGCCGATGCCAGTCGTGACCACAGCGCCGGCAGAGCCGTTTCTCGACGATCCAGGCATAGAGCAACTTGCCGTGGAGATAGACCTCGGCCAAGGGGCTGTCTTTCCTGGCCCGGAGGTGATCCATGTTCAAGATGCTTTTCAATCGCTTGAAGACCCGTTCGATTGGCCAACGCACCCGATAGAGCGCCATGATTGTAGCCGTCGACACGATCTCGGGCGGCAGCGTGGTCCAGATCAGCACCCATTCGGCAAAGATTAGGGTCCGGGCCTGAGGCGGACGGCCTTTTTTCGCGGCGTTCGCCCGCGCCCCGCCGCCGCGCTTCTGCGGCCTGAGCCGGTGGCAAACGCAGGGCATGCCGGTGACCCGCGAGCGATTCGTGGTCCCGGTTACGGACCTGCGTCGGTAAACAGCATTCAGTCGCGCCGGAGGCTGACAAAACCGACTCCAAATCAAGGGGATTCCCCTCGGGGTCATGGAGCGGGATGCCATGGGGGTTATAGCGCACCACCAGGCCGACCCCGCGATCGGCCTGATCCATCCACATCGTGACCTGGTTATACCCCCGATCGGCCACCACCCCATCGCCATCCTGTAACACATAATGACTCAGAGGCTCACCGGTATGCGCATTCGTCACCTTGACTTCCACCAGGTGCAGCCGCACCCAATTGATCGCCCGATGGATCCGGTAGTCGGTGCCGGTCGCGCCGGGACTCTGCACCGTCGAGGCATCGATCACCAGAAACCGCAGGTGACCCTCGGCCAACGGCTGGACCGCCGCGTCCATCATCCGGCTCAGCAGCGCCTTGACCCACGGACCACAGGCCTTCCATCGTCGGTGGATGGCCGTGTCGCTGATCCGTTCCTCCAGCAACGTGAAGGTCCCCGCCGTTTCCCGCAACACCGCATCCAGCCCGCAGTCATTCATCACCACCCGCAGCAACTGCTCCGGAGTCTTGATCTTGCGCGATCGGGCGAAGGCTCTAAATTCGATTGCCAACTCCCGGTAGTCCGGGGGCAACTCTTGTAAGAGCTGTTCAAATGTTGTATCCCGATTTCCAAAGGGCAGGCTCATAGCGGTCGGTCTCCGGTCGCTCGGGTGATCAACGAACCGGGAGCCTGCCTTTTTTCACAT
>NZ_CBTK010000169.1 GCF_000531125.1 Candidatus Contendobacter odensis Run_B_J11 | reverse complement strand
TACCCTACCGAAGGCTCCCTATTCATATCAATAAGTTAGAGAAAACTGTCCGAACCATTGCAACCCCTCACTTCGATTTAATTCAGCCTATGAAGGCTAACCCGTTGATGGTGATCACCAAAACTGTCCGAAGTATTGCAAATGAAAATGCTGGGCAGGAGCACCTCTCAGAGCATCCATCAAACGATGGTTTTCTGCACTGGCCACTGCAGAGATTTCAGTTGTAGATAATGTCGATTCTAACCCGTCGATTGCAGCTTCTGCGACTTCGATTACAGGTCGCTACAACTACGGTCTATAGAAACCCATTTGAGTTGTGGAACGTGGAACGGGCTGGAAGCCCGTTCCACAAATCATCTAGAACGCTACATCTGCAACAGAGCCGGAAAGAGAACCACTCCTAATCTTCCAACGATCATTCCGGCCCCCATGCTGGATTCCAAACGCCTGGTCCTCCTGTCGCGCATGCGCCCTCCCGCAGTACTTTATGGGCTCGTTCGTCGCAAAATTTGTAGCACGCTTGTTTCAGGTCATTATCCGCTAATCCCAATTTATCCAAGAGCACCGTAGCAGTTGCTGTCGCCTTTCCAAGCACCGGGATGGCTTTTTGGATGCCCGTGGGATCGTTGGCTGCCCATCCCGCTGAGAACCATCCGTTGGGAAGCTGATTGTTACCTTCTGCCCATTGGTTCCACCAACCTGAGAAACAGGCTTTTCCGTGGGAGCCTTCGGTACAATATCGACATTGCGAAGCGCATTTTTTGGTTTGGGATCCACCTAATACGCCCACTTCGCATTGTGATGCATCGGCATTACGTGTGCTTAGCGCAAAAATGAGGGGAATGGACACGATGATCCCCAGTATCCACACGGATAAGAACTTCGTATTTTGATACAAGGGTGTTTCTAATGCTTTCCAGAATGGGGGACGACTCAATACCGCAGCCGAACCTGAAGTGATACTCTCAGCAGTAATGCCAAGCTTTAGAACTGCGCGTGGGTCGGTCATTTTTTCTCCAGTTTGATAGTGGGGACGTAATAAATCAATGGATTGGTTTTGCCATAAATCATGGACAAAACGGGCCCAGGCCACGATAACCTGCTGCATAACATCACCGTCGTAGAGTTATGCGGAAACCGTATAATTGCCAGTTCGTCGGTGCGGAGCGCCGACGAACATGTATTTCTCCTTTACTAAGCTTGAGCTTTCTTGGGCATGAGATACCACAGGACAGCTGCCACCAGAAATAGAGCTGGAATATCACCCAGCAGGTTTGCGCGTTCAGTCTCATCGACGATAGCTTGAACCAGCATTATTCCACTGTGAACAATACTCGACCAAATCGCGAACCATATTAGACTTGCATTAGCCAAAGGGTCTTTTGCAGCCCGAATCAAAAAAACTCCCAAGGTAGCGTAAACACCCATAATCATCTGCTCGTATTCGGGTTGCCGTGGCGTCCATCCCCAACCCGACGGCCATACCCACATCATCATCACATAGATTCCTGCGATGAAAATGATACCAAACACTATAAGAGCGACTTTCAAGTACTTGAGCTTTTTTTCTTGTTGCATCAGATTTCTCCTCTCGTGGTTTTAGTCGGGTACGTTTTGGTGAATACGAGAGTGAGAACCATCATTACCCCACCGGGGGTGTCTGTGCTCTAGCACACATACCTAATACTGATCTTCGTTGCTCCCCCACAGTCGTTCGTTTTGTCATAGTGGAAATCTGTCATACCTCGTGCCAAGCTTTTCTTATCCGGGGTTGTCAACAACCGACCGTTCAACCACCGCCACCAGCAGCATCTCGTCTCCCGTTTTCCACAGGGGGTAACGAACCGTGACCCCCGATGACGACGGTTTTGAGCTGCGGTTGCTAAACAACCGACCGAAACGCCAGCAGGCGGGACTCACCCCATACGGCCCTTCGGCATCGATTCCGGTTAAACTGTCAGGGATCCAAGGGGTACAGCCAACCGGCGATGCGACCCCCTTCTGCGTTCCGGTGGGCGGTCGGTGGCACATCCAGCAGCGTGTACCGTCCCCCCACCTCGAACAGCCGGATTTGGCGCGCGAACGCTTGCGGATTTTGCCAAGGCCGGTTGTCGTAATTCTCTTCCACCAAAGCCACACTGCCTTGCTCCACATCCACCGCCGTCACCACGGCGACATGACCGTGCCGCCATTCCGGATCGTCCCGGTCAGGATAATAGACCACCAAATCGCCACGCCGGGGCGGTCGCCGGGCGGTGCCGTTGATGGAGCGGGCTAGGGGAACGGCTTGTTGCGTTTCGAGGTTTTTCCCTTCGGTGAGATACAGAATCTCATAGGCGCTGTCGATGCTGCCGAACGTGATGCGCCGGTTTTTCATCCACCATTTGCGGGCGTATTCCACGCACTGATAGGTCACGCCGATGTACTGAAGGTGATCTTGCTTGGGGTCGCTCGGATGGACGGACACCGCGCCCGACGACCGGTCGAGAAAGGTGTATTCGGGACGGATGCACGTCGATACACAATTGGAGCGGCTTTCAGCGCCGTCAGCGATGCCGAGTACCGCGCCAAAGGGGGTGACGCACGGCCCAGCGCAGGCCCTCAGGCCCTCAGCAAAGAGCCGATCCCTTTCCTCCTTCGTCAAAGCAGGCGGCTTGGGCAACAGTCCAAAACCGTCGCTGTGCGGCAGGTCAACGCCCAGCGAAGACGAGAGACCCGCCGGGGTCGCCGGGTCTGGGGCGGCATCCGCGCCGGTTCGGGCGAAAACCAGCCCGGACGAGGAGAGGACCGCCGCACCAAAGAGGAGGGCCAAGGCCACGCGCCATGGGCCGGTGTAACGCCACGCCCGGAACGGTTCGAGCAACGACATTTTTTATCCTCCTGAAGTTTGCTGAAGCAATTAGAGTCCCTTTAGCTGGGGACTCCGCTGTGGCAAGCAGGGGGTGCCCAGAACATCGAGGGATGATTGCGCAGAGTATCCAGTAAAACAGGCGACATCCTCTGGTCGATCCTCCCGCGAGAATAGCGCTCTCATGGGATTGTTTAGCTTGTTCTTGCGACCTCTGAGCTTCTTCCGCTCGCTGCTCTAACCTCTCTTGAACCCATGCTCATCGAGAACCAGTCCGGCCCGATCCGTATCAGATTGATACGATTTCTGACCCGTCCTGTTCACTAAGTTGATTAAAAACAGCCTGTTATAATCTGGCACAATGATTGATTACTGGGTGGGCAACACTCACTCACCCGGAATCCGATCATGTCCACGCTATCCCCCCAGTCCACTGCGGCTATCGCCCTCGCTCTCGTTGCCGGATTAGGGGGGATGAGTCTGCCGCTGGCGGCCACGCCGATCCGCGATCAAGAACAAGCCACGGCTCATTTCAGCTACAGTTTTGGGACCGGCGAGTTCTGGCAACAACTGGGGCAAACCTTCACGGCGGGCGTTGACGGGATGCTCACCGGCCTTGAGCTTCGTTTGGGTCGAATGCCCGGTTCCGTGACCACCGGATCGCTGTCCATCGAAATCCGCACTACCGAGACCGGCCCGGCCAGCACCGGTCAGAGCTACCTCCAGACTCCGATCGTTGGCGGTCAACGCCTGGCGTCGGCGACCCTCAACACCGTGGACGTGCCGGTCGTCGATCCCACGCTGGGCCAGGTCGCGCCCTTTAGCCCGTTGATCACGTTTGCCACTCCGGTCTCTGTCCGTGCCGGCGTCGCCTACTCCATCCTGCTGTACGGCAATGGCGCGGATCAGTGGGTGTGGTCGCTGGATCTGCCGGCCTCGACCTATGGCGGGGGCAACGCTTTCGCCCGGGTAGGCAATGGCTATGCCTGGAGTTTCGTCGGCTATGCCGGCAATCCGCCCACGCTGGGCGATTTCGGCTTCCGAACCTATGTTGAGAGGACCGCAGCCCCGGTGTCGGAACCGATGACGCTCTCGCTGTGGGGTCTGGGCCTCGCCGGCCTCGCCTGGCGGCGGCGCAGGCTACAGCAGGTGGCCCACTGACGCCCTTGCGTC
>NZ_CBTK010000168.1 GCF_000531125.1 Candidatus Contendobacter odensis Run_B_J11 | reverse complement strand
CGCCTCGTCGTCTTAGTCAACCTGTTGCACGATAGTCTAACTAAAACTGATAGGTGGTGAGCTGTCGGTGCTGACGATCCTGATCAACGCTTGTGCAGGTCGATACGATCCGTGATCCATTTTGGGTTGCATTCAGGATTCAACGGCGGCGGACACGTGGACTCGTCGCCGATTCTCACGCTTAATCAGCGCGCCCTGCCACAGCAGAAATACCGCTGGAATCACCACCAGGGTCAACAGGGTGGCGCTGATCATGCCGCCGACCATCGGGGCGGCGATGCGCCGCATCACTTCCGAGCCGGCGCCGGTTCCGTACATGATGGGCAGCAAGCCGGCGATGATGGTAACGACGGTCATCATTTTGGGCCGCACCCGCAGCAGCGCGCCCTCGATCACCGCCTCGCGCAATTCGGTCAGGGTGACGGAGCGATTTTCTATCTGCGCCGCCGCCTTCCGCTGGGCCAGCGCCTGATCTAGATAGACCAGCATCACCACTCCGGTTTCCGCCGCGACTCCGGCCAGAGCGATGAAGCCGACGCCCACCGCCACCGACAGGTTGTAGCCTAGCCCGTACAGCAGCCACACGCCGCCCAGCAGGGCGAACGGCAGAGTCGCCATGATCAAAATCGCCTCGCCCAGCCGGCCAAAGCTGAGATAGAGCAGCAGAAAGATCACCGCCAGAGTGACCGGCGCGACCACTTGCAGCTTGGCCAGCGCCCGGGTCAGATATTCATACTGGCCGGACCAGCGCAGCGAATAGCCGGCGGGCAGCGCCACCTGTTCCGCGACCGCCTTCTGGGCCTCGGCGACGAAGGAACCGATGTCGCGACCCTGGATATCCACGTAGGTAATACCGATCAGCCGCGCATTCTCGCTTTGCAACATCGCCGATCCATCCACAATTTCGACGGCGGCGACTTGACTGAGCGGCACGCTGGCGCCGGTGGGCGTGATGATCGGCAGGGCGCGCAATTGATCCAGCGAGTCGCGAATTTCCTGGGGATAACGCAGATTGACCGGGTAGCGCTCCAGTCCCTCGACGGTCTCAGTAATGTTCATGCCGCCGACCGCCGTATTGATCACCTCCTGCACATCGCTGATGTTCAACCCCAGCCGGGCGGCGGCCAGGCGGTTGATGGCGATATCGACATAGCGGCCACCGGCCACCCGTTCGGAATAGACCGATACCGCGCCGGGAATGGCGCGAATGATCGGTTCCAACTGCTCGCCGATCTGCTGGATCACCTGGGGATTGCTCCCCGCCACCTTGATCCCCAGCGGGGTTTTGATGCCGGTAGCCAGCATGTTGATCCGGTTCTTGATCGGCATCACCCAGGCGTTGCTGACGCCGGGCAGCTTGACGCTGCGATCCAGTTCGGCGATCAGGTCGGCGGTGCTCAAGCCGGGTCGCCATTCCGAACGCGGTTTCAACTGGATCACGGTCTCGATCATGCTCAGTGGCGCGGGATCGGTGGCGGTTTCCGCCCGTCCGACTTTGCCGAACACCCGTTTTACTTCCGGCACGGCGCGGATCAGTTTGTCGGTCTGCTGCATCACTTCCACCGCCTTGCCGATAGCGATAGCGGGAAAGGTGGTTGGCATGTACAGCAGGTCGCCCTCGTCAAGATCGGGCATGAACTCGACCCCCAGCCGGGCCAACGGCCACCCTGCGGTCAGGGTCAGCAGTCCCGCCAGCACCACCACCGGCCAGGGATGACGCAGCACGGCGTCAACAAAGGGCCGATATCCGGCGATCAACAGCCGGTTGAGCGGGTTTTTATGTTCGGGCAGGATGTGTCCGCGCACGAACCAGCCCATCAGCACCGGCGCCAGGGTAATGGACAATCCCGCCGCCACCGCCATGGCGTAGGTCTTGGTATAAGCCAGCGGCGCGAACAGTCGCCCTTCCTGCGCCTCCAGACTGAACACCGGCAGGAAGCTGAAAGTGATGATCAGCAGCGAGAAGAACAGCGGCGGTCCGACTTCGCCGGCGGCCTGTTCGACGATGCGCCAGCGTTCAGCCGCATCGCGCGGCGTCTGCTTCTCCAGATGCTTGTGCAGGTTCTCGACCATGACGATGGTGGCGTCCACCATCGCGCCGATAGCAATAGCGATCCCGCCCAATGACAGGATATTGGCGTTGATGCCCTGCCAGCGCATGACGGCGAAGGCGGCCAGAATGCCCACCGGCAAGCTGATTAGAATCACCAGCGACGAGCGCAGATGGAACAGGAACAGGGCGCAGACGATGACCACGACGACGAATTCTTCGACCAGCTTTTCGCCCAGGTTCCTGACCGCTCGCAGAATCAGGTTGGAGCGGTCGTAGGCTTCAACGATCTCGACCCCTTCCGGCAATCCGCGCCGCAGTTGCTCCAATTTGGCCTTGACCCCTTCGATGGTGGTCAACGCATTCTCACCGGAGCGCATCACGATAATGCCGCCCACCGCTTCACCTTCGCCGTCCAGTTCCGCCGCGCCCAGCCGTAGTTGCGGCCCGATCCGCACCTCGGCCACGTCGCCAAGCAGGATCGGGGTGCCGGTGCTGCTGACTCCGAGCGGCACCTGCCGCAAATCCTCCACCCCTTGCAGATAACCACGAGAGCGCACCATATATTCGGCTTCGGCCATTTCGATCACCGATCCGCCGACTTCCTGGTTGGCGTTTTGAATCGCTATTCGCACCTGGGAGAGCGGCAGACCGTAGGCGCGCAGCCGGTTCGGGTCGATCACCACTTGATACTGCTTGACCATGCCGCCGACGGTCGCCACTTCGGAGACGCCGGGCGCCGACTGTAATTCGTATTTCAGGAACCAGTCCTGCAACGACCGCAATTTCGCCAGATCATGCTGGCCGCTGCGATCCACCAGCGCGTATTCGTACACCCAGCCGACCCCGGTGGCGTCCGGCCCCAGCGTGGGTTGAACCTGTGGCGGCAACCGGGGCGCAATTTGGCTCAGATATTCCAGCACCCGCGAACGCGCCCAGTACAGATCAACGCCATCCTTGAAAATGACGTAGACGAAGGAATCGCCGAAGCCGGAATAGCCGCGCACCGACACCGCGCCCGGCACCGCCAGCAACGCCGTCGCCAGCGGATAGGTGATCTGGCTTTCCACCACTTGCGGCGCTTGACCGGGATAGCTGGTCTTGATGATGACTTGCACATCGGATAAATCCGGCAAGGCGTCGAGGGGAATGTGGCGGGCGGAATACGCTCCCCAGCCGGCCAGCAGCAGGGTCATCAGCATGACCAGCAGGCGATTTTGGATCGAACTGTGGATGATCGCCTTGATCATGGCTGCGCCCCCGCTGGTTCGAGGGCGTCGATCTCATAGCGACCGTCTTCGCCCTGATGGAGGCGAAAGCGCACCTTGCCGCCCAGCTTGAGCGGCTCCAGCTTGAAGTTTCTGGCTGCGGGAAAGTCCATGGTCATGGCCGGCCAGTTCAGTTCCTGAATCGGCTCGTGAGTCACATTGACGGTGCGGGATTCGGGCACGACCGTGTTGATGACCCCCACCGCCCAGATTTCAGGCTTCGGCAGCGCGGTCAACCGTTGCAGGCTGGCGTGGACGCTGCTCTCGGAATCAAGCAGAAACTGGGCTGAGGTGACTACCTGTTCGCCTTCTTTCAGCCCAGCGCGGATTTCTACCTGATCGGCGGACTCGATGCCGATTTCCACCGAGCGCGCCTCGAAGCGGCCCGCGCCGAGCGCAATGATCACCCGCTGCCCGGCGCCGGTGCGGATCAGCGCTTCGCGAGGGATATGGAGAACCTTGGATCGGGGGGTGGCGTGAATGACGACATCGGCGAACATATTGAATTTGAGCCGCTCGCCGGAATTGGGAAAACGCAAGCGGGCGCGCAAAGCGCGGGTTTTGGGATCGACATCGGGGTAGATGTATTCCACAGTCCCCTGCCAGGTCTCGCCGGGACTTTGCGGCAACCGGACCTCGGCTTTCTGCCCGACTGCCAGCCAGCCGGCCTGTTGCTCGAACACCTCGACCTTGACCCAGACGGTGGATGCGTCGGCCAGGGTCATCAGTTCCGTCTCCGGTTGGACGTACATGCCCTGACGGATGTTGAGCGCTGAGACAATCCCGTCCTGACGGGCATACACGGCGGTTAACTGGCGGACGCGCCCCTCTTTTTCCAGTTGCTGAATCTGGCTCTCCGGCACCCCCAGCGCCAGCAGCCGGTCGCGAGCCGAGATTTTCAGCGGTTCCTGGCCGCCACGCTGCGATTGCAAATACTCCTGCTGAGCATTAACCAGATCGGGAGCATAGACCTCCAGCAGCAAATCGCCTTGGCGGACCCGCTCGCCGAGCGTGCGCACCTTGAGGTTTTCTACCCAGCCGCTGGCGCGCAGGTGGACGTGGCTGAGGGCGCGCTCGTCGTAGTCAATGTAGCCGACGGTCTCGATCCGCCGGGCCAGATCGCCGCGCTCGACCGCTGCGGTGCGCACCCCCAGGTGGTTGACGATCTCCGGGGCGATGGTAAAGCCGGGGCCGGCAGGATCGCGGTTGGCGCTATCGGCATAGACCGGGATGTAATCCATGCCCATGTCATCCTTGGCCGGGGTGTCGGAGAAAATGGTCGGATTCATCGGATGCCGATACTTGACCGGCGGCTTCTCAGTCGTTGCAGTTGGGGTGGAATGAGCTGGCGCTGGAGCAGCCGCTTCGGGGTTGAAATGAGCCAGATACGGTTGTAGCAAAGGCGCCAGCAGGATGCCGGCGCCGAAGAGCAGAATGGCGGCAAAGATTGCTAAAAGGGGTTTCATCGGAAAGCTCCCGGAAAAAATCGCGTGAATGCGGCGCGAGGCCGCACTGTTGGCAAGACGCGAGACCAGGGAGCGCTATAAACGCAGGATGCGGGAACGCTGCGGCGGTCGGGGGCCGATGATTTCGGCGGCGAGAGAGGGAGGAGGGTTCTGGCCGCTATTTTCCCAGACTGAGGGTAGTTGCCAGGCCACAACGATGGATTGCGACGGCCCATCCGGGGTGCCGGTTAGCAGGCCGTGACGATCAGTGACGCCGTGATGGGTAACCGAGTGCAGACAAGGAGTTACATCGCATGGTTGCTGAAAGAAGTCGGTATCGGCGGGTAGATCGGGCGTTATGACCTGATCAGGACAACAACCGTGGGCGCTGGACGGAAGCGCGGAGTTGGCAGGCGTTGGCATCGGGCAGGGATGACCGCCCAACGCCAGCAACCATGCCAGCAACAGCATGGTAAATACGCCAATGAGGTTTTGGACATGCTTGCGCTGCATCACTGGTCTCAAGGCCGGTTCTTTTTTGGTAAATAATTGCCGATGGACTACGTTCGATTCTTGTGGTTCCGGCTAATACCATAATCGGCCTCAAAAAGTCTATTCCGACCGGTTAAAAACTCTCTATCCTGATGATGGCCTAATGGCAGATTTCCTGCTCACTTCCTTTCTAAAATGGTGAAATCTTTGCTTAGGCTCATTGGGTGAATCGCGGTCGCGAAGTACCCTGACTTTCAATCAGTCGTAACTCACATTAGGAGAATTTCGATGAGCAATACGTTTGTCGCAGTTGCGTATGACGATATGTATTCGGCCCAAGAGGTGCGGTTGCGGCTGCTGCGGATGCAGAAGGAATATCTGATCGACCTGGAGGATGCAGTGGCCGCTGTTCGTAATGAGAAGGGCAAGGTCAAGCTGCATCAGATCCACGATTTGACCACCGCTGGAGCGCTTTCCGGCAGTTTCTGGGGATTGCTGATCGGTCTGATCTTCATGAATCCGTTACTGGGTCTGGCGGCGGGTGCAGCCGGCGGCGCGTTGAGCGGCGCACTGGCCGATATTGGCATCGACGACGATTTTATGAAGAAACTGGCCTCCGAGCTGAAACCGGGTTCCTCGATATTGTTCGTGCTGGTCAAGCATTTCACCCCAGACAAGGTCCTGGCCGAGCTGGAGGGTACCGGTGGCCGACTGTTAAAGACTTCGCTATCGGACGAGGATGAAGCCAAGTTGCAGGCGGTGCTGGATGCGGGCAAGACGCAGGCTGAGACGGCTGCTCCCAATCTGGAGAAGTCCGCCTAAATCACTGGGCGGGATTTTTCAGCGATAGCAAACGGGGCGCGTTCTCACGCGCCCCGTTTTTTAAGCGAACGAAGCAGCTACGAAGCCGGCGAGGGTGAAGCGGCCACCTTGACTGGCGGTGCGCTCATCTGTTCGGCCTCGGTCACCCAGCCGCCGCCCAGCGCCTTGTACAGATTGACCAGGGACGTGAACAGAAGGCCCTGATCCTGTACGTACTGGAGTTGGGCGGCATACAGGTTGCGCTCGGCATCGACCACCGTCAGGTAGTCGGAATAACCGTTCTGATAGCGGAGCGTCGCCAGATCCACATTGCGTTGCAGGGCGTTGACTTGCGCCGCCTGATCCTTCAACTGCTCGCGCAGCTTGCTGATCGCGATCAGGCTGTCGTCCACTTCCGCGAAGGCTTTCTGGATCACCTGCTGGTAGTTTAACAAAGCCTGTTGTTGCACGGCTTCCGCGACCTGCAACTGGCCGGTCAGGGCGCCACCGGTGAAGATCGGCTGGAGCAGTTGGCCGGCGAATTGCCAGGTCTGAGACGGACCCTTGAACAGATCGGAGAGATCGGAGCTGGCCGTTCCGAAAAATCCGGTGAGCGAGATGTTGGGGAAGAACGCCGCCTTGGCTACACCAATCAGGGCGTTGGCGGCGATCAACTGCTGCTCGGCTTGCCGGATATCGGGACGTCGCTCCAACAGCTCGGAGGGCAAACCGCCGGGGACTTGCGGCAATGCCAGTTGATCCAGGGTGATACCCCGGGCGATCTTGCCCGGATTGTGCCCCAGCAGCAGACTAATCGCATTTTCCTGCTGACCAATGAGCCGCTCCAACCGCGGCACCTGCACCGCCGCGTTCTGGTATTCGGCCACGGCCTGCTGGTAATCCAACTCCGAGATCAACCCAGCCTTGAAGCGCAGGCCGTTGATCCGCACCGCTTCGCTGCGGGTTCCCAAGGTCTCCCGGGTCACGACCAACTGCCGGTCGAGGTCCAGCAATTGCACGTAGCTGTTGGCTAACTGGCTGACCAGGGTCAGGATCACCGTGCGCTTGGCTTCCTCGGTGGCGAGCAGTTGGGCGCGGGCCGCCTCGGTGGCGTTGCGCAGCTTGCCCCACAGGTCCAGCTCGAACGACACGCCCAAATCCACCTGGAAGGTATTGACCGGGTTCGTTCCCGACGCCAGCGCGCCATCCTCGCTGGCGCGGGTGCGCGCCCCGGCGGCATTGGCGCCGACCTGCGGGAACTGCTCGGAACGGACCACACCGTAGCGGCCCATGTACTCTTCCACCCGCGCCGCAGCGATTTGTACGTCCTTGTTCTCTTGCAGCGCGGTCTGGATGAGATTATCCAATACCGGGTCGCGGAACTGATTCCACCAAGTCGTGTTGGCGAGGTCGTTGGCGGTCTGGATGTTGACTTGCCATTGTGCCGGGATCGGCACCTCCGGACGCTGGTAGGTCGGAGCGAGCGAGCAGCCGCCGAGAGCGATGCCGATGGCGAGGATAAGCGAGATTTTACGCATCGCGGTGCCCCCCTTCCGCAGGTACGGCCGGAGCAGCCGGTGCGGCTTCCAATGCCGCCGGTTCCTCCTGTGGAGGGTTAGGATGGGGAGCCTTTCCGCCGGATTTCTCGCTCAAGCCCTCGAACAACCGGAAGAACATCGGCACGAAGAAGATCGCCAGCACCGTCGCTGCGGTCATGCCGCCGACGATGCCGGTGCCGATGGAATGGCGACTGTTCGCCCCGGCTCCGGTGGCAATCACCAGCGGAATAGCGCCGAGGATGAAGGCCAGCGAAGTCATCAGAATCGGACGGAAGCGCAACCGCGCCGCTTCCACCGCCGCTTCCAGAATCGGCATCCCCTCCTCGTGCTTCATCACTGCGAACTCCACGATCAGGATGGCGTTCTTGGCCGCCAGTCCGACCAGGGTCAACAGGCCGATCTGGAAATACACATCGTTTTCCATCCCGCGCAGCCAGACCGCCAGCAAGGCCCCGAATATCCCGAATGGCACCGCCATCAGCACGCTGAACGGCAGCGACCATTTTTCGTATTGCGCCGCCAGAATCAGGAACACCATGATCAGGCCGTAGATGAACACCATCGCCGAATCGCCGCCGACTTTCTTTTCCTGATACGCCTGGCCGCTCCAGCCAAAGGAGTAGCCTTCCGGCAACACTTCGCGGGCGACCGCTTCCATGGTGGCGAGGGCCTGGCCGGAGCTGTAGCCTGGCGCGGCGCCGCCGGTCACTTTGGCGGAAGGGAAAGTGTTAAAGCGGGTAATCAGGTTCGGGGCGCTGGTGAATTCCACTTTGGTCACTGCATTCAACGGAACCATGCCGCCGTTGGTCGAGCGCACGTAAACCTGCTTGATATCCTCCGGGCGGGAACGAAATTCCGGGGCTGCCTGCACAATCACCTGCCACACCTGGCTGTACAGATTGAACTGACTGACGTACATCGAGCCGAACAGCGCTTGTAGGGTGCCGAATACGTTATTGACCGGCACGCCCAGAGTGTTGGCCTGTTCGCGATCCAGGGTCACGAACAATTGCTGCGAAGCGGCGTTGATGGTCGAGGTCAATCCACGCAGTTCCGGGCGCTGGCTGGCCTTGGCGACAAAATCCTTGGTCACCTGCGCCAGTTGCTTGGTGTCGCCGGCGCCGCGACTCTGAACCCAGAACTCGAAGCCGCCGGTGGTGCCGAGACCGGGAATCGCCGGCGGGTTGAACACTAGGGCGATGGCTTCGCCGATTTTGGCGAATTTCCCCATCACTTCACGGATGACGTTGGGGGCGCTTTCTTTCGGGTCCTTGCGCTCCTCGTAATCCTTGAAGGACACGAACAGCGTGGTGTCGGTGGTTTTGTACTGCGAATCCAGCAGGCTGTAGCCGTTGACCGCGACCACGCTGCCGACCGCCGGATTGGCGCGGAAGATGTCGCTCATTTGCGCGGCCGCCGCCTCGGTCCGATCCAGGCTGGCACCGTCGGGCATGATGCCTACGCCGAAGACATAGCCCTGGTCTTCATCCGGCACGAAGCTGCTGGGCACTTTGTTGAACAGGCCGAAAATCGCGACCAGCATCACCGCGAACAGCGCCAGTCCCAGCAGGATGCGTTTAGTGACAAAGCGCACGCTTTCGGCGTAACCACGGGTCATCCAGTCGAAACCCCGATTAAACGGGCCGAAGAAAATTCGATAGAGCAGGTCGGTGCGCTGGTCGCCGTGTTCTCCCGGCTTGAGCAGCAGCGCCGCCAAAGCCGGACTCAAGGTCAACGCCACCAGGCCGGAAATCGCCACCGAAATCGCAATGGTGATGGCGAACTGCTTGTACAACTGTCCGGTCATCCCGCCCAGGAACGCGACCGGCACGAACACTGCGCCCAGCACCAGCACCACTGCGATCACCGGCCCGGTCACTTCCTCCATCGCCCGATGCGCCGCTTCCTTGGGGGATAGATGGAATTCCGCCATGTTGCGCTCGACGTTCTCGACCACCACGATGGCGTCATCGACCACGATGCCGATGCACAGCACCATGCCGAACAGGGTCAGCATGTTGATCGAGAAGCCGAGCAGGTACATCCCGCTGAAGGTGGCGATCACCGAGATGATTACCGCCAGGATGGGAATGACGGTGGCCCGCCAGCTTTGCAGAAAGATGAACACCACCAGGATGACCAGCACGATGGCTTCCAGCAGGGTCTTCACCACCTCGTCAATCGAAGCCTTGACGAACTTGGTGGTGTCCAAGGCGATGGAGTAGTCGAGTCCGGACGGGAAGCTCTTCTTTAGTTCCTCCAGCGTCTCCCGCACCTGTTTGGAAACCTCCAGGGCGTTGGCTCCCGCCTGCTGGTACACCGCGAGGGCGGTGCCGACCTTGCCATTGAAGCGGCTGCGCAGGTTATAGCTTTGCATCCCCAGGGTCACGTAGCCGACATCCTTAAGCCGCAACACCCCGGCGCCGGTGGAACTGGCGCGCAGGATGATGTTCTCGAACTCCGCCGGCGTAGTCAGTCGGCCCTGGGTAGAGACCGGAAAAGTCAGCTCCACTGGACCGTTGGTCGGCGATTGGCCGATCTGGCCGATAGCGAACTGCTGGTTCTGGGTCTGGATGGCGCTGATCACTTCGTCGGTGGTCAGGCCCAGCTCGCTCATCCGATCCGGTTTCAGCCAGATCCGCATCGCGTAGTTGGGAACGCCGAAGATGCTGGCCTGATTGGCGCCGGGAATCCGTTGCAGGGCGTTGAGCACGTACAGATAGGTGTAGTTGCCGACGAAGGTCTCGTCCTGGCTCCCATCCGGCGAATAGAGCGCGATGACCATCAGGAAGGTGGATGATTTGGTCTGGACCTTCACCCCCTGTTTGGATACCTCCTCCGGTAACTGCGGCAAGGCCAGACTCACCTGATTTTGCACGTTCACCTGAGCGATGTTCGGGTCAGTGCCGATGTCGAAGAACACGTTCAGGGTCATGTCGCCGGTCGAGGAGCTGGACGAATACATATACATCAGGTTATTGACGCTGTTGACCTGCTGCTCGATAGGAGCGGCCACGCTTTGCGACACCACCTCGGCGCTGGCGCCGGGATAGGTGGCGCTCACCGTCACCTGCACTGGAGTGATGTCGGGGTACTGAGAGATCGGCAACACGCCCATCGCCGACAGCCCGGCCAGAGTCAGGATGATGGAAATGACCGCAGCGAACACCGGGCGGTCGATAAAGAAGTGGGAGATCATGGGGCGCTCTCGTCAGGGTTTGAGTGGCGTGGCGCTGGGCACTTTCGCCGGTTCGGGCGCGGGTGCGGCGGCGGATCGAATTTGCACTGGCGCACCCGGTTGCAGGCGCACCGCGCCGTCCACCACGACCCGATCCCCGCTTTCCAGCCCGGAATTGACGATCCACTGGTCGCCATACCAGTCGCCCAACTGAACCGGTTTGGGCTGTGCGGTGTTATCCGGGCTGACCACGAACACGAATTTGCCGCTCGGTCCCTGCATCACCGCCACCTGCGGCACCATAATCGCATTGGGACGAACCGCGCCCTTGAGCTGCACCCGCACGAACTGACCGGGACTGAGTTGATTGCTCGGGTTGGGCACCACGGCGCGGATGTTGTAAGTGCCGGTTTGCGCGTTGACCACCGGATCCACGAAAGTGATCTGGCCTTTCTGGGGATAAATGGCGCCATCAGCCAGAATCAGCTCCACTTCCACCTTGTCCAGTCCCGGTCCTTTCAATTGTCCGGCTTCCTTCTGGGCCTTGATTTTCAGGACTTCGTTTTCGCCCACTCCAAAGTTAACCCACATCGGGTCGATCTGGACGATGGTGGTCAACTGGGCGTTTTTACCGGCTGGCGTAATCAGGGCGCCCTCGCGGAAATTGGCGCTGCTGGACAGGCCGTTCAGCGGCGACTTGATGGTGGTGTAGCCCAGATTCAATTGCGCGGTCTCCACCTGCGCCTTGGCCGCCTGCACCTGGGCCTCGGCGGTCATTACGCCGGCAGTGGAGTTATCCAGATCCTGCTGGCTGACCGCGTTTTGCTTGGCCAGCGGCTTGACCCGCGCCAGAGTCTGACGGGCGCGAGTCAACAGCGCTTCCTGCTGGGCCAGGACGGCCTTGGCATTGTCCAGCGCGGCCTGGAAGGGCTTGGGATCGAGTTGGAACAGCAGTTGTCCGGTTTTCACCAGACTGCCTTCGACATAGGCGATTTTGTCGAGATAGCCCTCGACCCGGGCGTTGATTTCCACTTGCCGGGAACTGGCAGTCTTGCCGGTAAACTCGAAAGTCGCCGGAGTATTTTCCGGTTTGATCTCGACCACGGTGATCGGGGTCGGGGGTCGAGTCGAGGGCGGAGTTTGGGCCAGTGCGACAGGACTGATGAGTCCTCCCACGAGGGCCAGCGCCAGCAGGCCGGGAAAATGCCTTGGCGGAAATTGCGATTCTTGTTGATTAAGCACGTTCAATTCCCCATGAATGATTGCCACAAATGCCGTTCGCTACGTTCGAATCCATTTGGGTAAGCGCAGACTCGCCCTCGCGATAAGAATAGGCCATTGGGTTGATAAAGTGGCGGTCAAAATGGGCGGTTATTCGCCGTGTCTGGCAGTTTACGGGGCATGGCGAATTGTCTCGCTGACATCCTATGCGCTCTTTTCATTATTCCAAAATCGGTCATGGACATGCGTCCGTGGTTTCGGGGATGAACTTAAATGGATAGTTCGGTTCCCGATAATCGCCGGCTTTCTGCCGCTTCGGTAGCTTGATCTTTTCGTGCGGCAGGTCTTCGTAGGGAATCTGGCTCAGCAGGTGGCGGATGATGTTGAGCCGCGCCCGCTTCTTGTCGTCCGAGTTCGCCACATACCACGGTGCCCAAGCGGTGTCGGTTGCCGCGAACATCGCGTCGCGTGCCCGCGAATAATCGTACCAATGGCTGTAGGATTGCAGATCCATCGGCGACAATTTCCAGATCTTGCGCCCGTCATCGATCCGCGCTTCGAGCCGGCGGCTCTGTTCCTCGGCGCTAACTTCCAGCCAGTATTTGATCAGGATAATGCCGGAATCGGTCATCGCCTTCTCGACCTGCGGCACCATTTCCAGGAAACGCTTCGCCTGCTCCTCGGTGCAGAATCCCATCACCCGCTCGACCCCGGCGCGGTTGTACCAACTGCGATCAAAGATGATCACCTCGCCGGCTGCCGGCCAGTGCGGGGCATAGCGTTGGATATACATCTGGGATTTCTCGCGCTCAGTTGGGGCGGTCAAGGCCACCACCCGGAAGATGCGCGGGCTGACCCGCTCGGTGATCGCCTTGATCGTTCCGCCCTTGCCCGCGCCGTCCCGACCCTCGAAGACGATGCAGACCTTGAGTCCCTTATGGCGAACCCATTCTTGCAGCTTGACCAGTTCAACATGCAGTTTCGCCAAGTCCCGGTCGTAGTCCTTGCTTTTCAGTTGATTGGGGGTCTGGGTATCGTCTGGGCCTTTTACGACTTTGCTATTACTCATGGCGTTTTTCCTCCAAGGTGATGACCGGCACGGGAGACGGTCGGCGTAGGTTGTCGATCAGAATGTAGACGCTGGTCAAGAGTACCCACAGCGGGAAGACCAGCAGAATCGCTTCGATGTAGCGGCCGCTGAACAGGAGCAACAGCGCCACTGCGTAGCCGAGCCACGCCATCCAGCGGGCGAGAAATCCGGTGCGAAGCGCGAGGGTAGATGTGACGATCATGAACACTCCCGCCATCTTGATTGCGTAGATGTTCATGATTTCATAGGTGATGGCGCGGGCGAAAGTGAAGGTCGCGGAGCCGAGCAACCGCTGCGGGTCGGCGGTATGGGCAATGATGATCCCACCCACCACCGCCGCCGAAAAGAACAGCATGGCGAGGAACAGCAGCCCGCTGCCGAGAAAGACGGTGGCAAAGAAACGGTCTTCCCGTTCCCCCAAGCGGTCGCGCAACACGCCGATGAACCACAAAAAAGCGATGCCGGCGAATGGTACCAGGTTCAGCGCCAGCGCTACGGTGCTGGCCCGGGTCTGAAGCCATGCCCCCGCCTCTAACGGATCAGCCGGAACCGACAGCCGGAGGAGGAGGATACTGGTTATCAGCAGGATCGAAAAAAGGATACCGGCGATAGCGGCGGCGCGGGGTGCTCGCAAGCGTTCGGCGGTCAAGTTTAATTCTGGCGGCATCTTGTTTTCCGTAGCACTGAATATTGAATGGGGCAGCGTTGCGATCACGTTCGCATTATTTCTCAGCCCGCCCGCGTGACAGGCCCAAGCCCTGCCGGTCTTCCTGCAATGCCATGAGCTGATCCTCGGCATCGAGGAGCGAGTGTCCGATCACTAGGTTCAAATGTTGGAGATAGCGCTCCACTACCGCCTTGCGGTCGATCTCGGTCACGGAATCCGCCAGGCCCACCAGCGCCGAGCGCAGCCGGCGCATCACCTGCACCGAACTGACGCCGTACTGGCGGATTTCGTCGAAGGCCAGCGCCAGATAGTCCTCCCAAGTGGGTGTCGGGAAGATCAGCCGCACAACCCCCTGATCGTCGGTGACACAACCGGCATCGAGCGCACGTCGACCGAGCCGGCGCAGTAAATCCTCGATCTGGTCGAGAGCCTGGACCGCCGTGGTCGGATCGTTAATCGCCGGGGAGAGAGCCTTGATGGCGATGTCCACCAATAGCCGCAGGGGATACTTGGGATCCTGCTCGAAGGTGCGTTCCCTCGCGACCTGGATCGCCTGCCGGAGCAGGGTTTCCGCCTGTGGCTCCCGGCTGCCGTGCACGCGCAGTAGCAGGGTGTCATCGACCAGAGTGTCGCCGACGGCGCATTCCATCACGATCACTGCATCCATCTCCTGAGCGTGTCGGACTAACGTATCGATCTGGAACCGAGCCACGGTCTGCGGCTCGCCCGAGTAGCGCAACGTCTGGGCGACCGGGCGCTGCTGGGCCGATTCGGACGCGGTTTGCCATGACTCCGGCGCGGCGTCCCCTACCGTATCCAGGCGCGGGAACATCGTGCGAATGACCTCGCGCCCTTGCTGACCGACGAAATGGAGTACATTGGTAATCTGAATATTGTTCAGCCGCTGCACCAGCTTGGCGAAAACCATCATGCTGAGGATCAGCAGCACCGTCACGAGCAGGACCGAGAACAGGGGCACTTTGCCGCTCCCCCCGCGATCGATCCAGGCCAGGGTGGCGATGGCATAAAAAAACGTGGCGGTGAACAGGCCGAGCGCATGAAACAGCACCGGGTCGCGGCCAAACCAGGCGACCAGGCGCGGGGAATAGGCAATGGCGCTGAATTGCACCATGACAAAGGCCAGCGCGAACACGATGCCGGTCAGCGCCATCATCCCGGAAGCGATGGCGGACAGCGTGGCCTGAGCCGACGCGACCGACATGCCGTGGCTGTAGTCGGCAAGGTATTCCTGCTCCAGTCGCGGAAAAACCAGGCCGCAAACAAGGGTTACGATTATATACAGCATCGGAATGAGCCAGGGCGGTATCGTTAGTTCACGGAATCTCAGGGTTTTCCACTTGTTCACTGTCCATCACCGCCGTTCCGGTGGGGCATCCGCGCTGGTGATGATGAACACATCGTTCACTTCGGTGATGCGGAAAATTTGCGGCCTGGGGGCAGCCGGGAGATCGCTTTCGCTCAGACCGGCGCTCTGTAGCAGGTGTGCGCGGACGGTCGGATCGTTCAGCGCCACCCGATCATCCTCCAGCCATGCCCGGACGGTTGGATCTTGCGGCTGGAAGATGTGGACCTCCTCGTGACCACGCCCCAGCATCGCGTAGACCGGTGGATCGCCCACCTGCATGTACTTGGCGTAACCCCGTGCTTCGTACCCCTTCGCTGTTTCGGCCACGCTGGCAGGAGTTTTACTCTGGCCCTCGTAGATCGGCCCGCGCTCAAAACGGTGGCCTTTTTCCAGCAGATAACCCTTCAGGGATTTGATGACGGCGGCCAGATCAGTGGCCGGCTTGGTTTTATTGCTCATGGGAAATTCTCCTAAAAAAACAGTTTTCCGTGACAAGGTTGGAAAGGATTCAACAAGCGCCGCCACAGAACGGCACCAGCAACCTTCATCGGCTCGCGTACAACAGCCGATTGGCCTCTTTGAAAAAATCGGGTTGCGGCAGCAGTTCGCTGCTGGAGAACCGAACGAACAGGGCAGTGATCCGGCGGTCTTTTCCCATCACGATTTCCTCGAAGATCATCGAGTTGGCGACCCGGGGCGACCCAGGGGAAACTTTGGTGTTGGTGTGGTCCAGGGTGAGCGGGACCGCTTCCAGTTGCAGATACTTTTCCGGTTCGCTCAACGTGGCGGCGATTTTGGCGAGATGTTTGTCGAGCGTAGCCGAGTCAGTGCGCAGTTGGCCCAGTTCGGTTTCAAGGCGCTGAAGCTGCTGTTCAATGGCATCGAAATCGGGCAGTTCCGAGTCCGTTGGTTCCGTCAAGGCTTCCAAACCCAGTTGCGCCTTTTTCAGGAGGCTGGCTTTTTGCTGGAGCAGTTGCCGCTGTTGCTGCTCCAGTTGCGTCTTTTGAACGCGGCTGTCCATCAGGCGCTGCAACGCAGTTTCGACCAGATGATCGAAGCCCCGCCTCATCAGCTCCCGGCGGGTGTCCTGTTCGTTGTCGGTGAGGCAGACCAGCCGGTGGTTGCAAAAGTTGACGACGGTCTGGGGTACGTCCCGCCGGAGGATGTCCCCGTCCATCTCGATTCCGAGCGTGTTCTTTTCGGCCCGAACCGCGCCGAACCCGGCGTACAGCTCTGTGGGCAGGGGGTCAGGCGCCTGTTTCAGGTAGTTCCGCATCCCGTCGCTGAAACTCAGGATTTCCCGCAGATGTTCAGGCGAGGCGAACAGGGCACGCAGCCGGGGATCCGTCATGTAGCCCTGCCGGTCGGCGGTGATAGCAGGCGGCAGGGTATTGACGAAGGTCACTACGAAGTCAATCGCGTGATCCACCGCGTTCCACAGTTGGCGGCGGTAGTGGCTCACCGCCCGCAAGCGGGGATCGGTACCGTCCACCAATCGCTCGATGGCCCTCAGCATCAAGTCCTTGTCGAATTTTCCGGGCTGGATCGGGGCCGAGGTGAAAATGGACTGCAAGAAGCGAAAGGCCATGAGGGTTCTCCTTTGCTATGCTGGCGTCGATGAGGCGAGCTTAAAGTATAAGAAAAAAGTATTTAACTTACAATGAGTTGATCTTTACACCAAGCCAGGCAGGACGATCCCGAAACTCAGCCCGAATTACGCGAAAAGCCTCAACCTTTAGACCGGGGATGGCGAGCGCCTGCCTTTGGATTGTTCTTCCTTGGGTCGGGAATCCTGCGATGTTGTTGTGCCGCCTTGCTTGGCAAGTTCCTTGGATTGCCAGCCCAGTACTCAATGTCGTCGGCACGTTTCAGGGTCGCCCGATCAGCACATAAATGGCGCTCTCGCCCGATCCCGACAACCCGAATCCCAGGAAGGCCGGGCCAATCCAGGTGTCTGAGCCGAAGAAGATGCTCCCACCGTAGCCATTCTGTTCAGGACTCAAGATCACGTTTTGGCCGGTGTTGGGGTTGCGGATCACGCCCTCCGACAGCCAACCGGCTTCCAGGGAGGCGCCCAGGTAGAGGCCGCGCCCAATGGGCGGAGGCAGCGCGGCAATCTGGCGGTAATAGGCCAGGCCGGCAAAAGCCATGTCATTGCTGCGGAACTGCTGGTTGGCATAGCCGGAGAGATTGAGGAAGCCGCCCAAGGGGAATTGGTCGTAATAGGGCATCTGGTCGCCGAAGCTGCTTCCACCCTTGAGTTTCAAGGCGAGGGTGTTGAGCCCGAAGCTATAGGCGGTGGTGGCGCTGAGGAAGGCCCGGGTGTATTGGACATCCGCCCCCAGCGCCTCAAGCGGATTTTGCACCTCCAGCAAGACTCGGGTCCCCGAACGCGGGACTGCGGCGCTGTCGAGGGTGTCGTAGAGGAGCCGAGCGCGCAACCCGGTGTCGGTGATCCGTTCTTCCGGGAGTTCGGGCGAGCCGGTGTCCAGCGTGACCTTGGTCTGGCCGTAATAGGCGCCGGCCCGAAGCTCCACTTCGTGCAGTGTGGTCCCCATATCTGCGCCGATCCTCCCGCGCACCACATCGTAGCGTGCGACCCGCTGATCGTTGAAGAAAACACTGTCCGGGCTTAGGTTGAGGTTCAGATAGGGGGCGATGAAGGCTGCTCGGTCGAGGCTCAAGGGCTGATAGAACTCGGCGCGCAGGCTTGGGGCATTGCCCAGCGTCAATTCGGCTCCAAATTCGGCTCCGAGTGAGTTGATCCAGGTCTGGTCGTAAGTAGCGCGCAGGCCGAATTGACTGTCGCCCCTGTTGTCGGTCGAAAGCCCCAGTCCGAAGCCCAGATAGCCGGGACCCCAGGCTTTCTCCACTGCGTTGACGATGAGCAGGTCGCTGCCATCTGACCGGGGTTGGAACTGGTAGCTGATGCGTTCGTAATCGCCTTGGCCGTAGTTCTTCTGGATGTCGTCTTCCAATCGGGCGCGATCCAGTGGCTTGCCTTGTTGGGCTTTGACCAGGTTATCGAAGACCCCTGGGTTCACCCGCTCGAGGCCGGCGATCTGCACCTCACCCACTTGCCGCGCTGGTTGGCCCGGGCCGAAGCGCCCGTGCTGCCAGGTGGCGTACTCGGCCTCGCTTAGGCTATAGCGGGCAAGCTGGGGAGCTGCCTTGCGGGCAGCCGCTACACCGGTGGCGATAGCCTCCGGGGCGCGGGCAAAATCGCCGGCGGTGATGTCGCCCAAGTCCGGGACGATCAGCACGTCGCGCTTGGGGTCGATCTGCTTGAGCGAGACCTGGACGTTCTGCTCGGTCAGGATCGCGATCATTTGGCCGGTGACGCCGAGGATGTTGCCGAGCTGGTCGCGGGGGAGGTACCCGGATCCCAGGTTAACGGCGATGATGACGTCCACGCCCATCTTGCGGGCCACATCAATGGGCAGGTTGCGGACCAGGCCTCCGTCCACGTAGATGTGGTCCTGCCATTCCATGGGCGCGAACAAGCCGGGCACCGACATGCTGGCGCGCATGGCCACCGGCAGCGGCCCGTGGTCGAAGACCGCCATCTGGCCGTTCTCCAGGTTGGTGGCCACAGCCCGGAAGGGGATCGGGAGGTCATCGAAGCGTTGGACCGTCTCCGCACCCTTGACCAGGTCGTTGAAGAACAACTGGACCTGCTGACCCGAGATGGCTCCCTTGGGCAGTTTGAGCTGACCGTCCCGCATCCCCACCGTGAAGTCGAAGGTTGGGGCGTCGGACGCCTGCTTGCGTCGGGCGGGCCAGTCCTTGCGCGGGGGGTCGTCGTTAAAGAGGACATTCCAGTCGACCTGGGAGACTCGCTGCTCCAGGACCTCCGGCGTCAGCCCAGCCGCGTAGGAGCCGCCGACCAGGGATCCCATGCTGGTTCCCACCACCGCGTGGACCGGGATCCGCAACTCCTCCAAGACCTTGAGTACCCCGATATGGGCCGAGCCTCTGGCTCCGCCTCCGCTCAGCACCAGGCCGATGCGCGGATGGGCGCGATCAGCAGCGGCCGAAGAGGTCCAGGGCACCACCAGGGACAAAGCGGCGAGCGCGGTGGCGAGCAGGGCGAACAGGGTCCGTCTCATTGGGAGCCTCGTCTAAATGCAGTGGGTAGAAGCTATTGGTAGATTGGGCGATAGGGTACAGGATTGCATAGCC
>NZ_CBTK010000167.1 GCF_000531125.1 Candidatus Contendobacter odensis Run_B_J11 | reverse complement strand
AAACAAGACATTCTTTATTTGCAAGCAATATATTAGCGCCGCGCCGCTCTGAACGCTAACCTCGACGGTGGGGCCGTGGGGCGGAGTGCGGTCGCCGCGAACCGACCAGTTCGTCGCGCCGCCGATCAGGGACGCCACGGCCAGCCGCAACGCGAGAGCGGGATTTTGCGTCAGTTGATAGCGCACTGCCGCCACCTTGTGCAGCGCCACGTAGTTTTGCAAGGCTTGGGGAATTTCGCTTCGAGTCGCTTTGGGCGCATCGTTCGCCGCCTCCCCCTCCACTCCCGCCGTTTGCCGGGCCTGACGGCGGGCCTCTTTCAGCGGTAGAAAGCCCTCGTGACACACCACTTCGCCGGTGGGGCGCGGTACAATCCATACCCAACCGCCCTCACGCTTCCCCGTCCGCTGGTACTCCCAACTGCGAAAATACCCGCCCGTCTCCAACACCTCGACTTTAGCCCAACCCTCGGCCAACCGCTGATCCCGCAATGCGGCGATGGCCTGATGTTGCAGCGTCCAGAACAGGGCGGCATCGTCAAAATACGAGGCTTCCGCGAACAGGTCGGCGACGATTCGCCCGGTGTAGCTTTCCAGCGGAAACAGAGCCACCTCGGTCGAAATCGCCTCCCCGCCGCACAGCCAGGCTTTGAGTTGAGCGCCGAGCGGTGCCCATTGTTCCTGATCCCGGTACAGCTTGAACCACGCCTTTTGCTGCTTGGGCGTCGCCAGCGCCAGCAGTTGCGCATCGGCGAGGCTGACTGCGCCTTTGCGAACCTCGCGCTTGATCGCATCGCTCAGATTCGCCAAGGCCAGCCGTTGCTTGACCAATCGCTCGGTCACGCCAAAGCGGGCGGCGAGAGTGGCGACGCCTTGGCCCCGCCTGACCAGTTGGGCGAACGCCTCGTGCTGGTCGAACGGCTCCATCGGCAACCGTTCAAGATTCTCGGCCAGTGAAGCTTCCAATGCCGCCCCGTCGTCGGTCGCGTCCAGCACCAGACACGGCAAGGGTTCCACCGGCGCGTCTTGCGCGAGGCGCTGGCAGGCCAGAAAACGCCGTTGCCCGGCCACGATTTCAAATCCCTCGCCGTCTGCCGCAGACCGCACCAGGAGCGGTTGCAACAGCCCTTGCGCCTGAATGCTCGCGGCCAGCGAATCCAAACCGTCGGTCGCGCCGTGAGTGCGGACGTTCACCCCGGAAACCGTCAATTGTTCTAGCGGAATACGATTCAATTCCATCGGAGTTCTCCGTTGAGAAGGGGATAACACGGGATTGGCAACACCCTATTTCACTTAAATAAAGTCTATCAAACAAAGTCACTCCGTCAATAAAAAATCGTAGAAAATAGCCCTTTTATTCCGCTATACTTTAATAAAATCAGGATGAATTTTTAAGAAAAATGAGGCTAGATGATGACCCGTCTTGATACGACGTTAATTCTCTATTTAAAGCAGAAAGACCCGACTCCTTATTTAGAAGGAAAGGGCTTTGCCGTGAGAAAAGAAGGCCGTCATTGATCCGTGCGGGCGGGGAGCGATGAGCATTACCGAATCACCCAAAAAAGCGACGGGCATTGGGTAGCCTGCAATAAAACCGGTCAAGGCATCGGCGATAACATCGCCTTGGTGCGTGACCTTGAACCCGGCCTCGGCTTTTTGGACGCCGTGGCGCGGCTCACTGGCGAGCCGGTGGTGCAGCGGGAACCTCTCGCCGAAGCGCCCCGGCGCACTCATCCCGCCCGCTTACCCCAGACTCGCGCCGACCGCCACGCCGGGCGGGTCTATCTGCACGGGCGCGGTATTTCGTCGGACACCCTCGATCATGCCGAACGAACCGGCTTTCTCCGCTATGCGGGCGGTAGCGTGCTGTTCGTCGGGCGAGACGCCCGCGGCGGGCTGCGCAACGTGACGAAACGGCTGATCGCGCCCGGCCCTGACGACAAACCCAAGCGCGATTTGGCGGGGAGCGACAAGCACTATCCGCCGATCCTGCCCGGCAACCCGCGCGTCGTCTGGATCGTGGAAGGCGGTGTGGACGCGCTGGCCGCGCGCGACTTGGCGAAGCAGCGGGGCAAAGCTCCGCCCACGGTGTGGGTCAGCGGCGGGGCGACGGTGCGCTGTTTCCTGGACAACCCGACGGTACAAACCCTCTTGCTGCACGCCGATTCGGTGGTGGTGGTGCGGGATAACGAATGCACGGCGAAGAAACAGGCGGAAACCGACGCCGCCCATGATTTGCAAATGGCGCGCATCCGGGAACTGCGGGGAAACTGTGCCGACTGGCAGCCTCCAGTCGGGGTGAAGGATGTCGCGGAATTGAACGGGCGGGAACAGGAACGAGTCCGTGCAGGCCGCCCTGACTGAATGGGTTGTGAAAGCCAGAATCGCCTGATGTGGTAAAATCAACGCATCAAGTCATCACTATGAAGGGAAGTTGCCATGAGAACCACGTTGGATATTGACGAGGACGTCCTCGCAGCCGCCAAGGAACTGGCTCGCCATCAGCGGACTTCGACCGGACGGATGGTCTCCCGGTTGCTGCGTCAGGGCTTGCCGGTCTCGTCTTCGGATCAGCCGCATTCCAGCATTCCCCCGGCGACCGGGTTTCACCCGTTCCCGGCGGGTCGAGTGGTCACTAACAATGCGGTCAATGCGCTGCGGGAGGCCGAGGGAGTCTGATGCGAGCATTGCTGGATGTGAATATCCTGATTGCGCTGCTCGACGCCGGTCATCTCCATCACCGTCTGTCCACGAGCTGGCTCGCCGCCCACCTCGAGCAAGGCTGGGCCTCGTGCCCGCTGACCCAGAACGGTTGTATTCGTATTTTCTCGAACCCCGCCTACCCCAACGCCGTACCCGCCGCGCACATCGCCGAACGACTGGCGGAGGCCGCGCAACATCCGGCTCACGCCTTCTGGCCGGATTCCATCAGTCTGCTGGAACCGGATCGCCTGGCGTGGGATCGGCTGCTGAGTTCTCGACACGTGACGGATGCCTACCTGCTGGCGCTGGCCGCCGAACAAGGCGGACGCTGGGTCACTCTGGATCGCGGCGTGCCTTTGGCGGCGGTTCGCGGCGCACAGTCCCAACACCTGGTCGTACTGTCGTGAGTGGCGCACTGTAGCCCATTTCCCGCAAGGCAACATCTTTGGCCGCATCGGGCGAACGGCTGTCGCGTTGGAGAGGTCGCTTATGTCATATCTATTTCTTTTATCCTTTCAATAGTTCGGACAGTTTTTGGTTTCGGCCTCGTGGACGGAAAATACCTCAGTGTATGGAACCTCTTGAAAAATCAGAGCTTCAAGCATCCCTCATAGGTCAAGCAAAATCAACGAGTTATTTTATCCAACTCCGGTCAACCCCTCACTTCGATTTAATTCAGCCTATGAAGGCTAACCCGTTGATGGTGATCACCAAAACTGTCCGAAGTATTGTGATCACCAAAACTGTCCGAAGTATCGATCCTTTGCGAAGCTTAGAATGAATGACGGGTTAAGTAACTAACTTGGGCGGTGCGCCACTGCTTTCTCCGACCGTCACTCAATCGAGCGTTTACGTGACCACTCTTGAGAGGACTGTTCATGCTGCTGGGCTATCTGCGGGTC
>NZ_CBTK010000166.1 GCF_000531125.1 Candidatus Contendobacter odensis Run_B_J11 | reverse complement strand
AGCGCCAGTTGACCGGGTGGGGGCAAGCGTTGCGCGCCTGTTCCCAAGCGATCACCTCCCGGGTCAGGGTATCGGCGTCGGGGATGCGACGATCCAGGCACTGCCGACTCAGGATGCTGAGTTCAATCTCGGCCCTATTCAGCCCACTGCCGTGTTTGGGAGTGTGATGGATTTCCAGCCGTTCGATGAGGGAGCGGGCCAGAGCCGGCTCGAAGGCCTGATACAGAGCGGCGGGCTTGTGGGTGTTCAGATGGTCCATCACCAAGACCCCCTTTTCGGCGTGCGGATAGCGAACCTCCCGCAGGTCGCGGACCTCGTGGGCGAAGTCCACGGCGGTGCGCTGCCCGGTCACGGTCACATGGCGCTGCCCGACCAGCGGCTCGCAGGTGAGGAACAGGTTCGCAGTCCCCCGACGTTCGTATTCATCATCGACCCGTTCCGGTTGACCCGGTTGGGCTGGGATCGGGAGGCGGGTCTGCGCCACCCATTGCTTGCTGATCTCATCCCGACAAATCACCGGCCGGGCCGGGTCGTAGGGCCGGGTGTAGACCTCCAGCACGTCCTCCATCGCGCAGACGAATTCGGCATTGGCCTGAGGCGGAATCCCCCACTGTTGGCGCAGCCACGGCTTGAGTTCGTTTTTTTGAGCGTCACGCGCACGCATTCCGGGCTGATCGACTCGACCACGTTCAGTTCCACCCGCCGGTCGGCCAGCAGTTGTAAGGTCCAATGGCTCCGCCCCTCCGGCACCGCGCCGCAGGCCAGCGCAATCAGGTGGGCCTCCTGGGCACCGTCGAGCTTACGATACTGCCGGCCCGTGGGCTTCTTTCGGAACAGCGCCGCCGCGAGGCTTTCCTCCACGAAGGCTTGGCGGACCCGGTACCCCGTCGAAGCCCCGCACTCCACCGCCTCGGCCATCCGGTCGTCGTCCCAACCCGGCCCGTTCGCCCCGGTATCGGCCTTGAGCAAAATCCGCGCATGGATGATCACGGACGCCGCCCGCTTCCCAGTGCGAATCAGGTCTTCCAGTTCGGTACGTTCCTCGGTGGTCAGGTGGACGATGTATTTGGGTAGCGGCATGATCAGGATCCAGGTCGGCGGTTACCCGCACAGGAAAACCCATGCGCTACTTGAAGTCAACTCAGGACGGGTGAAGTACTAGCCTAATCAACCGCCGCGTCCGCCGTGCATCTCCCAATTCCAATGTTCCAAACTCTGGCTCCGCCCACCCCATATCACTCTCCATAATTGTATAAAAAATTATATGATACAATCAGTTGAGAGATGTGGGTAAACGAATGGGCTGAAAGCAGCCCACCCACCTTCACATGAGATCCACAGCCTTCATCAACCGCTGGGGTAAAGCGCGGTGTGTACAGGGCGAGTAACGATTCCTAATTTGGAGGAGATAACCGTCAGGGGCAGCCCTTTCAAGGTGCTCAGTTGATGGTTGACGTAACCGTCTGATTCTCTGTTACCCAACTCGGCCTAACATCGGGTTTGGCTAAGAAGAGTGTTCGAGGTTAAATTCAACTTATTGATTTTCAATGTTGTATTTTTACACCTTGAAAGGGCTGCCGTCAGGGGGTGGCGTCAAGAGAACAGGAATACGGCTGCGGAGACCGCACAAGTCCAACGACCCTCGGGATCACCTTCGGTGGCAGCAGTCATCGACAAACTGTTGATGACCAGATGGCTGTGTTCGTAGAGACGCTTGCGTTCGTTCCAGGCGACCTCGGGGTCGAGATCCAAGCCCAGGGTGCTGGCAAGCATGCTGGCCGCGAGGTCTTCTGCGAGATCGCCGCTTTGTTCGGCCCTCTGGCCGAACCCGTGGTATTCGGAAATATAACCGTAGGTCTCGGGATCTGCCGGCCGGGCGAGACCGATGCTGGCGTGAATGTGACGGCCGGGTTCGTTGGTCTCGATCCGCGCCATCACACAGAACGTGATGTCGCCCGGCTTCAGGTCGGCCACCCCGATCTCACGCGCTACCAGTTCGCAGCCGGGCGGCAGGATCGATGAGACGTAAACCAGATTCTGTTGTTCAATGTCTGCGTCGCGCAAGGCCAGCTCGAAAGCGGTCAGGGTGTGGCGGTGAACACCGATCCCCTTGGTCAGAAACACACGGGTGGGTGTCGGAAACACGGGCGATTCCTTGTGGTGAACAGAAGGGAAATGGAGGGCTGAAGTTTCATAATAAAGACGCGAGGGCATGAAGTCGAGGCGGATACGATGACATTTTTATGAAGGAAGAACAATAAGATGCAAAACTGATAATATGCAACATCCGATGAGGTAACCGAGTTGGTTTTGGAGCTTTGGAGAGTATGAGCCTAACACCCACCTTCGCAATTCTGCCCCGCTTTCTTGGCGTCACCTTCGAGCCGGCGGCGCGGTTTTCGGTGGCTGGCGTGCCCTTTGATATCGGGACCACCAATCGGGCGGGCGCACGGGCCGGGCCGCTGGCGGTGCGCCACGCCAGCCGGATGCTGGTGGATGGCGATAATCCAGCGAACTGGCGCGATCCCCGGACCTTGGGGTTGGCTGACGTTGGGGATTTCGCTCTGGCCCTCGGCGATATTCCGGCCTCCTTGGCTTTGATCGAGCAGCAGGCGGCAAGATTTCCCCATCTCGTCGCCATCGGCGGCGACCACACCATTACCCTGGCGCTGTTGCGAGCGCTGGCAAGGCGGTCCGGGCCGCTTGGGATGGTGCATTTCGACGCTCATGTGGATACCTGGCCGGATAGTTTTGGTCAGCCGCTCGGGCACGGCTCGGTGTTCTACCGAGCGATCACCGAGGGGTTGGTCGATCCCCGGCGGATGATCCAGATCGGTATCCGTTCACCGGTCGCCCGCGCCGTTTACGAGTGGACGTTAGCGCAGGGCGTGCGCATCGTCAGCGCCGAAGAGGTTCACATGACCGGCCCGCAAGCAGTCGCCGATCTCGTACTCGCTACCGTAGGAACGGTACCGGTCTACCTTTCCTTCGATATCGACGCCATCGACCCCGGGCAGGCACCCGGAACCGGCACCCCCGAGGTGGGAGGTCTGTTCACTTGGCAGGTGATGGCGATCCTGAAGCGACTCGGCGGACTCGACTTCAAGGGCATGGATGTGGTCGAGGTCGCCCCGGCCTACGACATCGCCGAAATCACCGCCCTCGCCGCCGCCAGCGTAGTCTGGCAGTACCTGTCCTTGCAATCCTGATCGGGGTATTCCGACACAGTACGTCATCCCTATCCCTATCCCCAGGGCAATCGCGCTATGTGTGGGGTTGACAGTAGGCTGATCGCCGGGGTAACGGAGCGAGGTTGATCTTGCGGAGAGACCTGATGCGGCCCCAATTGCTCGACCCGCGCCCGTATTTTGCCGACCTGCCGGATCCCCGTCGGGAGAGCCAGAACAAGCTCCACAAACTCCATGACATTCTGATGATCGTGCTGTGCGCGGTGTTGAGCGGGGTGGAGGACTGGGTGGGGATGGCGGACTTTGCCGAGGAGAAGGAAGCTTGGTTGCGGGGATTTTTGGATCTGCCCAATGGCATTCCCTCGCACGACACCCTGAGCGACGTGCTGGGGTGGAGAAAGGCCCCGGCCGGATCGAAATCCGCCGCTATGCCCTGAGCCACCCAATCGACGGGCTGGCGGCCAAACCGGACTGGGCCGGGCTTCAGGCCGTCGGGCGGGTCGAGTCCCCCCGCATCATCAGGGAAAAAACCCGCACCGAATGCCGCTACTTCCTGTGCTCGTTGACGGAACGGGATCGGTTTGCAGCCACGGTGCGCCAGCACTGGGGC
>NZ_CBTK010000165.1 GCF_000531125.1 Candidatus Contendobacter odensis Run_B_J11 | reverse complement strand
GGGAGGTGATCGCTTGGGAACAGGCGCGCAACGCTTGCCCCCACCCGGTCAACTGGCGCTTTACCACCCCCGATGCCCGCATCAAGCTCAAGCGCCTCTATCCGTCAATTCAGGACGGGTGAAGTACTAGAACTGGGCAAGTGAGCTGACGATGTACACAGTATTAGCAACGTCTGTTATTGTTCAATTTCGCACGAATCCTTACGGTACGCCAAGTCCGCCTCGTGGGTGCATGAGGCAATAAACGGAATAACAGAAGGAAAGGGTCATGAGCGAAGATTTGAAGCAGTTTGCCAGACCTATCGGAGAACATGTTTCATTGGGTAGGACTCTGCGAGGAGTTATTTTCGTCGTACCTATCGCAGTTATTGCGTTGATATTCTATCCATTCGACATCTACTCATTAGAAATTAACGGGGTAGTTTCACGGCCTCTGGGTATTATCATTGTCGCTGCGTTTCTCTGGTTTGTGGTGGTGTCAGGTCTTCGGGTGGCGGCACAATGGGAACGAGGTGTTGTGCTTCGCTTGGGCAAGTTTCAGACTATAAGAGGACCGGGTCTGCTTTACATCATACCCGTTCTTGAGAATGTCCGTTTTCTCGACACACGAGTACTCGTTCTCAACATACCCAGACAAAAAGTCATCACCAAAGACAATGTTCCGGCAGAAATTGATGCGGCGTTGTTCTTCATGGTCGAAGACAGCGAAAAGGCGGTAATAACCATCCAAGACTTCAAGTTTGCGGTCGCGCAGTATGCTCAGGCGGCACTACGCGATATTATTGGAGGCTTGACATTAGACGAACTGCTTTCAGAACGGGAACAGATACAGATTCGCCTCAAAGAACATGTGGAAGAGAGAGTCAAGGAATGGGGTCTCCGGGTGGATTCACTCCGATTGCAAGACATAGAATTGCCTGAAGATTTGAAAAGGATGATGTCGCGTCAAGCCTCCGCAGAACGCGAGAAACGTGCAACCATCACCAAAGCGGAAGGCGATAAACTGGCGGCAACTAATCTTGCAGAGGCCGCAAAAATCATGTCGGATAGCCCCATTACACTCCAACTACGCACGTTGCAAACGATAGACGGACTGGGTTCCAGTCCATCAAACACCGTCATACTTTTTCCTGCCCAAATTGGAGAACTATTGCGGCATCTCGCAAACAAATCGGCGAAAGAGTAGCAGCCGGCTCGGTGTCTGTGACAGTTTCAAGCCGACCGGCCAGCCGATTTCAAACAGTCCCGCCACAATCAGATAAAGCCAAGCCATAGTATCCTCTCCCTCTGGATCAACCGTTACGCAGCCCCAAACGGCAAGCGCCTCGGGACTTCCTGCTCGATGGATACCCGCCTAGTGCTGCCTTACCGTTTCTTTGCCAGAGAATTCCAAGGGTTCAGTGCGGCTCGGTGTTGTTCAGGACGCCTCTTTTTGTGAAGACCATTGTTGAGGAATCTCCCATGTCTCAATACCCCGTAAGCGGTCGTTGCCTCTGTAAAAAAGTGAGTTACACCATCAAGGGCCACTTGGGTATCTTTCAGTATTGTCATTGTTCGCGCTGCCGGAAGTTTACCGGCAGTGCGTTCGCGGCCAATTTGCTGGTCTCTCCCGCTGACTTTCAATGGACCAGCGGCGAAGAGTTCATAGGCCGGTATGAACTGGAGGACGCCAAGCACTTTGCCACGTCCTTTTGTAAGCAGTGCGGATCCTCTTTGCCGTGGCTGGGGAAGAGTGGTCGGGCGGTGGTCGTCCCGGCGGGTTCACTGGAGGATGATCCGCAAATCCAGCCCAGTCAGAATATCTTCTGTGGCTCCCGCGCCGTTTGGTATCAGGAGCCGGGCGCATTGCCCAAGTATGATGAACTGCCTCCAAAACCGCAGTGAACCGGGATTTATCGGGCCTCAATGGGGTTTATAAACGCGGCCTAACGGCACAGCTTCTCGCACGGTACCCCGTCGCCATTGCCGTCTAATCGTTTCACGCCACAAGTGGTGAGATAGAACTTGGCCTCATCGCAACTGCTCATCTGCTTACAAGTTATCTTAGCCTCACACGTCCAACCAGCGGAAGCAGTGGCAGTCGGCTTGGACGGAATCGGGCGCGGCGCGACAGATGGGGCGGACATAATGACTGGAGCGGCGGGAACAACTGGAACAGCGGCGGCGGCTGGCGGATGTCGCCATTCCCACAGCGGGATGCGTTGATCGGCGGGCAATGCCCACAATCCGGCATTCGTATTTTTGGCAAAATCCTCCAAATTCTCCCACTGGGCAGGATGCGGATATTTTCGATAAACCCATGCGGCGCCTTGGCTAAGAGGATATCCGGCACAAGATTTGCCCTTCAGACGGTCTCCAGCTTTCTGGAGACAATCAGGGCGCAGGCCAAATGAATCATCGTCAAATAATTCTGTGCCTTACAAAAGTAGCGAGTCCGAATCGCCCGAAAGCCTTTGATCCAAGCGATGGTTCGTTCGACGACCCAACGGCGGGCCGGATGGGTTTTTTCCCCGTCCGCGATTTTTTCCTCACCGATGCGGCGAATGTGGGGAATATAGGCGTGTTCTTCCACCTCTTGCTCGACCCGGGGGTAGTCGTACCCCTTGTCCAAGCACAGGTGCTGCGGATGATCGGGCGTCGGGTCGGGCCGCGAGAGGATATCCGTTGCCAAGGTCGGGGAGATCAACCGGCTGTCATGAACGTTGGCACCGGTCAGGGTAACCCCCAGCGGTATGCCCTGCTGATCGACCTGTCAATGGGTCTTGCTTCCACTCCGTCCCCGATCCGTCGGGTTGCGCCCCAAGGCCTCGTCTTCGAGGCAGACCGGTTGACCCCGCACGGGAGCTTGCATTAACGCCCCGTCCATGGCCTGCCATTCCCATTCAATCCCATTCAACTCTTGATAGTCTTCAACGGATAAACGGAAAATTTCGGCAAACACCCCGGCATGCACCCACCTCTGGAAGTGTTCGTGAACCGCACTTTTGGAACCATAGCATGCGGGTAGAGAGCCCCACTGACAGCCCGTCTTGAGGAGGTAGAAAATACCGTTCAAGATGCGCCGGAAATCCAAGGGCGGGCTGCCCCCCGACTTTTTCCGCTTGAAAGGTTCCAGTAAGAGTTCCACTGGGTTCCAAAAATCATCGGAAATTTCGTGGTAGGCCATAACGTCTTCTCCAGAGTGATTGCCTTGCCTACAGTCTACCCACTTGTTGAGATTAAGCATCTTTTGTGCCGGATATCCTCTAATCAGCGCAGCGTTGATGTTGACCGAACCGACAAAAACTGTTCCTAATGTGCGCCCATATTTATCCGGCCCGGCACTCTCGATCCGCGCCTCTTTGTGCAGTGTCAACCTAGACAGTGCTTGTTGAGCTTGTTGCCCATAGGGTTGATCCAGCTCAGGCGCATCAATCCCTGCCAGTCGTACCTTTATTGACCGGTTACCAGCGATTAGCAGTGTCAGAGTATAGTCTTCCCAATTGATATCCATACATACATTATTATGCAATGGACTCTTGAAGAGCGGCATATTGAGTATCTGGGAGTTGAAAGAAGGATCGAACCTTTGCCATTTGCTCCTGTAAAAACTTTAGAGAAGAATGGATTCTTCGATTTAAGTCTAGTTTACTTCTTATGGGTTGTTTGCCCAGTTGACGATGCTTAACTTCATTCCAAACTTGCTCGTCTGGATTCAGTTTAGGAGAATGCGTGGGTAGAAAAAACATCCGAATTTTTTCCTTCTGTAAATTTTCCCGTGAT
>NZ_CBTK010000164.1 GCF_000531125.1 Candidatus Contendobacter odensis Run_B_J11 | reverse complement strand
ATTATCGGGGAAATCGACCTCCAGAGCAAACTTTGCAGGAAATTTATCTAGGGGTGCTAGTAGTGTTTCCTTTTCATTTTTGAAACGCCGATGGTTTTTGCACGTTTCAAAATGAACCGAAAAATTCCTCACTAAATTAGAAGGTTGCAAACCGTACTTAGACAGACTAAAGTCAATCTGGATAGAGAAATTTATGGCTAAACCAAGCTTTCATGTACCGCAACCTATGCTAGTAACTGATTTATTAGAATTGATTCCGCATAACCCTCTGGCGAACGGCGGGGAGACGAAAAATAGCCTCCTCAGAAATTTAGCTGTTCTAAATCTACTTTCATAAAGTTGATTTTTGATTTATACCGCGTCTGTTGCTATGGTTGCGACTGACTAATTTTAGTTGGCGCCGCGCTCCGCGCGGGACACGCCGAGTTCGCTCAACTCGCGCCCCGTTAGACTTTAATCGAATTTGGAGAAAAGTATGTCAAATCACGGTTCATTCTCAGAAGACCCAAAAACCATATGGATTACCGATCCAGACAATCCTGATCGTAATATGAAGTTGCTAGAAGAATTTTCATATACAGATCCTAATGGAAGAAGATGGCGTGCACCCAAAGACTCTATAATCAATGGAGCTAGCATACCTAGACCATTATGGTCATCCGTAGGTAGTCCCTATACAGACGATTATCGTCGTGCATCAATTACACATGATGTAGCCTGTAATACTTCAGGTGTTTCACGTAAGGAAGCTGATGTAATGTTCTTTCACGCATGTAGAGCAGGTGGTTGTGGTCTTGTGCAAGCACGCATACTTTACGCTGGAGTGCGAATTGGTGCGTGGGCATCTGAAAGTCTCCCTAAGCATTCGATTTCCAGTGATAAACTTTTATTCAGGGAATTTATCAGTACACCGTTCAATGAAGAACTTTTTCTTAAAGGAAAGTTATCTGACATTTCCAATGAAATGAAGGGGCTTTCTGATGATTCATCTCTTGAACAATTAGATGAAATCATCGCACACCATTTAAAGGTCTAACTCAACGTTCCAGCGGAGCTTCGCTATCGCTCGCCCGGTGAGTAAAGACGTTAGGCGCTTATTCGATAGGGTATGTACAATCGTGAATATCCATTCTACTTTTATTCGGCCATTATTTATTCCCTACACATTAATTCTATTATTGTTTTTTCCTATTTCAGGTAGTGCCAGCATCATTCAATATGAAGGCACAGGTACAATAAGTGATGTATCGATTGAGGGGGTTCCCGTAGATCGAAGTCAGGATCTATTATTTTCATTTGCTGTCGATGACTCAGCAATAGATATATCCACGGACACGGGTCGAGGAGAATATTTAACCGGATTCCTTGAAGCTACCGTAGGGGGTATCACATTTTTAAGTACCGGTCGCGGTTCCGTCACGACTAATGATATAAGAATCACGGATGACCAAAGTTGGTTATTGACTACTAATGTTCTTACTGACTCGGGTTTACCCGGATGGTTTCAGATATTTTTCGACGGTGGGCCAAAGAAGAAAGGTTTAGATATATTACCACTAGATATTTCTGAATACTCAATCCGCTATTTTGCAACCGCATTTGGTACAGGATCTGAAAGAACAAATTTTTATGGAGTTGTATCTAGTACGGAAAAATTTGCAGTACCTGAACCTAATACTGCAATCCTGATATTTCTTGGGTTAGCAGGGT
>NZ_CBTK010000163.1 GCF_000531125.1 Candidatus Contendobacter odensis Run_B_J11 | reverse complement strand
TAAGTACAGGACAAAAAATTTAAAGCCCACAGGAAATCCTGGAATTTGTCGGCGAGGTTGAGGATGACGTGACGCAGGAAATCGAGGCCGTGGCGGAAGAGAGACTTGAGCGGTCGCTGAAGGGTTTTTTTTAAGGGGATCGGCTGGTCTTGGTCATGAAGTTGTTCGCCCGTGCGGTGGGTCCAAGCAAAGGCTAGGGCGAGTAGCCCCATCATTTTGGACAGGCGAGAAGCGTCTCTGAGGTGGGTGTCCTCGAAATTGAAGCCCCGCGTCTTCAGGCAACCGAACAGGGTCTCAATTTGCCAGCGGTCGGCGTAGGCATCGATGGCCTCGCCTTGGGGTGCCCCGGAGGTGGCCAGGATAAGGATCTCACCATCGGCCAAGCGCAGCGCTGACAGGGAGACGAAGCAGCCCCAGACCGGGCGTCGCCCCGCCAACAGGCGAGCTTGGCCGGGGTTGAGTGAGACCAACAATGCATCGACCCGCGTCATCCGGTTCCAATGATGGGGGACGAGGGTGTCGCGCTTAATCCGTTGGTGGAAGGGAATCCGTCGCGTTTGCAGCCAATGAAACCCCGCTTCGCCAATGAACTCGCGGTCGGCCAGGAGGACGGCGATCCGTTCTACGCCGAAGACCGCGAGGAAGCGCTCCATCAGGGCTATTCGCTCAGGGGTGTTGGAGTTGCCCGCCTTGTCTAGGACGCTCCAGAACACCGGCAGGGCGATGCCCCGATAGGCAATCCCCAGCACGAGAAAGTGGATGTCCACGGAGCCGAACGTCCATTGGGTCCGATCCAGGGTCAGGCGCCACGGGCCATCGCCGACCGGGACCAGGCGCACCAGTAACCGCGCCCAGAGGTCCGGATCAATCTCGAACGAACGAAAGAAGCGTTGCAGACGCTTGTAGTGCGAGTCCACCAGGGCCTGGCCGCCGAAACCGGTGGCTAATTCAGCCAGGTTGACGCTGCGCACTTTGAACAGAGCCAGTAGAAAATGGGCGAGAAAAGTGATCCGCGCGCCATGCCAAGGCAGATGCTCGGCCAACACGGCCTTGAGTTCACGGACGGGGTCGTTAACGGTAGCTTTCATTGCAGTTCCTGCAAAAAATGCCTAGCTTAACCGTTTTTATTCATAGGGTTATCAGTTTTGTCCTGTACTGAG
>NZ_CBTK010000162.1 GCF_000531125.1 Candidatus Contendobacter odensis Run_B_J11 | reverse complement strand
CCGAGATCTACACTCTTTCCCTACACGACGCTCTTCCGATCTCGTGGCAGGTGTGCGCGCCGTCGCGGGCGCTGAAGCTGATCCAGGCGCTGGCGTCGGGAAACTCGGCCAACAGACGCGCCAAGGCTTGCGCCTCCGCCAAACAGGGCAGCGTTTCACAAGCCAGAATATCCGCGCCAGCGGCCAGCAGCGCCGCCAGTCGTGGGCGGTGGAATTCGATCAGAGCCGCCTCGCTCAGGCCATAATCCCCTCGATATTCGGAACCATCCGCCAGAAAAGCGCCATAGGGGCCCACCGAGGCGGCGACGAAGGGGCGTGGTCGGCCCGCATGGTTTGCGGGGTCGGCCCAGAACGCATCGCGGGCCTCAATGGCGAGGCGCACCGACCGCTGGATCAACGCAATGGCCTCGGTCGAACTAAGCCCTCGGCGCATGAAGCCGGCGACGGTGGCCTGATAGCTGGCGGTAATTGCGCCGTCAGCGCCCGCCAGAAAGTAATCCAAATGGACCTGCCGGATCAGATCTGGCGTCTCCAACAAAACCTTGGCGGACCAAAGCGGATCGCGCAGGTCGCAGCCCCGCTGTTCCAGTTCTGTCGCCAACGCGCCATCGAGGAGGATAATCGGATGGCGCCGTAAAATCGGGGTGAGTGGATTCATGACAATTCCTGAAAGAGTAACGCCAGCGTCCATTTGGATTCTGGCAGCGAGCGCGTGAGATTATTCTGAAATCATCAGATCGCTGCACCATACTTGAGAGGTTGCATCGAATTTGCATCTACCGCATTCCGCTACGCCATAACAAAGCGCCAACAGCCCTTTGATGACCAAACCGTTATTGAGAGAGGATAAATGCATGACCGAAGCTGAACAACATGCAAACGAGCGAATCGCCAATTGCGCCAAAGCGGTTAGCGCTCGCATTCTGAACGACGCAGATGAAGCTGGGCTGGACCGATTATCGTTTCTAGTGAACGTCGCCGCCGTGCTGGCCTCCTCCGCCTTGGCCGCTCAGCCCGAAGATCAACTGCAAGGCGCGTCTCGCCACCTGCAAAATGCTCTGAGGCTGGTGCATTGTCTGCAAGATGCGCCGGATTCGATAGATACTCTTAACAGCGGTTTTACCACACCGGAGACTTTGCAATGAATCAAGGCGCCGGCGGCCTCGCTCCAACGGCCGCCTTGGTTTAGGTCAATGGTTCGGACAGTTTTATGCGGCGATAGCCCCGTAGTTACATACTTCCGGCGCTAGAACTAGAACAAAGGCCCGCAAGGAGGAGTGAGATGCGTCGCAAACAGATTGTTAAACCACCTGCTCTCACCACAGTTGCGGCAATGGTGATGCGGCTCTATGTGGTGGGGGGTGCGCCGGGTTGGAGTCACCGTAGCGGCCAGCGCGCTACAGCAGCAAAAGCTGATTCGATACAGCTGCGGCAACATCACGATCCTGGGTCGAGACGGTCTCAAGGCGTCGGCTTGCGAGTGTTACCAGAAGGTTAAGGATATTTTCGACCGCGCCTAGCGCTGGCTGGCGTCTACCGTCAGTCGTAATCACGCAAGGATGCCGCTCTCCCCGGCGCACTCGCGCCAGTCTCCCCCTGAATTCGTCACGCCTTCGAAAGCAATTATCCAATTTTTCAATGTCTTATACCGTTTTCTAATAGGTTTTGTCCTTTTGAGGTCAAAAATCGCTCCATTCGTCATACCCGTCCTCGCGAACGCGGGGAACGCGGGTACCCCGATTTTTTAGCGACTGACTGGATTCCCGCATTCGCGGGAATGACGAATAAGCGAAAGTCCTGCTGGATTTCCGCTCGCACGGGAGTGATGGAAAATAAAAAAGTCAGGCTTACCGATTGATCTGTGCGCTAGCGAACAGAGCTTTACCCACGATATAGGGTAGGTTTCTCCCCATTACAGCATGAATTCGCTCCGAAGCCGGAGACCGCACATTTGAAGGTGGGCACTATGGCGATTCGCGAAACCTGGCTCCAGTTGAAAACGCGCTTTGTTGGCAACGGGCTGACCAAACAGTACGTTGGTGACGAGCCGCCGCTGCGGGCGGAACTGTTCAGCGCCGTCCAGATGGAACAGCACGGCAAGCATCTCGCCGCTGCTCACCCGTTAACGCCGGGACATGCGCCGGATCAGCTTCTGGCGCGGTTGACCGAGAATGAACAGACCTTGACTAGCGTCTGTTCGCTGCTCATAGCCGCAGTGACCGCAACCCGCCGGATTGCGCCCGCAGGGGAATGGCTGCTTGATAACTTCTATCTGATTGAAGAACAGATTCGCACCGCCAAGCGGCATTTGCCCAAAGGGTACAGCCGGGAATTGCCGCGCTTGTTGAACGGCCCATCAGCCGGACTGCCACGGGTCTATGACCTGGCGCTGGAAATTATCGCTCACGGCGATGGTCGGGTAGACCCGGAAAATCTCAGCCGTTTCGTCGCCGCCTATCAGACCGTTACCAGCCTCAAGCTGGGTGAATTGTGGGCCATTCCGATCATGCTGCGTTTGACGCTGATCGAGAATCTGCGCCGGGTGGCGGCCCGAATCGCCGCCAGCCGCACCGACCAGAACCTGGCCGATGGCTGGGCCGATCAAATGACCGCGATGGCCGAAAGCGACCCGAAAAATCTGCTGCTGGTGATCGCAGATATGGCGCGGTCGAATCCGCCAATGTCCGGTGCTTTTGTGGCGGAGCTGGCGCGGCGACTGCAAGGCCAGAGTTCGGCGCTGGCTTTGCCGCTGACCTGGATCGAGCAGCACCTCGCTGAATCGGGCCTGACCATTGAGCAGTTGGTTCAGGTGGAGAACCAGCAACAGGCCGCCGATCAGGTATCGATCAGCAATAGCATCGGCAGTCTGCGCTTTCTGGGGGCGATGGACTGGCGCGAGTTCGTGGAAACCATGAGCGGGGTTGAACAGACCTTGCGCGACGATCCGGGCGGGATTTACGGCCAGATGGATTTCGCCAGCCGGGATCGTTACCGGCATGTGGTGGAAAAAGTGGCGAAACACAGCCGGCTGTCCGAGGCGGAAGTGGCGCGTCACGCGCTGGGTCTGGCGCAGCAATGCGCGGCTGAGAACAACGCTGATCGGCGAGCGGCGCATGTGGGTTTTTACCTGATTGATCGGGGATTGGCGCAGCTCGAACGCAAGGTTCAGGCGTGCTGGTGTACCGGCGAGTCGCTGCAACGCTGGAGTCGTCAGGCGCCTTTGATGCTGTATCTAGGCGCGATTACGCTGCTGACGGCGCTGTTTAGCGGGAGCTTGCTGGCGAAGGCGCAGGCCGATGGCGTGCCGGGTGGGTTGCTGGTGATCCTGGGAGTTCTGGCGGCGCTGGCAACCAGTCATCTGGCGGTGGCGCTGGTGAACTGGCTGGCGACGCTGCTGACCACGCCGTATCCATTGCCGCGCATGGATTTTTCCGCCGGCATTCCGCCGGAAGTGCGCACCCTGGTGGTGACGCCGACCATGCTGACCAGCATTCACAACGTCAAGGCGCTGATCGAGGCGCTGGAAGTCCGGTTTCTGGCCAATCGCGACGATAGCCTGCACTTTGGCCTGTTGACCGATTTTCGGGATGCGCCGCAGGAAACCCTGCCGGAGGACAACGCGCTGGTGGAGTTGGCCGCGCAACGGATTGAGGCGCTGAATGAAAAATACCGGCGGGTTCGCGGCGATACTTTTTTCCTGTTCCATCGCCCGCGCCGCTGGAATTCGCAAGAGCAGGTGTGGATGGGTTACGAGCGCAAGCGCGGCAAGCTGGCCGATTTGAACGCGCTGCTGCGCGGTAATGCTCAGGATCGCTTCTCGCGGGTGGTCGGCGATCCCGCGATCCTGTTGAATGTGAAATACGTCATTACCCTGGACACCGATACCCAACTGCCGCGTGACGCGGCGCGGGAACTGGTGGGCGCGATGGCGCACCCGCTGAATCAGGCGCGTTACGACGCCGATCAGCAGCGGGTTGGCGCGGGCTACGGCATCCTGCAACCCCGGGTCGCGGTGAGTTTGCCCGGCGCGAATCGGTCGCGGTTTGCCCGGCTGTACGGGAGCGATGCCGGCATTGATCCGTATACCCATGCCATTTCCGACGTGTATCAGGATGTGTTTCAGGAAGGCTCGTTTATCGGCAAGGGCATTTACGATGTGGATGCTTTCGAGCAGGCAATCAATGGATGCTTTCCCGAAAACCGGATTCTCAGCCACGACCTGCTGGAAGGGTGTTATGCGCGGGCTGGACTGTTAAGCGATGTGCAGTTGTATGAGGACTATCCGGCCTGCTACAGCGCCGACGTAAGCCGCCGCTATCGCTGGATTCGCGGCGACTGGCAGATCGCGCAGTGGCTATTGCCGCAGGTTCCTGATCTCGACGGACAACAGCGGAAAAACCCGCTGTCGCTGCTGTCGCGCTGGAAACTGGCCGACAACCTGCGGCGCAGTCTGGCGCCAGCGGCGTTGACCTTGCTGTTGGCGCTGGGCTGGACCGTGCTGGCAGCGCCCGGATTCTGGACTGGGGCGGTGCTGGGCATCCTGCTGATCCCGTCGCTGCTGACCTCGCTGCTGAACCTGCTGCAAAAGCCGGGCGATAGGCGCTGGAGCCAGCATGGCGCGGCGGCGGCGCGCTCGGCGGGCGACCAACTGGCGCAGACCGCGTTTGCCTTTGTCTGCCTCCCTTATGAGGCGTACTTCAGTCTTAAAGCGATGATCTGCACGATCTGGCGGATGCAGATCACTCATCAACATCTGCTGGAATGGACCTCATCGGGCGATCATCACCAGTGCCGGGATTTGGTCGGTTTTTACCGGATGATGGGGATCGCTCCGGCGCTGGCGGCGGTTACGGCGCTCAGTCTGGCGCTGACGAAACCGGCGGTGCTGGCGATAGCGGGGCCGATTTTGCTGCTATGGCTGGCTTCGCCCGTCATGGCCTGGTGGATCAGCCGCCCGCTGATTCGGCACACCGCGCCCTTGACGGCGGATCAAACCTTGTTTCTCCGCATGGTTTCCCGCAAAACCTGGGCGTTCTTCGAGACCTTCGTTGGCCCGGAAGATCATTGGTTGCCGCCCGATAACTATCAGGAGCAGCCGGTCGCAGTGGCACATCGCACCTCGCCGACCAACATGGGGTTGTCGCTGCTGGCGAATCTGGCCGCGTATGACTTTGGCTATATTCCAGCCGGATGCCTCATCGAGCGCACCTCGTGCGCACTGCGGACAATGGGCAGCCTGGAACGCTATCGCGGCCACTTCTTCAACTGGTACGACACCCAGTCACTGAAATCGCTACAGCCGACGTACATTTCGTCGGTGGACAGCGGCAACCTGGCGGGCTGCTTGCTGACCTTGCAACCGGGACTGCTGGCGCTGATGGATGACCCGATTCTGAGTACCCGCTGGCTGGACGGGATCAGTGACACTTTCAGGATTCTGACTGACGCGCTTAAAGCCGATTTACCGACTCCGCTCACCCGCTTTCAGCAAACGCTGGAATCAGCGTCGGCTACCCGCCCGATCACGCTGGCGGCAGCGCAACAATGCCTTGAGTCGTTGGCGATTAGCGCCGAGGAAGCGGTTGTTACGCTGAATGCAGCCGCTGGGAACGCCGGGAGCGAAGCGAACGAATGGGCGCAAGCATTGGCTCGGCAGTGCCGCATTGCCCTCGATGAGTTGCTGTTTCTCGCGCCGTGGCTGGCTGCCGAAATCCCCCCGGCTTCGCCACTCCCCTTTGAAAAAGGGGGGCAGGGGGGATTTTTAATTCCCACACTGCGCCAGTTGGCCATGCTTGAGGTGGAGTTATTGCCGGCTCTTCAGGACGCCAGCCGCCGCGCTCGCGAACGAATTACGACTCTCGAACAGTTGGCGTTGCAGGCGGGCGAACTGGCCCAAATGGACTATGACTTTTTGTTTGACGAGTCGCGGCATCTATTAACGATTGGCTACAACGTCAGCGAACGGCGGCAGGACGCCAGCTACTACGACCTGCTGGCGTCGGAGGCGCGGTTGGGCTGTTTCGTGGCGATTGCGCAGGGCCAACTGCCGCAGGAAAGCTGGTTTGCCTTGGGCCGCCTGCTGACGATTGCCGGTGGCGAACCCACGCTGATGTCGTGGAGCGGCTCGATGTTCGAGTATCTGATGCCGCTGCTGGTGATGCCAACCTACGAAAACACTTTACTGGATCAGACCTGTCAGGCGGCGGTGGCCCGGCAAATCGCCTATGGCAAGCAGTGCGGCGTTCCCTGGGGCGTTTCGGAATCGGGCTACAACACGGTTGACGTGCATCTCAACTACCAGTACCGCGCCTTCGGTGTGCCCGGCCTGGGACTCAAACGCGGACTGGCCGAGGATTTGGTGATTGCGCCGTATGCCTCGGCGCTGGCGCTGATGGTGGCTCCAGAGGCCGCGTGTCTGAATTTGCAGCGTCTCGCCGCCGCTGGATTTGAAGGGAAATTTGGCTTCTATGAAGCGATTGATTACACGCCGTCCCGGCTGCCGCGTGGGCAGGCCAGCACCGTAGTGCGGTCGTTTATGGCCCATCACCAGGGCATGAGCTTCCTCGCGCTGGCCTATCTGCTGCTGGATCGCCCAATGCAGAAGCGCTTTGCATCAGCGCCGCTGTTCCAGGCCACCGCTCTGCTACTTCAGGAGCGCATTCCGAAAACCACGGCGTTCTATTCGCACATCGCCGACGAGACCACTGATATCCATCTCGCGGGTGGTCAGGAAGCGCCAGTGCGGGTGTTTAACAGCCCGAACACGCCGATCCCGGAAGTGCAGTTGTTATCGAATGGCCGCTACCATGTGATGGTCACCAACGCGGGTGGCGGTTACAGCCGCTGGAAAGACCTCGCCGTCACCCGCTGGCGCGAAGACGCCACCTGCGATTCCTGGGGTGCCTTCTGTTATCTGCGCGACGTAGCCAGCGGCGAATTTTGGTCAACGGCTTATCAGCCCACGCTTAAACAGCCGGATCATTACGAAGCGATTTTCTCCAAAGGACGCGCCGAGTTTCGCCGCCGCGATCACGAGTTCGAGTCCTATAGCGAGATCGCCGTTTCGCCGGAAGATGACATCGAACTGCGCCGGGTGCGCATCACCAACCGCGCCCGGACCCGCCGGGTTATCGAAGTCACCAGTTACGCGGAAGTCGTCCTTGCCACCCCGGCTGCCGATGTGCTGCATCCGGCGTTCAGCAACCTGTTTGTGCAGACCGAAATTCTCGATCCGCAACCGGCGATTCTGTGTAACCGCCGCCCGCGCTCGCAGAATGAGGCTTCGCCGTGGCTGTTTCATTTGATGGTGGTGCGCGGGGCCAACTGCGGCCCGGTGTCCTACGAAACCGACCGGATGCAGTTTATCGGGCGCGGTCGCACCGCTGCTGCACCTCAAGCCTTAATCAGTGCGGACCCGGTATTGTCGGGTAGCGCCGGGTCGGTGCTGGATCCCATCGTTGCGATCCGCTATCGGATTACACTGGAACCGGATCAATTCGCCACGATAGATCGGGTCACTGGCATCGGCGACACCCGTGAGGTTGCGGTCAGTCTGGTCGAGAAATATCAGGATCAACGGCTGGCGGATCGGGTGTTCGATCTGGCGTGGACGCATAGCCAAGTGGTATTGCGGCAGATCAACGCCACCGAATCCGACGTGCAACTGTACAAACGGCTGGCAAACTCGATCCTCTATGCCAATGCCTCGCTGCGCGCCGCCGCCAGCATTCTCGGCCAGAACCGACGCGGTCAATCCGGGCTGTGGAGTCACGCCGTGTCCGGCGATGTGCCGATTGTGCTGGTGCAGATTGCCGATCCGACCAACATCGAACTGGTTCATCAACTGGTGCAGGCTCACGCCTATTGGCGATTGAAAGGGCTGACGGTGGATTTGGTGATCTGGAATGAAGATCAAGCCGGTTATCGGCAACAACTCCATGATCAAATCCTGGGATTGATTGCGGCGGGCGTCGAAGCGCATGTGATGGATCGACCCGGCGGCATCTTTATCCGCCCGGCGGATCAGATTTCGAGTGAAGACCGCATTCTGTTCCAAACCGTGGCGCGGGTGATTCTCAGCGACAGTCGGGGCACGCTGGCGGAACAGCTTAACCGGCGTGGCCTGCTGGAAAAGCGGATGCCGCGTTTCCGCCCGACTCGAAACCCCCGTCCCGAACTGGCAGCAGTCAGCGGAGAGCTGCGCCCCGATCTCATCCTCGACAATGGTTTGGGCGGATTCACCCCCGATGGCCGCGAGTACGTCATCACCCTCGCGCCCGGCCAGACCACGCCCGCGCCGTGGGTCAATGTGCTGGCCAATCCGCACTTCGGGACGGTGATTTCGGAGAGCGGGATGGCCTACACCTGGTGCGAGAACGCTCACGAGTTCCGCCTCACGCCCTGGCACAATGACCCGGTGAGCGACGCCAGCGGCGAAGCTTTTTACCTGCGCGACGAAGAGAGCGGCGACTTCTGGTCGCCGACGCCGCTGCCGGTAGGCGGCGCAACACCCTATGTCACCCGTCACGGCTTCGGTTATAGCGTGTTCGAGCATAGTGAAGGCGGCATTCATTCGGAGTTGTGGGTATACGTGGCGGTGGATGTGCCGATCAAATTCTCGGTATTGAAAGTGCGCAATCGATCCGGCCAGACGCGACGACTGTCGGCCACCGGTTATTTGGAGTGGGTGCTGGGTGATCTGCGGCCAAAGTCGGCGCTGCATCTCATCACCGAGATTGATCCGACCAGTGGCGCGCTGTTTGCGCGGAATCCGTACAACACTGAGTTCGCCGACCGTATTGCCTTTTTCGATGTAGACGATGCGATGCGAACCTTCAGCGGCGACCGGACCGAGTTCATCGGGCGCAATGGGAGCTTGCGCCATCCGGCGGCGATGATGCGGGCGCGGTTGTCCGGCAAGGTCGGCGCGGCGATGGATGCCTGCGCGGCGATTCAGGTGAGCTTTGAACTCGCTGCCGGGCAGGAACATGAAATCGTGTTCCGGCTAGGCGTGGCTGGTCGGCGCGGCGCGGATGACGCCAGCACGTTAGTGCATCGTTGCCGGGGCGCGGTGGCGGCGCAGACGTGTCTCGATTCGGTACACCGGCATTGGCAGCACACCCTGGGCGCGGTGCAGGTGGAAACGCCCGATGCGGCGCTGAATGTGCTGACCAATGGCTGGCTGGTATACCAGACTTTGGCGTGTCGGCTATGGGCGCGCAGCGGTTATTACCAGTCGGGCGGCGCCTTTGGTTTCCGCGACCAGTTGCAGGATCTGATGGCGCTGATTCACACCAAGCCGCATCTGCTGCGCGAGCACCTGTTGCTCTGCGCCAGTCGTCAGTTCCGCGAAGGCGACGTGCAGCACTGGTGGCATCCGCCGTCGGGCCGGGGGGTGCGCACGCACTGCTCAGACGATTATCTCTGGCTGCCGCTGGCGACTTGCCGCTACGTTCTGACCACCGGCGATAGCGGGGTGCTGGATGAACCGGTTCAGTTTCTGGAAGGCCGCCCGGTCAATGCCGAGGAAGACTCATACTACGATCTGCCGGCACGGTCGGAAGAAGCGGCGAGTTTGTATCAGCACTGTGTGCGCGCCATCCTGCACGGACTCCGCTTGGGTGCGCATGGCCTGCCGCTGATCGGCTCCGGCGACTGGAACGACGGCATGGATCGAGTGGGGATGCTGGGCAAGGGTGAAAGCATCTGGCTGGGCTTTTTCCTGTACGAGGTGCTGATGCGCTTCGCCGAAGTCGCCCGGTTGCGCGATGACCTGCCCTTGGTCGAGCGTTGTCACAGCGAAGCGGCGCAACTGCGCCAGAATCTCGATCAGCAGGGCTGGGATGGCGGCTGGTATCGGCGCGCCTACTTCGATGACGGGACGCCGCTGGGATCGGCCAGCAATGCCGAATGCCAGATTGATTCCATCGCCCAAAGCTGGTCGGTGCTGTCCGGTGCCGGTGATAGCGAGCGGGCACGGTTGGCGATGGAGGCATTGGATGCGCGGCTGGTGCGCCGGGATTCCGGGCTGATCCAACTGCTGGATCCGCCTTTCGATACTTCGGGGTTGAATCCGGGCTATATCAAAGGCTACGTTCCCGGGGTGCGGGAGAACGGCGGGCAGTACACCCATGCCGCGATCTGGGCGGTGATGGCGTTCGCGGCCTTGGGCGACCGGCAGCGGGCGTGGGAGCTGTTCGCCATGATCAACCCGATAAACCATGCGCTATCCGCTGAAGCCGTGGCGACCTATAAAGTCGAACCCTATGTGGTCGCCGCCGATGTTTATGCGGTTGCGCCGCACACTGGTCGCGGAGGCTGGACCTGGTACACCGGCTCGGCGGGCTGGCTGTACCGGCTGATTGTGGAATCGCTGCTGGGGCTGCGGTTGAAAGATGAGACTTTGCATTTCACGCCATGTCTGCCTGCGGAGTGGCACGGATTCACCTTGCGCTACCGCTATCGGGAGACGGTCTACCACATCGTCGTCACGCAAGGAGTTGCCGGGACGGGCGAGACGCGGATCACGATGGACGGCGTTGAGTGCGCCAATGCCATGATTCCTCTGGTAGACGACCATCAGGAACACACGGTCGAGGTGCGCTATCACACCGATGCGCGTCGGGAGAGAGCGTAGCGTCCAGCGTTGACTTTGCGTTTGGACTCACCGGTAATCAACGGGAATCAGCGATGGAAAACTTATGAGCAGTCAACTTCGCTCTTCAAATTTCGGCACGGTGGTCTCGGTGCGCGGCAGCGTCGTGGATATCCGGTTCGAGGGGTATTTACCGCCGATCTTTTCGGTGCTGCGTGCGGGGGCGGATCAACGCATCGTCATCGAAGTACTGGCGCAGCTCGACGCCCATCGCGTGCGCGGAATTGCTTTGACCCCCACGCAAGGTCTCGCTCGCGGTACGGCGGTGGCAGACACCGGCGGGCCGCTGCAAGCGCCGGTCGGCAAGGGCATTCTCGGGCGGATGTTCGATGTGTTCGGCAACGCGATTGACCGTCAAGCGGCCCCGACCGAGGTTCAATGGCGCTCGGTGCATCGGGCGCCGCCACCCCTGGCGCGACGTTCCACCCAGTCCGAAATCTTTGAGACGGGCATCAAGGTCATTGATGTGCTGGTGCCGCTGGAACGCGGCGGCAAGGCGGGACTGTTCGGCGGGGCGGGCGTGGGCAAGACGGTGTTGCTCACCGAAATGATCCACAACATGATCGGGCATCACGAAGGCATCAGCCTGTTTTGCGGCATCGGCGAACGGTCGCGCGAAGGCGAGGAGCTGTACCGCGAGATGAAGGCCGCCGGCGTGTTGCCAAACATGGTGATGGTGTTCGGCCAGATGAACGAGCCGCCGGGCGCCCGGTTCCGCGTCGGGCATGTGGCGCTGACCATGGCCGAGTATTTCCGCGACGACGAGCACCGCGACGTGCTGCTGCTCATTGACAATATCTTCCGCTTCATCCAGGCCGGCATGGAGGTCTCCGGTTTGCTGGGCCAGATGCCGTCGCGGCTGGGCTATCAGCCGACCATGGGCACCGAGCTATCGACGTTGGAGGAGCGCATCGCCAACACCGATACCGGCGCGATCACTTCGATCCAGGCGGTGTATGTGCCGGCGGATGATTTCACCGATCCGGCAGCGGTGCATACCTTCTCCCATCTCTCCGCCTCCATCGTGCTGTCGCGCAAGCGGGCGAGCGAAGGGCTTTATCCGGCCATCGACCCGCTGCAATCCAGTTCCAAAATGGCCACGCCCGGCATCGTCGGCGAACGGCATTATCGCCTGGCGCAGGAGATCCGGCGCACCCTCGCGCAATACGCGGAACTCAAGGACATTATTGCCATGCTCGGCCTGGAGCAGCTTTCGCCGGAGGACCGCAACGTGGTCGCCCGCGCCCGCCGCCTGGAGCGATTTCTCACCCAGCCCTTTTTCACCACTGAGCAGTTCACCGGCCTCAAAGGAAAACTCGTCAGCCGCCAGGACGCGCTGGACGGCTGTGAGCGCATCCTGCGCGATGAATTCAAGGACGTCCCGGAAAGTGCGCTCTATATGATCGGGACGATTGATGAAGCGAAGGGAAAAACCAAACCGCAACCGGAGGGCGAACATGCCACTGCCCCTGATGAATCTTAAGGTGCTGCTGCCGTTTCAAATCTTCGCCGAGAAAACCGGCGTGTCGCGCATCGTCGCGGAGACGCACCAAGGCTCGTTTGGCCTCTTGCCCCACCGACTCGACTGCGTCGCGGCGCTCGCGCCCGGGATTCTGATCTACGAAACCGCAGCGGAGGGCGAAGTTTACCTGGCCGTGGATGAAGGAGTACTGGTCAAGACCGGTCCGGAGGTGCGGGTTTCGGTGCGCCGGGCGCTGGGCGGAACCGACCTCGGTCAACTGCGCAAGGCGGTGGAACGGGAGTTTTTGACCCTGGATGAACACGAGCAAAACGTGCGTTCGGTGATGGCGAAAATGGAGAGCGGTTTCATCCGTCGCCTGGCGGAGTTTCAGCATGACTGACCCATTGGAAAGCCAGCGCGGGAAAGACCCGACGGCGTTCAGTCGGGAGGTCGGCGCGAAGGCGGCGCGCAAGCTCAAGGCGCGGCGTAACCCCACGCCGGGGGTCTGGTTCGGCCTGGGCATGATGGGGTTGATCGGCTGGTCGGTGGTGGTGCCGACGCTGCTCGGCGCGATGCTGGGCTTGTGGTTGGACCGAACTTATCCGGGAGGCCGTTCCTGGACCCTGGCGCTGCTGGTCGCCGGGCTGGTGCTGGGCTGTTTCAATGCGTGGCGCTGGGTTGCCAAGGAAGACCAGGCCATGCGGAAGGAACAGGAGGATGACGATGAATGAAACCTGGATCTTGATATTAGCAGGGCTGGCGGGCGCTGCACTCGGGGCGCTGTTTTTCGGCGGCCTGTGGTGGACGATTCGCAAAGGAACGTCATCTCAACGGCCAGCGCTGTGGTTCTTCGGCAGTTTTCTACTGCGGACGAGTCTGACGCTGGCTGGATTTTACCAGGTTGCGGGCGGCCACTGGCAGCGGCTGCTGGCGTGTCTCGTGGGATTTGTCATGGTGCGCTTGATCGTCATGCAGCTGACTCGAACAGCGCAACAGCCCACTGCCTGGGTAGCGGAGGCTGACCATGCGCCTGAGTCCTGATGAGATAATTTTTTGGCAACACGGGTTTTTCAAACTCAACGCCACCCTGGTGTTCACCTGGGGATTGATGCTGGTGCTGGTCGTCGGTTCAATACTCATTACCCACAAGCTGTCCATCGGTCTGCAACGGTCCCGCTGGCAGAATCTGCTGGAAATCATCGTCACCGCCATCGAGAAACAAATCGAAGAAGTGGGCCTGAGCCAGCCGCGAAAATACCTCGGTTTTCTGGGCACGCTGTTCCTGTTCATCGCGCTATCCGCCCTCTGCACCGTGATCCCCGGCTACGAGCCGCCGACCGGCTCGCTATCAACCACCGTCGCCCTCGCCTTGTGCGTGCTGGTGGCGGTACCGTTCTTCGGCATCCAGGATCAGGGGGTGGGCGGCTATCTCAAGTCCTACATCGAGCCGACGTTCATCATGCTGCCGTTTAACCTGATCAGCGAAATCTCCCGCACCCTGGCCCTGGCCGTCCGTCTGTTCGGCAACATGATGAGCGGGGCGATGATCATCGGCATTCTGCTGTCAATTACGCCCTTCATCTTTCCCATCATCATGACGCTGCTCGGTCTGCTCACCGGCATGGTGCAGGCCTACATCTTCACCATCCTGGCCGCCGTTTACATTGTGGCCGCTACGCGAGTCCGCAAACCCAAGCCCGAGCTTGCCGCCGAGACTTGAGACCACCACCCACCAAGGACAAACTCTGATGGACAGCATGACCCTGATTGCAGTGGCATCCATTGTCATCGCCGGTCTCACTACCGGTTTCGGCACGATGGGGCCGGCGCTGGCGGAAGGCCGGGCAGTCGCGACGGCGCTGACTTCGCTGGCGCAGCAGCCCGACGCCTCCGCGACTATTACCCGCACGCTGTTCGTAGGTTTGGCGATGATCGAGTCCACGGCGATCTACTGCTTCGTGGTTTCGATGATTCTGCTTTTCGCCAATCCGTTCTGGAACTTCGCCATCGCGCAGGCGGCGGGAAAGTAAGCCATGCTCATCGACTGGTTCACCGTGGGTGCGCAGGTGCTTAACTTCCTCATCCTGGTGTGGTTGATGAAGCACTTTCTCTACCAGCCGATCCTCGATGCCATCGACACACGAGAACAACGGATCGCGACCGAACTTGCCAATGCCGCTGCGAAAGACACCCAAGCGCAACAGGAGCGCGATGAGTTCCAGCGCAAGAACGCGGAGTTCGACCAACAGCGCGGCGCGCTGTTGAAACAGGCGACTGACGAGGCGCAGGCAGAACGCGAGCGACTCCTCGACGAGGCGCGGAAGGCCGCTGCGGTTCTGCATGCAAAACGGCAGGAAACCTTGAACAACGAAATGCAGCACTTGCATCAGGATCTTCGCCGCCGGACCCAGCAGGAAGTGTTTGCCATCACCCGCAAGGCGCTGACTGATCTGGCCGGGACAAGTCTGGAAGAACGGATGGTTGAGGTGTTCGCTGGCCGGTTGCGCGATCTTGACGAAACAGCAAAGGAACGGCTGATCTCAGCGCTCAAGGCATCGCCCAACCCGGTGATCGTTCGCACCACGTTCGACCTGCCGCCGGCGCAGCGCGCCTCCACCGAAGCGGCGATCAAAGCCACCCTGGGCGCGGAAACGCCCGTCCAGTTCGGAACCGCGCCAGACCTGATCAGCGGGATTGAACTTGCCACGAATGGACAAAAGGTGGCGTGGAGCATCGCGGATTATGTGGCGTCGTTGGAAAAAAGCGTCGAGGAACTCCTGAAAGAGAAGGACAAGCCCGAAGCCAACGCCGAGCCTCAACCGGAAGAACCTCAGTCCGAAGCAACCCGCTCATGAACACGGAACCGGAGCGCCTTGAGAACATTTTCGACCGTGCGTTTGCGGAAATAAGCCAAGTGCGGGACGCTGTTACGCCGCAACTGACGCCACGGGAGGTCGGCGCGATCACCCGTGTCGCCACCGGCATCGCCAATATCTCCGGCCTTCCCGGAGTAGGTTTTGATGAATTGGTGGCGTTTCCCGGCGAGGTGCTCGGCATGGCGTTCAATGTTGACGAGGACGACATTGGCGTCGTGCTGCTCGGCGAATACTGGCGTCTCAACGCGGGCGATGAAGTCCAGCGCACCGGCCGGGTCATGGATGTGGCGGTGGGCGATGGCGTGCTGGGGCGCGTGATCGACCCGCTCGGTCGGCCCCTGGATGGCCACGGGCCGGTCATCGCCAGCCAGC
>NZ_CBTK010000161.1 GCF_000531125.1 Candidatus Contendobacter odensis Run_B_J11 | reverse complement strand
GGCGACGACGCGCCGCGTTGGCGCTTTGGCGGGGCCACGCTGCGTCGCGCCCAGGTGGCGTTGCGTTTGGCGCACGATCTGGAAATGAGCGCGGCCAGCACCGCCCTCGTACTCGATCTGCTCGATGAGATCGAAGCGCTCCGATCACGACTTCGGCGCCTCGGCAGTTTCTGAACAGCGGCCTCAATCAAGGAGATAAGCGGGTTGCCGCACAGATCGGAGGGCGCATCCCGCTTACGCTTGGCCTCCCTCAACCTGAGGGAAGACGAACATGAAATCCGATATACAACTTAGTTCTCAGGATAGTTTTAGGTCGTCATTCAGCCTTCTCAAAGGAAAGACCATGCAGCCGCACCATCCGCTGCAACCGCCTGTTTCACGGGTGGATGCGGCGATCCCCGTACCCGTTCCAGCATCCCTTATCAAAACCAGGAAGAGAACGCCATGACCGACCCATCATCATCATCCCTATCCCTCACTCGCCAATACGAACACAGCGTTCCGGCCTTCTGGCCGCTCGCCCTGATGGCGGAAATGGGGCAAGAGGGGCTGGAGATTTTCAAGCGCAACCTGGATTTTGCTAAGGAGATCAAGAAGGAAGAATTCGAACTCAAGCCGGTCTGGGCCACGCCCAACGACATCCTGCTCGATCTCAACACCCTGCGGCTGCGAGATTTCTCCACGCCGGCGGCGCGCCGGGAACAGGGCGTGATTCCAACCCTGATCGATGCGCCCTACGCCGGCCACACTTCGACCGTCGCCGACTACGCACCGGGGCAAAGCCTGGTGGAAACACTGCAAACCGGCGGCATCCGCCGCGTACTCTGCCTGGACTGGAAGAGCGCCACTAAAGCGATGAAGGACTTCAATACCGACATCTACCTCGCTGAAATCAATGTGGCGGTCGATGACCTGGGCGGCGCGGTCAACCTGATTGGACTGTGCCAGGGTGGCTGGATGGCAGCGATGTACGCGGCGCGCTACCCGGACAAGGTGACGACGCTGGTCACTGCCGGTGCGCCGCTCGATGCCGACGCCGGCGACGGCTTCATCAAGAAGATCGCCCAAGACCAGCCGATGAGTTTCTTCGAGGAGTTGGTGACCATGGGCGGCGGCCTGATGCGCGGCAAGTTCATGCTGGCCGGCTGGAAGGGCATGCACCCCGAGGAACACTACTTCAAGAAATATCTGGAACTCTACGATCAAATCGAAGACCCGGCGTATCTCAAGAAGAACGAGGAGTTCGAGCGCTGGTACGAGAACCCGCTGGATTTGCCAGGTCGCTGGTATCTGCAAGTGATCCAGCAACTGTTTAAGGACAACCGATTCTACAAAGGCGAGTTCGTGGCGCTCGGCCAGACGATTGGCCTCCATGACATCATCTGCCCCACCTTCCTGATGGCTGGCAAGGGCGACGATATCACCCCCTATCCGCAGGTGTTTGAAGCGGAGAAGAAGCTGTCCACGCCGAAGGACAAAATCGTCAAGAAGCTGGTGCCGGGTGGTCATATCGGTCTGTTCATGGGATCGCGCACTTTGAAAGAATCCTGGCCCGGCGTCATTGCGTGGATCAAGCAGGAGTGTCCGTCCGCGTGAGCTTCCAAACCACGCCGTAGCACGGGCTTCCAGTTCGTGCTACCTCTTTGTTCAAGATCTATCCAGAAGTGGTATGAGTAAGGACGACAAAATGACTGCTTTAACGACCGCTTTAACCTCATCGCCGTCGCCGGAATCCGGTGCCGTCATCCAGGATGCCCTGAAGAGCCATACCACGGCGCTGCTGGTGTTCAGTATCCTTTTCCTGGTCGTCGGCTCGGCGGCGATCCTGCTGCCGGTGCTGGCCACCTTCGTTGCCGAAAGCCTGCTGGGCGGGCTGATGATCCTGAGCGGGTTTCTCTACGGCGCGCTTGCCTTTCAACTGCGAGGTTTCTGGAACATCGTCTGGACGGTCCTCATCGCTCTGCTGTCGATAGTAGCCGGTTTGGTTCTATGGTTTTATCCGTTGCAGGGTGTCCTGACCCTGACCCTCTTTTTGGCTGCGTATTTCATCATCATTGGCGTGTTCAAGGGGATCCACGCGCTACAGCACCGAGCCACCCACGGCTGGGTCTGGTCGCTGGTCAGCGCCATCGCCAGCATCGCGCTGGGCGGTATGGTCGGGTGGGGATTCCCGGGAACGGCGTTGTGGACGCTGGGGCTGCTGTTCGGCATTGACCTGATTTTTTACGGCTGGGCGCTGATCGCTCTCCGTTCGGCGGTGAAGGACAGCGGTTTAGCTCCAGCGCCCGCTGTTAGCACCTGATCGATCGTGAAAGGGAGACACCCATGGCACTGCCCAGTCACCGCACCAAGATTATCTGCACCATTGGTCCGGCTTCGGCCCAGCCTGAGGTGCTGACGGCGATGATGCAAGCCGGCATGAACGTCTGTCGGCTCAACTTCGCCCATGGCGACTTCGACAGTCATGCCGCTACGATCCGGCTGATCCGGGACACCGCGGCGGCCATCGGCCACCGGATCTCGATCTACGCGGACTTGCCCGGCCCCAAGATTCGTCTCGGCAACCTCGCTGGCGGTCAATGTACGCTGGAGCGCGGAGCCTCGGTCACGCTGACCACCCAAAACGTCGAAGGGACGGCAGCTCGGTTGCCGGTGCGGTTCCCGGAGTTGACCCGGTCGGTCGGCCCCGGGGATCGGATCTTTCTAAACGACGGCTTCCTGCAACTGACGGTGAATGCGGTCGGCGGTACGGAGGTCGCCTGCCGCGTCGATGTCGGTGGCCTGCTGTTGTCGCACAAGGGGGTCAACATCCCCGGCAAGGAATTGCCGATCAAGGCGTTTACGCCCCGCGACCATGAGTGCCTCGATTTCGCGGTCCGACACGGGGCGGATGTAGTCAGCCAGTCCTTCGTGCAGAAGGCCGATGACTTACACGAAGTCCGCGAAGCCGCCCGCGCGGCCGGTGGGAACCCGCTGATCTTCGGCAAGATCGAGCGCGCGGTGGCGTTGCAGAACATCGACACGATCGTGCAGGCCGCCGACGGCATCATGGTGGCCCGTGGCGATCTGGGCGTGGAAACGCCGCTTGAGGGGATCGCCATCGCGCAGAAGCGGCTGATCCAGCACGCCCGACGGGCGGGAAAACTGGTCATCACCGCCACTCAGATGCTGGAGTCGATGGTCGGTAATCCGCGCCCGACCCGCGCCGAAGTCACTGACGTTGCCAATGCCATCCTCGACGGCACCGACTGCGTGATGCTGTCGGAGGAGTCGGCGATAGGCCAGTATCCGGTCGATGCGGTGCGGATGCTGGCGAGGATTGCTGCGGCCACCGAGGCGGGGTGGCGCGATCCAGAGCTACGCGAGGTTCTGCCCCACCTGGAAACGCTCCTGTCGGGACGTCCGGTGGCGGACGATCCGCAGATCGAGGAGGTCATCGCGGCGGACGTCGCGACCGCCACGATCCGTCTCGGCACCCGCATGGTGATCACTCCGACCACCCGCAGCCAGCAACCACGGCGGGTGGCGGCCTATCGGCTGCCCTGCTGGGTAGTAGCCTTCACGCTGAACCCGGAAATCGGCCAACAACTCAACCTGTGCTCTGGCGTTCACACCGTTGACCTGCCCGCAAGGGGCGTGGATTGGAAAGCGGTCGCGGGTCCGTGGTGCAAGGACAACGGCTTTGCCGATGGCCTCGCCATCGTCACCCATCACGGGGCGCAAGGACGGGCCGAGGCGACCCATTGCCTGGAAATTATCGATCTGGCCACGTATTTCGCATGAAGGGTGGGGAGGCTCATCGTCCAGAGTTTGGCGGTACTCGCTACCCTTCCCTTCACCCCGCAAAAACGGTCTGAACCCTTGACCGCGTTCAATCGTCCCAACCCCAAGGAGACGCCTCCCATGAGCACAACCGCTGAACTGTTGGGCGCCCACGCTGACTACCTGCTGGGCTTCGACAAACCAAAGATTAGCAAAGCGTTGCTGCACCTGCCGGGTCCAGACTTCGTGGACCGCATCTTCGCTCCCTCCGACCGTAACAACCAAGTCCTGGGCCATTTGCAACGCCTGTTTAATACCGGCCGGTTGGCGGGCACCGGCTTCCTGAGCATCCTGCCGGTGGATCAGGGCGTCGAACACTCCGCTGGGGCCAGCTTTGCCAAAAATCCAATCTACTTCGACCCCGAGAACATCGTCAAGCTGGCCCTCGAAGGCGGTTGCAACGCAGTGGCCTCGACTTTCGGTGTACTGGGCATGGTCTCGCGCCGGTACGCCCACAAAATCCCGTTCCTGGTCAAGATCAACCACAACGAGTTGCTGACCTACCCCAACAAGGCTGATCAAATCCTGTGGGGCACCATTAAGGAAGCCTACAACATGGGCGCGGCGGCGGTGGGCGCCACCATCTACTTCGGATCGCCGGAAAGCAGCCGCCAGATCGTCGAGGTCAGCCAAGCCTTCGCCATGGCCCACGAACTCGGCATGGCTACCGTGCTGTGGTGTTACCTGCGCAACAGCGCCTTCAAAACTCCGGAGAAGGACTACCACGTCTCCGCCGACCTGACCGGCCAGGCCAACTACCTCGGCGTCACCCTCCAGGCCGATATCATCAAGCAGAAGCTGCCCGAAAATAACGGCGGTTTCGAGGCCCTCAATAGGGGCGGCTCCAGCTATGGCAAGTTCGACCCTCGCATCTACACCGAGCTCGCCAGCGATCATCCGATTGATCTGACCCGCTATCAGATTGCCAACTGCTACATGGGCCGGGCCGGTCTGATTAACTCCGGCGGCGAATCCAAGGGCGTGGGCGACCTCGCGGCGGCGGTCACCACCGCGGTGGTGAACAAGCGGGCGGGTGGCATGGGGCTGATCGCCGGGCGTAAATCCTTCCAGCGGCCGATGCAGGAAGGCGTTGCCCTACTCCACGCCATTCAGGATGTCTATCTCGATAGCGGCGTGACCGTGGCCTAAAAACGATGCCGTGTTGATGATCGGAGGTCTGGCGCTTTTTTCGGACCCCCTTTTTTCAATTTTTTCAATAATTCGGACAGTTTTTAGAACCTGAATCAAAGTGAATGTAGACCGATGACATCCCACCCCCGATGAACCCTTCCCCCGTTAAGCGCTATCTGCCCTAATTACTTGCAGCAACTTCTAATTCTTGCCAGCGATCCGATGAACCCTTCCCCCGTTAAGCGCTATCTGCCCTGGGTGGTCGCCATGGCCCTGTTCATGGAGCAACTGGACTCCACCATCGTCAATACCGCAGTTCCGGCCATGGCGGCGAGCTTGCAAGTGACGCCACTGAGTCTGAAGGCCGTGGTGACCAGCTATATCCTGAGCCTGGCGGTCTGCATTCCGGTGAGTGGCTGGATGGCCGACCGGTTCGGCACCCGACGGGTGTTTGGCGTTGCGGTGGCGGTCTTCACCGGGTCGTCAATCCTGTGTGGTCTGGCGGTCAACGTACCGATGCTGGTGGCGGCGCGCATTCTACAGGGCCTCGGCGCGGCGATGATGATGCCGGTGGGCCGGCTTGCGATCATTCGCGCCTTTCCCAAAGCGGAGCTGCTGAGGGCGATGAATTTCGTTATCATCCCCGCGTTGATCGGTCCGCTGCTCGGACCCACGGTGGGCGGCCTCATCGTGCATTGGCTGTCGTGGCGGGACATCTTCTGGGTCAATGTGCCGGTGGGTCTCGTGGCGCTGGGACTCATTCATCGCCACATGCCGGATTATCGCGGTGATGCGCCGCGACCGCTGGATTTCATCGGTCTGGTCTTGTTCGGCTCCGGCACGGGGCTGCTCTCGTGGTTGCTGGAAATCTTCGGCGAGCACGATCTGGATGTGACGGCGGCGGCTCTGTTGCTGCTGCTCTCGCTCGGTCTGTTGGCGGCCTATGGCGGGCATGCCCGCCAAGCGTCCTATCCGTTGCTTCGCCTCGCGCTGTTTCGAGTCCGCACCTTTCGCGTCGCCGTGGTCGGGGGCTTCATCACCCGGTTAGGTATCGGCGGGCTGCCGTTTCTGTTGCCCCTGCTCTACCAACTGGGTCTAGGCTTGCCGGCCTGGCAGTCGGGCCTGCTGATGATGCCCGCCGCCGCCGCCGCTATGGGGATGAAGCTGATCTCGGTGGGGGTGCTGCGGCGCTACGGATACCGGTCGGTCCTGATAGTGAATACAGCCCTGATCGGGATCACTATAAGTCTGTTCGCAGGGGTGACTCCGGCTACGCCGGTGGGGCTGATCGTGCTGCTGGGACTGGCGCTGGGATTCTTCAACTCGCTACAGTTTTCCAGCATGAACTCGATGGCCTATGCCGACATTGACCCGCCCGATTCCAGCATGGCCAGCACCCTCGCCAGCTCACTGCAACAGATGTCGATGAGTTTCGGGTTAGCCTGCGGGTCGCTGATAACCGCCGCGTATCTGGGCGACCGGCCACAAACCGACCGCGTGGCGGTGACCAACGCCCTGCACTATGCCTTCCTGACCTTGGGGGGCCTGACCCTCTTGTCATCGCTCTCGTTCTGGACGCTGCGTTCCGAAGATGGCGAAAGTGTTAGCCGAGGGAACCTGCGCGAGGTGGAATGAGTGCCCATTCTGGAATGGCTATCCCAGTACCGTTTCGCTTGGCTGCGCGACGATCTGATCGCCGGTCTGACGGTCTGGGCCGTAATGGTGCCCACGGCTCTCGCCTATACCGGGATTGCCGGGGTTCCAGCGGTCGTGGGTTTATACACGATCCCCTTGGCGTTGCTGGCTTATGCGGTCTTCGGCACGTCCCGCGCCTTGGTAGTCGGTCCTGATTCCGCCACGGCATTATTATCGGCCCATACGGTCAGTGCCTTGATGGCGCAGCATTCGGGAGATTATGGGGCATTGACGTCATCACTGGCCCTGCTTGTGGGCGTGTTGTTTTGCAGTTTCGGCGTGTTGCGCATGGGCTGGATCGCCCACTTTATCTCCCAGCCAGTGATGAAAGGATTCATTCAAGGGCTGGCCCTCGTCACCATGATGAGTCAGTTGCCAAAGCTGTTCGGCGTAGAAAACGTCGGTGGCAACTTTTTTCAGGCGGTTTGGGCGCTCTTCCAGCAAGGGCCGAATACGCACCTGCCAACGCTGGGCGTTGGGCTGGGAAGCCTTGTCCTGCTGTTTGCCTTGTCCTATTTTTTTCCCAAGTCGCCTGCAGCCTTGATCACCGTCGTAGCCGCTATCCTTGCCGTTTCCTGTTTTGACCTGCATGAACAGGGCGTCGCCATTGTCGGCGTTATCGAGACCGGTATACCGCCTTTTGGGTTACCCCATTTCCAGTCGGCAGACGCGATCGGGCTGCTACAGGGTGCGCTGGCTATTGTTCTGCTCAATTATGCCGAATCGCTGGGCACCGCCAAAGCCGCAGCCCTCATCACGGGAGGATCTCTTAACCCCAATCAGGAGTTAGTGGGACTCGGCATGGCCAATCTCGGCTCCAGTCTCAGTTCGGGTTTTGTGGTCGCCGGCAGTCTATCGCAATCAGCAGTCAGTATGACCGCCGGCGGAAAAACTCAAATGGCGGCGTTGTTCCACACCGTGTTTATTATACTTACGCTGCTGTTTCTAATGCCGCTGTTTAAAAACCTGCCCGAAGCCGCACTGGGGGTGATCGTCATCAAAGCGATGATCCAGATGCTGGATTTCGGTTATCTCAAACAATTGCGCGTCGTCAGCTACAGCGAGTTCAGTCTCGCCCTGGTGGTTTATGTCGGGGTGCTGGCGCTCGGCGTACTCCCTGGCATCGGTCTCGGTGTCGTATTTTCGCTCATTGCCCTAATTTATCATGCCGCCCATCCCGGCACGGCAATACTGGGTAAAGTCCATGGCAAGGATATGTATCGCAACGTTTTACGGCGGGCGGATGCCAAGACCCTTCCCGGCTTATTGATTTTCCGGCTGGACAGCGATCTGTTCTTCATCAACGCAGATTATTGCGCGGAACGGATCAGACACCATGTTGCCGCTGCTGCCGAACCGGTTTGTGAAGTATTGATCGATGCCGAGACCATCAACCGGATCGATATGACGGCCACCGATATGCTGAGCAAGTTGCATACCGAATTGGCCCAAAAGAACACGACCCTGTCCATGGCCCGCGTCAGGGATTCGGTGCGTGTCCTCCTAAAGCAAACCGAAGTGGAACAGAGGATCGGTAGCGACCACATCTATGATTCCATTACCCAAGGAGTTAAAGCATTTTGTCAACGCACCGGGGTACCCCTGCCTCAGGATGAAAACAAAGTAGCGGGTTCAGCCGCCGGAGAATAATCTCGCACATCCTGATCCCCCATGTTGCATGGCGGCCGCATCATGGTGAATTGACGCACAGTAAATCCTTTCTCTTTCTTTTTCTCTTTCTTTTTCTTGACGACTTTAATCACACCGTTAAACTTCTCTTTACACCCATCAATAAACGCTTCACCTTTATAGCCACCATCCGCCCAGATTTTTCTCACTGTGTTCACGATGGAAAACAGCACACTGAGTACTTCCTTGGCGGCATGACCCTCATCAATATTAGCCGCATGAACCACCATAACAATAGGATAACCCGTTGTATCAACTACAATATGTCGTTTTAGACCCTTAGAGGCTGTACAAAAACTAACTAACTGATTGAAAATATTTTTAACGAGCTTCGTCCTGCTAAAGCTGATTGAAGCTGACCCTACCACTTGATTGATCAACGGCTTAATTTTTGTACAGCCTCTAACAATCCCTTGACAAGGCGCTATGAGCGTGGATGCTTTTTGATGGGCGTCGTCGAGTGGCTTTACGACCTGATCCTTCTCGCGCTCTTTGATGCCTGCGTCGATCCCACCGACCCGCGTTTTACTTTGGTGGCCGCACGAGGCTCGTCTCCAGTTGTGCTACGCGCTCCTTCCAGCGAGCCCCCGTAACTCCACCTGCCTCCTTTTCCTTCAGCATTTTTAATCCCTTTTCTCTGACACGGTTTTACTCAAAATTCGTGTCCAGAAAAGTCAGAGCCAGCTCAGAGTGAATAGTCCACCCGTCAGCGCAGGCTGAAGAATCTTGCTAATCAGGTAAAAATTAAGAGTCGCTGAGCTACGGCGGAAATACTTTTGCGTTATGTGTTCCGACGCACAGAACGCCCGGTTTGCGAATCGGAAGATGCTTACTACGACAAATGGTGGACGGAACTACGTGAATCCTTTGATCAGCCCTGCTCGTTCAGACTTCTCTCAGTCCGGGAGCGAGGGTGTCCGCCCGATAGTCAATATCATTGGCGTGGTGAAACCTGGTCTGGCAAAGCAACCAGTCCCGGTAAAGATGTCGAGGTCGGAAAACGTCATATACGCGGCAATCGCAGGGGATATCGCGGTTGCGATCAGCAAGTTTGTTGCCGCGACGTTCACTGGCAGCTCGGCCATGCTGGCCGAAGGCTTTCATTCACTGGTCGATACCGGCAACGAGTTGCTGTTGTTGATTGGAATCCAGCGCAGCAGGCGGGCCGCTGACGAAGGGCATGCGTTCGGCTACGGCAAGGTCACCTACTTTTGGGCCTTGATCGTGGCACTCTCCGTTTTTTCCCTGGGGGTGGAATTTCCATCTATCAGGGTATCGTCAGTCTGCACAGCCCACCAGTCCTTGAGGATCCAACCTGGAACTACATTGTCCTCGCGGTTGCGGCCCTTTTCGAAGGCTTTAGTTGGCGAGTGTCCCATCGAGAGTTAGGGCGCCGGAGACGTCCCGGCGATAGTCTTTGGCAGGCCGTCCGGCGCAGCAAGGACGCTGCGGTATTCACGGTCTTCTTTGAAGATTCTGCAGCACTGATCGGTATAGCGATTGCCGCTCTGGGTGTGGGCCTAAGCCACATATTTGACAATCCTTATTTCGACCCGGGAGCTTCGGTGCTGATCGGACTGGTTCTAATCGGCGCTGCCTTTCTGCTCGCCAGGGAAAGCGGCGGGCTGCTGGTCGGGGAGAGCATCGACCGCGATCAGATCGCGCATCTACGCAACATCATTGCCGCTGACTCTGCCGTTGAGAGTGTTCGTCATCTTCTCACCATGCAGCTCGGGCCGGATAGCGTTTTACTGACGGCAGCCGTGCGTTTCGAACGCCGGCTCAACCTGGATGAGGTGGAGCAGGCGATCGAGCGACTGGAGTGCGCGATTAAGGTGCAGTACCCCTCGATTCAGCACCTCTTCCTCGAGTCAGGAACGCTTAAGGCATTATCGCGGTCGGCGCGATACGCAGCGGCGCACGAACCACTTTAAGTTCACCTTTAACCCTTTTTAGGAGACGTTAATGAGTCACTACATCATTGCGGTTGTGGTCGGCAGCCTTCGCCGCGATTCGTTCAACCGCAAGCTGGCGAACGCCCTGGTGAAATTGGCGCCGCCGGAGTTCTCGCTCCAGCCGGTGGAGATCGGCGACTTGCCGCTCTATAACCAGGACGACGACGCGAATCCGGCCGAATCCGTCAAGCGACTGAAGGCTGAAATCATGGCGGCCCAGGGCCTTCTGTTCGTCACGGCCGAATACAACCGTTCCATCCCCGGCGTGCTCAAGAACGCCATCGACCATGCCTCACGCCCTTACGGCCAGAATGCCTGGAAAGGCAAACCCGCCGGGGTCATCGGCGTTTCGGTCGGCGCCATCGGCACGGCTATGGCGCAACAGCATCTGCGCAACATTCTCGCGTACCTGGACGTACCGACCCTGGGGCAACCGGAAGCCTTCATCCAGGCCAAGGAAGAGCTGTTCGATCAGGCCGGCGACATCGGCGCAGACAGCAGCAATTTCCTGCAGGACTGGATGGACCGCTATGTCGCATGGGTGAAAAAGCACGGGGTCTGATGTGGCAATAATTCGGACCGTTTTTGAGGAAGGCACGAGCGGAGGGTAACCGCACCGAATCTGCTTGGGTGAGAGTTCGGATCGAAAGGCTTGGACAGCGATCCTTCGTATTGACCTCCCGCATGAAAGGGACAGGCGTCTGTGCCGAGGCGCCCTTCTGATCAACCTGCGGATACCACTGCACCATGACATTGTCGCGACGCCACACTGAACGTCACCGCACTGACCGCATCGGCTGGCTGCGCGCTGCCGTGCTCGGCGCCAACGATGGCATCGTCTCGACGGCCAGTCTCTTGGTCGGTGTGGCGGCGGCCAGCGCCAGTCACAGTAGCATCCTGGTGACTGGCGTTGCGGCGCTGGTGGCCGGGGCTATGTCAATGGCCGCTGGCGAATACGTCTCGGTCCATTCGCAGGCCGATACCGAGCAAGCCGACCTGGCGCGCGAGCGCGCCGAACTCGAACGGAATCCCGCCGCGGAACGGCGCGAGCTGGCGGCTATCTATGTCGGCCGGGGACTCGAACCCGGCCTGGCGCAGCCGGTGGCCGAGCAACTGATGGCGCACGACGCCCTCGGCGCTCACGCGCGCGATGAACTCGGCATCTCCAAGACCCTCAGCGCGCGGCCGATTCAGGCCGCTTTGGCGTCAGCCGCCAGCTTTGCGGTCGGTGCGGCGCTGCCGCTGGCTGTGACGGCATTGGCGCCCGAGCGGTTCCTGATTCCTTGGGTGTCGGGAATGTCTCTCGCCTTCCTGGCCTTGTTGGGCGCCGTCGCCGCCCGGGTGGGCGGCGCCAGCGTACTGATCGGCGCATGGCGGGTCACCTTCTGGGGGGCGCTGGCGATGGCGATCACCGCCGGCGTGGGCGCGCTGTTTGGCGCCGTCATTTGATAGATCCCGACCATGCTGGAAACCAAGACCGGATTGTCCTTGGAAAACAGCGAATCGTAGCGCGGGCTATGCCTACGTTCGCACCTATGGGGCGCCGCGTTACATCTTCAGGTCGAGCGCATGAAGCGAAGGTCTTGATATGAAATGAAAAGGGGAGTGAATGATAACGATGACGACTGCGCTGATTCCTCGTATGCAGAGTTTGCCGATTCCGTTCGGCAGTCTGGAAGGCTACATCCAGGCGGTCAACCAAATGCCGATGCTGAGCGCCAACGAGGAACAGGAGTTGGCCGGTCGGTTACGGTCGCAGAACGATCCGGCAGCGGCGCAACGCCTGATCATGGCTCACCTGCGCTTCGTGGCGCATATCGCCCGAGGTTACAACGGTTATGGTTTACCGCTGGGCGATCTGATTCAGGAGGGCAATGTGGGCCTGAT
>NZ_CBTK010000160.1 GCF_000531125.1 Candidatus Contendobacter odensis Run_B_J11 | reverse complement strand
GCGGGCGCTTGTGCGCCTACGCTTCGACGAATCAAGGCGAAAATTACAAGGACTGGAAAGCACCGTGGGCGGGGAAAGACGGGTTGCCGCTGGTGATTCTCCGAGGCTATTGATTGCGGGGGACTCTCGTTGAAACTCAAGTTTCAATTCGAGATTTCACGATTCGGGCGCCAATCTTGAATCTCAAACGTTAAAGGGGTCTGCTCGGGATGCGTGTAAATTTTTATCACATCAGCCGTTCTGCCCGGTCAGGGGAGCTATAACGACTTGCAAATCCAACTGCTGATCGGGTGTGGAGCCTCCCATAGGAAAGGCGAGTCGCTTTTTTAAGGGCATGAGTGTCCTGAAAGGTAAACCTTATGAGACACAATTACTTGTATAATAAATGTTATAAAAACAAAGACTTGAAAAGAATAGCCGCAAACCCTTTTTCGGACACCCTCCCTTCAACCCGTAAGAAGTGATAAAAATTTACACGTATCCCGAGCAGACCCCTTAAAGGTAACCGCGCAAAACGGTTACCTTTTGTGCGGTTGTCCACAGCTTTCTAAGCCATTGTTTCACTTAATACTGGCAAGCAAGCGATAAAAGGGCTGTGTAAATAAACAGACCGGAACGAAGTGTCTAATACTTAAACAGAGAGCAAACGACCAAACTTAGCGGATTGCTGCGGTTAGGCGCATCCATACCGCTAGATTTAAATACCCCAGACATCTTCCATATCTGTTATTGATGGATCATCGTAACGTCTCATAGTCGCTACCCATTCTGGCATTCCTTCTTTTATGGTTTCTTTCAAGTCATCAAGTTCTTCTTTATTAATCAGCCTTTTTTCAAGCATGAACGTGTAGAATTTTTTTAGACTGGCCGCATTACTCTTAATTTGAGAATGACTTGCCCACATGGCTTTTTTAATAAACCAATAACCTAAAAACATACTTGCGCGAAATACCCCTTCTTTTGCTTCTGCTGCATCCTCATACAAGAGATATTCGTTGATATAGAAATCAATATTGTTTACATGTTGTTTTATTGTCTCTTCTTTCAAATTTGATTCTTGTAACCATAATAAAAATTCGTCTAATAGCTTTGCATTTTGCTTTCTAATCCTCTCACATTCGATTTCGTACTTTTGGTAGTTGTCTGTCATTATTAACTCCGCCTTTTTGGCTCGTTTGCAAAAGCAAGTTATTGCGCCTAACATTCCGTTTAGCCGATAAGAAAGTCTGAGTTGAATAATGGTTAGGTTCTAGTGCCTTTAACTTTTGAGTCCGCTCCCATATTAATTAACAGATTATCGACATAGTCCTTGGAAACTCTTAATCCAGCACCAGTAAGTTCAGTCACTTTTTTAATCGCTTTCGGTTTATCCGTTTTTATTGCCATTTGGTAGATTTCATTCTCTATATTTTTCGGTAGAATAATTTTTCTTGTTTTTCTATCGTATGGATAAGTTGGCTCTACCCTTTTTCTCGTGATTTGAAACAGCTTGTCTAAGCTCCACAAGAAAACTTCGAAAAACGGTTTGAGCACATAAAACAGGTATTTATTCATCTTCCGTTCGTCTCGACTAGACTCACTATGCCGTTCGGTCCCACGTTTCCCTCGCCGCTCCACACAAACTCTTGAATCGCCAGCACCCCACCCTTGCCAACACGAGACAAAACGATGCGCGACCGCCCGTTTTGGGTTGGCGAGAGCCGGGCGACCGCTGCCCGCACCGCATGTGGCACAGCAAGTTTTATGTTACATCTTTCAGCAGAGTGGTGTGTAGGCCAAATCAGTAGCCTGAAGCCAAACCGCCTTGCCATGCGCCGACCACGGGCGAACAGTAGCAGAAACCGCAACCAACCGCCGCCAAACAACGCCCGACCATGCCACCTCTGACCCTGAATCAAGCCGCCCGCGAGGCGGGAAAATCAAAGGCAACTCTCCTTGCGGCGATACGGGGCGGGCGGTTGTCCGCGCCAAAGGACGAGCTAGGGCGTTACCAGATAGACCCCGCCGAGCTTTTCAGGGTTTACCTGCCGCCCGCACAGCGACCGGACATGGAAACCGCAACCGACCCTATGCCACCGACCACGGAAACCGCCCTTTTGCGGCAAAAGGTGGAGTTTTTGGAGCGGATCCTTCAGGGGATTGAGAACGAACGCAACGACCTACGCCGCCGCCTTGATACGGAAAGCGAAGCTAGGGAGAACGCTGCCGCTGAAATTCACCGCTTGACCCTGATGCTTACTCACTCGCCAAAGATAGAACCGAAAGTGCAGCCAGTCCCCACAGCGAACCAGAACGACCGCCCAGCGCTGGTCCGCCTGTGGTTATGGATTGCGCTTGCCGCCGTCCTCATTGGAGCTGTCTTTGCTCTATGGCTGGCCTATAGCCGCCCCTTGCCCTGATACTTAGAGCGGCAAAACCCGATAAACGATCCGGCTGGATTATTGGGCCATGGTTTATTGGTCAACCAACTGCGCCATTCTGTTTCTAGGTAATAGATATCCAGACCAGGCGCGACTTTCTTCGCTTGCTCATAAGCCGAAGTAGGAAGCCGCAAGGCGCCGGAATTATCCGCCGCCTTGGGTTGCTCAATGGTTTGCGGCTTTAGGACTTTTTCATCTGCCAGCCGCCCCGCTGTTTTCGTCAGTATGAAGCGCACCCGATCCACGGCGCGGCTTTCCTTGAAGGTATCCATAACCACCGAGAAGCCCGCTGCGTCTGGGTTATCGTTAATTTGCTTTAGGGCAGGTTCAAGGATGAATCTCTTAATATCAACCCACCGATTTAATTTACCTTCTGGCACTTTCAACCATTGCCGAAGCTGGCTTAGTTCCACATCTAAAACAGGTGTTTTCTTATTTGCTATGGATTCAAGCAACATATAAAGGGTAACGGCATATTTTCCAGATAACCCGATCATAAAATGAATTCGCAACCGCGAAAAGCGGCAGGGGTTGCGGATAACCTCACAGAGCAGTGGCGAAATATCAAAACGTAAAAGACCTGTAGCCCTGATATTTTTATGGGTTTGTGCATTCAATAAATTGGATATTCCTACAAGCCTTTTTCCATCTTCGTTTAATTCATATTCAACATGAGTTTTTGATAGGTGCTTCGCGCTTTCCCATATCCATGAAGCGGTTTTTTCGCCACCGAGTTGTTCAAATATGGCGTTGATTTTTGAAACCCTGATTTCGTGGATTCTTGTTGTTAGCAGATCGTCCCAGACAGCAGCGACCAAAAAAGCCCATAATTTTCTATCGCGTTCGGTGTAGTCGCCTTCAACCTTCGTGATAATTACATCGTTAGGCAAGGGCACAGTGGCGACCTCATCGCCGGACGGTTGCCACGGATCGCCGGAGGCGTGGACTTCCAGAGGCAACGCAGCTTTCTTAAGGGCTGTTCTTGCTGTCTTTGGCATGGCTTAGGCTTCTTTCTGTCAGTGATTCGTCAAGCTGTTTTTGCTTCACCTTTAGTCCGGAATTTCTCACCTTTAACGGTGATTCGTCAAGCTGTTTTTGCTTCACCTTTAGTCCGGAATTTCTCACCTTTAACGGTGATTCGTCAAGCTGTTTTTGCTTCACCTTTAGTCCGGAATTTCTCACCTTTAGTCCGGAATTTCTCACCTTTAGTCCGGAATTTCTCACCTTTCGAGGCAGCGCATAATATGATCGCGCGCGCGGAACACAGATGAACACACTGAACTTAAAAACACAGGCCAAGCCTGTGGATAACTCGAAAATTCGACCGGAAGTAAAGGGAAATAAGGAGTTCGCTACGCTCACATCATGCTGATTGGGAGGGGTGCAGTAGCCCCCTCCCAAACCCACCCCAAAAGCCACGACCTGCCAGCGCCAGCGACCTAGAGCAAACGGCAACGCCACCCCTGAAAACCCCTAAAGACAGTCGCCAGGGCGAAGGCCGTAGCGCCAGCAACCTCGAACACCCTCGCAGAAGGCCCGTAAAAGCTCCTAGGACGGCTTTAGGAGCGTCTGAAGACTTCCACAGCCCCCCAAATACTCTACAGACGCCCCTAGAGGCATAGGCGCCCTTAGAACGGCCTAGCCAGCGGTAACGACTCCGGGAACGAACCGACACCTAGCCCTGAAAACCCAAAATAAGGCCAACAGAGTTTTTTTCGCCTTGTGGTAGGATAAAGTAGGAATAATTACTACTATTAGGCTAGGAGGGACGTTACTATGCCCAATGTTGAGAAAGTCAGTATCGCGCTTACCCCAGAAATGGCGATGGTGGTCCGGCAGGCTGTGGATAGCGGTGATTACGCCAGCAACAGTGAAATCGTGCGAGAGGCACTACGGGACTGGAAGCTGAAACGCGCTTTGCAACAACAAGAAATCGAGGAACTCCGCCGTTTCTGGCATGAGGGTCTACACAGCGGTGTAAGCCGGTTCGCGGGAATAATGGACCTCAAGGCGGAAGCCCGCCGTCGTTTTGAAGCCCAGAATCCACAAGAGTCGTGAGGCTACATGCCCATCATTCAGCGGACAGCGCAGGCCGACGAAGACCTGATCGATCTGTGGGGCTACATCGCCCAAGATAATCCAAACGCCGCTGACCATCTGCTCGACGAGTTCGAGAGCAAGTTTGCGTTGTTGGCGGAACAACCCCGGCTTGGCCCAGCACGATCTGACATCGCGCCAGGGCTACGCTACTTTCCGGTCGGACGCTACCTCATCCTCTACTGTGAGATTGATAACGGGATTGAGGTTGTTCGTGTAGTTCATGGCGCACGCCGGTTGAGCCATCTGTTCTAGCTACTCAACGGCCTCACTCTTTTCGGCCAGCAAGGCATCGCCCACCTCTTTCCAATGTGCCCAGCGCTGAGGATCATCGGTTTTTGCGGCGGCCAAGAGCAAGCCGAGCAGTTCACCCCGGCTGCGGTGTTCCAAGCTCGCTAGATCGAACAAAACGCCCTGCTGGATGAGCCGATGGGCACGGGCCTTGCGTTCGGCCTGCTGAGATTGGCGCTTACTGGTTTGAATCAACTTGGCCGCCGCTAAACGAGCTTGAGTGGCACGGTCGTTGGCCTGTTCCACCCGAATCAAGGCTGCGAACAGTTGATTCTCTGCTACCGAGCGGTCCGGTTTGTCGGCCAGCAACACCAAGAGCTGCTGATGTTCCGTGCGCGCCTTCAGATTCTTGAGATAGGTCACGCGGCTTTGTAGCCACTCGTCGCGGTTCATGGGGGTTTGCCTCTTTCGTGAGTTTGCGGTTGCTGTTACCGGGGAAGTGGGTTCAGCCACTGCCCCGAAGCATAGCGGCCCCTTCATATGGTACAAGGGCTGATGTATGCTTGATAGGAGCTGGTAAGCTAGCGGTGAAGGCGACTCGACTACGGTCTGGCCTGAGTGGCTGAGTGGCAACTGAACCAAAAGGCGCACTTAGTTGTTTCCGCTTTGCGGAAACGTCGTGCGCCCCTGCGGGGGCCAAAGACAAAACCCCTATGTCCCAGCAACTTAACCGACAGCGGCGCAGCCAATAGACTATCGCCAACGGCACTGACCTCGACAACCACCCCGACAAATCAGGCACCCCAACATGGCCTCCTACCATTGCAGCGTGAAAGTGGGCGGGAAAGGGAAGGCGAGCGGACACGCCGCCTACATCGCCCGCGAGGGGTACTACGCCGATCGCACCGGCTACGAAGACCTGGAAGCGACCGGGTACGGCAATTTGCCCGCATGGGCCGAAGACGAACCGGCCCTGTTCTGGTCCGCCGCCGACCGGTACGAACGAGCGAACGGCGCGACCTACCGCGAGATCGAAATCGCCCTGCCACGCGAGCTGAACCCGGCCCAGCGAGAAGAACTGGTGCTTGACTTCATCCGGCAGGAGATCGGCACGCGGCACGCCCACCAATGGGCGATCCACAATCCGGGCGCGGCACTGGCGGGCGGGGAACAACCGCACGCCCACCTCATGTACTCAGAGCGGACGGTTGACGGCATCGACCGCGACCCCGATCAGTATTTCAAGCGGTACAACGCGAGGCATCCCGATCTGGGCGGCTGCCGGAAAGACAGCGCCGGAACGGAAGAGCGGCTGCTGGAAACCCGGCAGCGGTGGGCCGAGGTGCAAAACGCCCACCTCCAGCAACACGGCCACGCCGCGTGGGTGGATCACCGGAGCTTAGCGGCGCAAGGCATCGACCGAGAACCGGAGCAGCACTTGGGCGGGCGACGGGTGCGGCAACTGGAACCGGAACAGCGGGAGGCCCTGCTGGAACGGCGGTAGGCCGAAGACGAACTGCGGCAAAGCCAGCACGAATTAGCGCCGTTCGACCTTTCACAGCACCTCCACGAACTCACCGCCGCCGCCGAGCACCGGGAACAAGAAGAACAGGCCGCTCGGATGGCGGAAGCGCGGGCCTATTGCCGGCAAGCCTTGAACGAGTTCAGGGCCGAATTGGTACAAAAAGCCGAACAAGAGCGGGCTTTGGAAGCGGAACGGGAGCGCCTGCAACGGCCAGAAGCGGAACGCGCACAGCTTTTGGAGTCACTCCCGGCCATTGGGCTGAGTTCCCCATCGTTCGCGGAACGCTTGCAAGCCGCCCTCGCGAAGACGATGGAGCAGCTCCAAGCGCAACGCGAGCAGTCCCCGGCGCAGGAACCCCCACCGCAACAGTCGCGGGGGTTCGACATGGAACCCTAACGGCGGACAGCACGCCTTTTCACTCGTTCGACGGCCCCCAATCAGGAAAAAGGAGACAGCCATGGACTCCCAGCAACTACTCGCCACCCTGATCCAACTGTCCGACGAGCAGCAAAGCCGCATCGCCGAGCTGTTGAACCGGCTCGAAGGGCAGGCGCAGACGCTGACCCGCGCCAGCCAGCAGGCCGCCCAGGCGGCGAACGCCCTCGACCGCAGCGGGCAGAAAACCGCCCTCACGCTGCAAGCGGCGGTTCGAGAGGGCGTGGAAACCGCCTTGCACGCCACCTTGATGACGGTCTCCCAGCGCGCGGAACGGGCGTTCAAGGACGCCGGACAGCCGTTGCTCCACAGCTTGGCCGGGGTCACGAAGGCCGCCGAGGAGACCGAAGAGCGCCTGCAACGCGCCGTGAAGACCTTCCAATGGAAATGGGGTGCCATCGCCGGTGGCGCGGCGCTGACCGCCGTGGTGGCCGTCATACTCGGGGTATGGCTGACCGCTTCGCTCCTGGTGTCGTGGCAGAGCGCGGAACTGGAACGGCTCAACACGGAGATCGCCCAAAGCAAGGCGCGGCTCGAAGAACTGAATAAACGAGGCGGGAAGATCGAATTGACGGATTGCGGCGGGCGCTTGTGCGCCTACGCTTCGACGAATCAAGGCGAAAATTACAAGGACTGGAAAGCGCCGTGGAGCGGGAGAGAGGGATTTCCTCTGGTGATTCTCAGAGGCTATTGATTGCGGGGGACTCTCGTTGAAACTCAAGCTTCAATTCAATATTTCACGATTCGCGCCCGAATCGTGAAATATTGAATCTTAAACGTTAAGGAACCGCGCGAAAGGGAACCGTTTTGCGAGGTCACATGAGACAGACCGTTGCAGTCTGTCTCATATTTACATATTTACATTTTACTAAAAAAATCTTCTCAAAAAAGTTATCATCTAAATATGTCAATTACTAATGATAATATGATTATTACGATTCCAACTATAATTAAAGGAATAGATAAGAACAATGTCATACCAACCAATTTTGGTAAAGAGGTCGAGGTCATTACCACTTGAATCCTTGTATTACTCTTTTTATTTTGTGACCATCTTGATTGGGTTTTATCATGGATTTTACTATGATTTTCCAACAGATCGAGGTTATTCTTACGAAGATAATAGTTATAAAATATAGTGCCAACTATATACATAAAAAAACCAATAACACTAACGATTAAACCGTAATTTACCATGCCGTTATTCCGCCATTATCCTTAGTTACTTAACAACTTTTATTGCACTGTCTCGTGGCAGATTGTTGCTGGCAGTAGCTGCTTCTTGTAAAGCATTCGCTAACTGCTTGGCTTGTTTAGCTGTAAGTAAGAAGCCTGTTCTATCAGCTTTGAAAATCCTTTTCTCTTTAGGCCCTGATTCAATCAGATATAAACGAATATCATCTTGATAGCCTTCTTCTCGATCTGCGGGGTCGAAATATACTTCGAGAGAAATATTCTCATCTACTTGAATAATCATTTATAGTCCTTCGCAAACTGTAAATGCCAGCCTGTCTAGTGGTTGAATTCGCTGGCTTGGCGCGAATGGTGCTGCGCTGGGAGACGAGCAAATGGAGTATAGCCGGACGGGGGGTCCGGCGCGCCGTGCCACAGGACCCTCTGCGCCGTTCGGTCCCAAGTTGCCCCATCTGCCCCGCGCAAGCCCTTGAAGCGCTTGCGTTTCTGAAACGGTAACCATAGACAAAATAATGCGCAACCGCTCATTTTTTGGTGGTGAGACACAGGCGGATATTGTTGCCCACGCAGCATGTAGCGTGCCCAATATATCCTACAAATTCTAGTTACCTATGAGTCATCCGACCAGTTCAGGATGAACCCAGGTGACTACCAGCGCAGCCAGCGCCACCAGTAAGGCGCCCAGTAGAATCCACACCCGACTATTCCTGACTGGCTCTGTCCTTGGAGCGGGTAGCCACTTCATCTCCAACTCGCGGCGGGTTTGCTGTTCGATTTCCAACAGCGCCAGCAGGCGCGATTCCCGTTCTTGGGCACGTTCAGTGGCTTGCCGTTCTCGCTCCAAGGCTTGCTGTAACTGCTCCTGTAGCACACCAATCAAGGTGGCTTCCCCCGTAGCATCGGGGGCCGCAGTAGGGAGCGACGCGGCAGCCCGCTCCTGCCGCGTCTGGGGTAGCGGACCGAAAACCCGTAGCAGTTCGGCAAGGTCGATGCCGCGCTCTCCTGTAGGGGTTGATACAGCAGACAAGCGACCTGTTTTGATGGCTCTCTGGATCGTGCTCCGCGCCACGCCTGCTGCGTGAGCCGCCGCATTAATACCCAGCATCATCACGCTGCCCCCTTGCCCGCCATTGGCTGTAGCGCGGCTGCCGCGCGGCAGCCGCGTGTGAGTAAGCGTAGCCGCAACCGGAGTTCGCTGTCGTTACCTGTGAAGGTTTACGAAGGTTTGGCGTGGTAAGCCCTTGACCGAGCTAGTCTCCCTGCCCATGCTGGAAAAGCTATGGAGGGAAATTATGAAATCCATACGCTTATCGGGAGTAGAACCGAAGAACAGACATTTCCACCGTCGCCACAATGGAGTCAATGGACCATGAGCGACCCCGCCGAAAGACCCTCGAAAGTACACCTTAGCCTTGCTGACCTGACTGACGAAGAACGGGCGATGCTCCCTAAAAATGGACAAAGCCTGGAGATGTTTTTAACCCTCATTGGAACCCGTCGCCTTGCCTTGCAGCGGAAGAGGGTGAAAGGCGAGATAGAGCGGGATCAGGACGTGAAGGCCGAGTCGATGCAACCCCGCGAGACGGCTAAAATCATCCAGCTCCCCATCTTTCCTCAAGAGACCCGTCCTACAGTGAATGCCCTAGCCCGTTCTGCCTTGTTTGCCGCGATCCAAGGCAAAGACAGGCAAAAGCTCTGGAATGAAAAAATAGCCAGTGCCGAAGGGGTTGAAATCTTTTTTACGGGTGAGCAGTTCAACCAAGACGACCACGATACATTCATGCAGCTTGTGACTATGGCAAGCCAAAAGCCACTTGGTGATTATGTGACCATTCCAGCTCACACACTTTTAAAAGCTCTAGGACGTGGAACGAGTGGCAAGGAACACAACCAGTTGAGAATTGAGATTAAGCGGCTTGTTTTTGGAGGCGTAGAGGTTAAAACAAAAGAATATGAATATTTCGGTCATTTAATCGATGATGCCATACAGGATAAAGATAGCCGTTACTGGTGCTTAAAACTAAATAAGAATCTTAAACCGCTTTACAGCCAAACCGCCTATACCCTGATTGACTGGGAGCAACGGAAACTACTTAAGGGCAAAGACCTTGCCCGTTGGCTTCATACCGAGATTGTCACTCATGCCAATCCCTTTCCCCGTTCCGTTGTCTATCTGCATGAAAAAAGCGGGAGTAAAACCGTTGAACTTTACAAGTTTCGACAATTACTTAAAAAAGCCCTTGATAATCTTAAATCTATAGGTGTTATCACGTCATGGGAGATCGACGTTTCTGACCTCGTGCACGTTGACCGAGGTGTGGATATCCCCGCCAGCCAGCAAAGATACCTCACCAAACCGAAGGCCCGGCGTAGGCCCACTAGGCAGGCACGGGAATAGAGGTAGGCAGGCACGGGAATAGAGGTAGGCAGGCACGGGAATA
>NZ_CBTK010000159.1 GCF_000531125.1 Candidatus Contendobacter odensis Run_B_J11 | reverse complement strand
CACGGGAATAGAGGTAGGCAGGCACGGGAATAGAGGTAGGCAGGCACGGGAATAGAGGTAGGTTGTGCGGTGCACAAAAACGGTTTTTTTTTATAAAAAACAATAAGTTACTAGGGTGTCATTTTTTCCTTAATATCTTTTAATCTTTATCTAATCCGCGCGCACGAAGTTGGCCTGTGGATAACTTTTTGCTCGCGACCCCCACAGACTCCCCAGATCGGAGTTCGCTACGCTCACGTCACGATCATTGGGAGGGGTGCAGTAGCCCCCTCCCAAACCCACCCCAAAGGCCGACCACCCCCAGCAACCCCGGGAACGGCCCGCAACAAAGCCACCTAAAACCCCAAAGACGGTCTCCAAGGGGAGGCGCGATACGGGCAGCCGTCCTAAACAACCCCGTAGAGACTCACAGAAGGGCTCAGAAGCGACGCACACCCCGTTTTAGCTATGAGGGGAGCCCCATAGTTCTAAATCGCTTGTAGAGGCCATCAGGGCGTTTCTGGTGCACATCGGCGTACTGAGAGTCCACCCCTCGACGAGGGTACCGATAGGTTGAGTTTATCTATGATCGTTTCTGATCTATCATCAGATCATGAAAGCCAACTTCAAGCGGCCCTTCAGCCAGTACGTCAAGAAAGCGCGTAAGCCGCTGCAACTGGCTATCGAGGACGCAGTGGAAGAGGTTTGCGCGAACCCGGACATCGGCGAGGCCAAGTTAGGCGACCTGGCCGGAATTTGGGTTTACAAGTTCAAGTTCCAGCGCCAGGAGTACCTGATGGCGTACCGTCCGCCTCCGGTCGAACCACGCCCACCGAGCGCGGAGGTGGAGCTTTTGATGATTGATTTTTACCAAGTCGGGTCGCACGAGAATTTTTATGACGAACTCAAGCGCTATTTGCGAGCGGAGGGAAAGCGATGAGCCATGCCATGACGGCTGAGGAGCTCTTTGAGGATCTCCAAGCCCTACCCACCACCGAGCGCGGCAAGTTCTTTCTGCTGCTCGAAAGCCAGGCGTTTCGGGACGATAACTTTACGCATGAGCAGGTCTTCGGGCATTTGGTGGCGGAGGCATTGACCGTGCAGGAAGCCGCTGAGTATCTGGAAATGTCAGTGCCGAATTTCCGGCGATATGTACAACGCGGCCAGATCACGCCCGTTCAAACCGTGGGGCGTAACCAGATGTTCGCGACCCGCCCGTTGAAGACGTTCAAACGCATCCTTCGCAATCGGCGTCAGCCAGCGGGCTAAATCCCGGTCGAAGCGCTCATCCGTTTTGGCGGATGGCCTTGTCTGCACGGGCCATAGCCCGAACAGCACCTAAGTGATAGGGAAGCCATTACCTCACCGCTGCAAGTCCACGGTATCGCCCTTTTGGGCCAGGAGGGCATCCCCCGCCTGTTTCCAGGTGTCCCAGCGGTGGGGATCGTCAGTTTTAGCGGCGGCTAAGAGCAGGCCGAGCAGTTCGCCCCGGCTGCGGTGTTCCAAGCTCGCTAGATCGAACAGCACCCCCTGCTGGATCAAGCGATGGGCGCGGGCTTTGCGCTCGGCCTGGGCGGACTGGCGCTTGCTGGTTTGAATCAACTTCACCACCGCCACGCGAGCTTGGGCGGCGCGGTCGTTGGCCTGTTCCACCCGAATCAAGGCTGCGAACAGTTGATTCTCTGCTACCGAGCGGTCCGGTTTGTCGGCCAGCAACACCAAGAGCTGCTGATGTTCCGTGCGCGCCTTCAGATTCTTGAGATAGGTCACGCGGCTTTGTAACCATTCGTCACGGTTCATATGAATTCGCCTCTCTCATCCGTTTGTAGTTGCTTTTACCGACAACGTGGGTCTGGCAACCTTCCTGAAGTCTAGCGGCCCCTTCACGCGGCGCAAGAGCGTGATGTATGCTGGCAGCAGTGGATAAGCCAGCGACGGCTAGGCGACCCCGGTCCGGCATCGTAGCAAATGAAAGCAAAGGGGCACTTAGTTGTTTCCGCGCAGCGAAAACCCCGTGCGCCCCTGCGGGGAGCAAAAGAAAAACCCCCAAACGCACCAGACACTTAACCGGTAGTAGCAACGCGCCGCAAACGGCGACGACACCAGCAACCACGACGACGACCAGAGTATCCAGACATGGCCTCCTACCATTGCAGCGTGAAGGTTGGCGGGAAAGGCCAGGCGAGCGGCCACGCCGCCTACATCGCCCGCGAAGGGCGCTACGCCGGGCGGGATGGTTACGAAGATTTGGAAGCCACCGGCTACGGCAATATGCCTTCATGGGCCGAAGGCGAACCCGCCCTGTTCTGGGCCGCCGCCGACCGGCACGAGAGAGCTAACGGCGCGACCTATCGCGAGATCGAAATCGCCCTACCGCGCGAGCTAGACCCCGCGCAGCGGCAAGAGTTGGTGCTGGACTTCATCCGGCGGGAGATCGGCGAGCGGCACGCCCACCAATGGGCGATCCACAATCCGGGCGCGGCGCTGGCGGGCGGGGAACAACCGCACGCCCACCTCATGTACTCGGAACGGACGACCGACGGCATTGAGCGCGACCCGACGCAGTATTTCAAGCGGTACAACGCGAAACACCCCGAACTGGGGGGATGCCGGAAGGACAGCGCCGGGACGGAAGAGCGGCTGCTGGAAACCCGGCAACGGTGGGCGGACGTACAAAACGCCCATTTACAGCAACACGGCCACGCGGCGCGGGTGGACCCCCGCAGCTTGGTGGCTCAAGGCATCGACCGGGAACCGGAACAGCACTTGGGCGGGCGACGAGTGCGGCAACTGGATCCGGAACAGCGGGAGGCCCTGCTGGAACGGCGGGAGGCCGAAGACGAGCTGCGGCAAAGCCAACGCGAACTGGCACCGCTCAACCTTTCACAGCACCTCCACGAACTGACCGCCGCCGCCCTGCACCGGGAACAAGAAGAACAGGCCGCGCGGATGGCGGAAGCGCGGGCCTATTGCCGGCAAGCCTTGAACGAGTTCAGGGCCGAATTGGTACAAAAAGCCGAACAAGAGCGGGCTTTGGAAG
>NZ_CBTK010000158.1 GCF_000531125.1 Candidatus Contendobacter odensis Run_B_J11 | reverse complement strand
GAGCTGGCCCCGGAAAATAGGACACCCGCTTAAGTGAAGTTTCTGTTCTGATCACCGGCCCTTTGCTGGGCCGATACCGGAGAACAGAGATGAAAAGAACGAGAAGAAACCACTCGGCAGTCTTCAAGGCCAAGGTGGCCTTGGCGGCGCTCAAGGGCGACAAGACCCTGGCGGAATGGGCGGAACCGTTTGAAGTTCATGCCAATCCGATCACCCAATGGAAGATCCCACTCCAGGAACGGGCCAGTGCTGTGTTCGCTCCGGCGGCAGAGCGGAGCGAATCCGCCGGGCCGGACGTGAAGGAACTCCATGCCAAGATCGGCCCGTGGGCGATGGAGAATGATTTTTTGGCCACTGCGCTCGGTCGCATCGGCGATGCGAGCGCGAAACGATGATCGACCGATCCGATAAACTCCCCGTGGCGCGCCCGTGCGAATGACGGAATCTGTCGCGCTCGTCGGTCTACTCTGTCCCGCAGCCGGTCTCCGAGGGTGATCGGGCGCGGATGCGACGGATCGACGAGTTGCACCTCAACCACCCGTTTGCGGGAGCGCGGATGCTCCGAGACTTCTTGGGCTTGGAGGGCATCCCCGTGGGCCGCCGTCATGTGTCGACGTTGATGAGGAAGATGGGCATCGAAGCGCTGTATCGGCGTCCGAACACCCGCCGCAAGCAGCCCGGCAATCCCGTTTTTCCGTACCTACTGCGAGGCTTGGACATCCAGCGGGGGAACCCTGTGTGGGCCATGGACATCACCTACATCCCGATGCGCAAAGGCTTCGTCTACCTGGCTGCGGTACTCGACTGGGCGACCCGGCGGGTACTATCCTGGCGGCTGTCCAACAGCATGACGACCGACTTCTGCATGGAAGCCGTCGAGGAGGCCGTCCACCGCCATGGCAAGCCGGGGATCTTCAACACCGACCAAGGCAGCCCGTTCACCCGCGCGGAGTTCGTCGGCCTGATCCAAGGGCATGGCATCCAGGTGAGCATGGACGGCAAGGGCCGCTGGGTCGACAACGTGTTTGTCGAGCGGCTCTGGAAAAGTGTGAAATACGAGGAGGTCTACTTGCACGCCTACGATTCAGTCGCCCAGGCACGGCA
>NZ_CBTK010000157.1 GCF_000531125.1 Candidatus Contendobacter odensis Run_B_J11 | reverse complement strand
GCATAGCCCTTATTGTTGCAAACATCCGCACCCTCATTTGCCTCTTTTATCACTGGGACATCGGTCAAACTGGCCTTGCAACACTTCCCCATCGATGCCGCTGATGGATCCGATAGCCACGATTTGCGTGCGCGGTGTCCGGTCGCCCCACTCATTTTCCAGCGTGAGCGCTACTGCTCCGATGCATGAGAGAACTACGGTGGGCACTTATTTTCGAATGAACCTTGAGTCTCGATAGTCGGCTTTTCTTCCGGCACACTTTCGATGTGCAAAGTCTGTGTGGGAAACGCAAACCGTACACGCTGCATATCGGCCAACCGCAGAATATCCAAGAGAATCCGCTGCCGTGCGATGAGTTCGGCCGCCCTGTCCGGCACCTTGAGAAAAAAGTTCAGCAGGATATCCAGACTATGTGGCCCGAACTCATAGAGAAACACTTGGAAATTGTCTTTACGGGTGTCTGGGTGGGTTGCAAGGATGTGTTTGATGCCTTCGATGAAATCTTCGATCTTCTCGACGGGTGTGTCGTAGGTGAGGTTAAGGACGGTCTTGACCTGCCGATACTCCCGCAACTCCATGTTGTCAACGGTGCTGTTCACCAGTTGGCTGCTTGGGATAGTCACGAGGGAATTTTGAGGTGTCCGGATTCGTGTACTGCGAAAGCCCACGTTCTCGACGATTCCTTCGATGCTCTGGACTTTGATCAAATGGCCGATAGCGAAGGGCTTCTCGAACATGATGATCAGAGAGCCGAGCAGGTTGGCGAGGGTTTGCTGCGCCGCCAGGGCAACGGCGAGACCGCCGACCCCGAGTCCGGCGATCACCGAGTAAGCGGGCAACCCGATGCGATCAGCCCCCGTGACGAGGATGGCAATCGCCACGATGATCGTCAAAAGCCGCAGCACCAGGCGGATGAGTTGGCTATCGATACTGGTCTTGCGGAGTTTTTCCCAGGAGATCACGCTTTCCGCCACCGCACCGCCGACAGCCCAAACCATCCAGGTGAGGGCAAGAAAATACAGAGTCCAAAGCGATGGTGTCACGGCCGCGTAGACAGTGCCCGAAATCCGCAGGACTTCGGCAAGAATCAACGCCGCGACCGGCGTCACGATCACCAGGCTGAGCGGCCGCAGCAAACCCGCCCAGCGCTCGGCCGATGGCGATCGACTGGCCCAATACCGGCTGAAGCGAAAACACAGCAGAACGACGGCGAGGCCGGCGCCGAGAACGGCCACGATGCCGAACCAGCGCCACATCGGTTGGTCGAGAAAGGAGGTCCAAACTCGATGCTGCGGGCTATCGATCAACCACCGGGACGGCACGATTCGATGCAATGCCAAGGCTACCCCGGCCGGACTATACGAAGAAAAGTCGTACCAACCGACGGAAGCTCCGGGTTTGTAGGGAAGATCCTTGACCTTGGCGTAGAACTCCGGCAGGCGGCTCAAGGTTTCCGGGGTAAACAAATATTCCCCGGCCCGTGGCCCGGTTTCGACCCGCCGAATTTGAATTTCGGAATTCGGCAAGGTCCAGCGCTTGAACTCGGCCGTAGCCATCGCCTGGGCATCCGGGATCGACTCGACGGGTGGGAGGTCGATACGGTCGAGTACCTCCTTCAATTGGATGGCGAGCCGCCGGGCGGATTCGTGAACCGTGGCGGGCGGAAGTTCGCTCAAATCCAGTACCCGTTGGGCCGCTTCCTGGTAGTGGAAAGAGCCTTGGATAGTGGATATATCCTCCGGCCTCAGATAAAGCTCCGAGGAAGCCAGATACGATTGCGTGACCCCGACTCCCGTCCCATAGCCCTTGTTCATGAATTCGATGAATCCCTGGAGTGTGGTCCTGGGGCTGGCTGTATCGATCGGTTTAAGCGGGTTCTCCTCACCCGCGCTGGCGGGTATGGCCCAAAGTTGAAGCCCCAACCAGGCAAGGAGCAACGCTACGAGGTAAAGTTTAGTCCATCTCCACCTCACTAAGATTGCTCCAATGGATCGGAACAAACGTCTGAACATAGTGTTCGCCTTGAAATTTAACAATCGGATCGGGCGGATTTTCGGACCTCAGAATCTGAAAGTGACCCCCAACGCCGGACCACTGAACGCGATGTCCATGTCGGTATTATTATTGTTGTCGAAGTCGTATTTGAGATAGCGGTAGGCGAGAATGACATCACCCCAACCGTACTGGTAGCCGACCCCCAGCAACGCCTGCCAGGTGAGCTTCGAGTCGCCCGCGCCCACGTCAGCGTAGTAGGGCATAATCCAGTTCCCGCCCGGCTTAAACTCCCCCTTCAGACCCACAATGCCGTCCCAGACTGCCGGCTTGCGGGAGAGATGCGCGCTGGGCAGTTCAGGCGGAAGGGGACCGTCGAGCCGCAGATCGAGGGAAGCATCCATCGCCAGATAGCGAAATCCCAGCAGGATATTGGCGGACCCCGATGGATTCTCAACGAGGTTGTATTGACCCGCCAGCGTCCAGACGGTGGCTTTGAGGTTGAGGCCGGCGTTGAGATTCAGGCCAGACCCTCCCGGCACCAAAGAGGCCAGGTTCTGGGTCTTGTCACCTGAAAGATCGAGATAAATAAAATCAGTGAAGACCCCCCATGGACCCTTGCGGGCCTCGAAAGATCCCATGAAAACGAAGTTCAATGCATCAATCAACTGGTCGGCATCAACGCTCAAATCCTCGCTCCCACCACTTCTGCCGCCTGCACCGTTTTTGAATGTCACTGTGCCGTCGATGCCCGGAAACCAGCCGTAGAGCGTGGCACCAAACCGCCAATCGTCGGGATTGCCCTCGACGGCGCCCGCCGATATGCAAAACGCCAGCCCAAGCGCTCCCGCCACGGCGGCGCGAGTGAGTACCTGCAATGGAGATAAAGTTTTCATCATGGATTCCTCAATCGATATACACGACTTGGTACGGGTTGCTGGCGAGTCGGTAATAGGTGGTCCTGCATTGCAGCAACGGGGTGTCTCGCACGGTTCCTGCCACAGCGACAGTACGTCACTGGCGGGCTCTATGAGTTTTTAGCTCCAACAGATTCAATCGCCTCATCTCGGTAGATTCAAAATCTGAAAGCAATCCGTGGCGCGGAATCCCGTTACTTCTAAATTTCTGAACAGCAATGCTACGCTTTAATTTTAGGTAGCCACTATCCAGATTACGACATTCGAAAGAAACGGGTCTGACCCTTCGGGCTGGGCGGCACGGTCGTGGCGACCTCCGAGTGACTTTATCGAGAGCCGGTTTCGCGATGCCATTCGGATGGCGGATATTTGCCTCGAGGTGGACATCGGCCCCGCCAGATCGAACGCTGCTTTCACCCACACTACGGGATCAGTCCCCTCGTCTATGTCAATCTCCGGCGGCTGAACGAGGCCCGGTCGTTGCTTCTGCGTGGGCGCATGGGTACAAGTGTGACGGACGCTGCTCTCGCATCCGGTTTCTCGCACTGGGGCGCTTCGCGGCCGAGTACCGCCAGTGGTTCGTTCGCCGTCCTGTTTCTATAATGGCGATCAGATTGTGGTATTTTGCTGACACTGCGGAATATGCCACATGGAATAATTTGCGGAGGATGCACCCATGAGCGAGAAAACTACCCAACCCAAGACCCATCTCGATGGCGCAGTCGCGGCACTGCGCCGACACATGATGGAGAAAGGAAATCGTTTCGAACACGGCCCGGCCTATGAAGGCGATGGCAAGGTGCTGGGTAGCGTCAAACAAACCGTGCGGATGTACGAGGGTATGGGTTACGCCAAGTTGTTCGAGTTGGGCGATCCGCCTGCTTACGCCGTGCTGCAACGCGGGCATCGGGAACTGCACATCTTTCAGCCGCGAGACCCAAAAATCAAACAGTGGTTGGAGGATGAGAGCATCAATTTGAACGATCCCGATATTCGCGCCTCTTACCACCTATCAGTTCCTCATCACGGGGCAGATCCGATAGAAGGGGGGTAAGGGGAGTTG
>NZ_CBTK010000156.1 GCF_000531125.1 Candidatus Contendobacter odensis Run_B_J11 | reverse complement strand
GGCGAATCCCCCATTGTCGTTTCATGGCACCCTCCGCAGAAATGAACTTCTACCGAGGGATCCGTCTTGGGTGCCGCCGTGCGCTGGCGCCACACCTCATAACGGGACCACGTTAACTTGGAGGCGGGCAACCCGGCTGACGCAGAATTTGTCATTTGTAATTAGACCATTGCTAAGTACAGGACAAAATCTTCAAAGCCCACAGGAAATCCTGAAATTTCTCGGCGAGGTTGAGGGCGACGTTACGTAGGAAGTCGAGGCCGTGGCGGGAGAGGGACTGGAGCGGTCGCTGAAGGGTTTTTTTAAGGGGATCGGTCGGTCCCGGTCATGGAGCGGTTCGCCGGTACGGTGGGTCCAGGCAAAGGCCAAGGCAAGCAGCCCCATCATTTTGGACAGGCGAGCCGCGTCTCGGAGGTGGGTGTCCTCGAAATTAAAACCCCGCGTCTTCAGGCAACCAAACAGAGGTTCGATCTGCCAGCGGTCGGCGTAGGCGTCGATAGCCTCGGCTTGGGGTGCACCAGAGGTGGCTATCGCGAGGAACTCACCGTCATCTAGGCGCAGCACCGAGAGATGAACGAAGCAACCCCAGACCGGACGCCGTCCCGGCAGCAGGTGCGCTTGACCGGGTTTAAGCGAACCCAAGAGCGTGTCAATACGCGTCATCCGGTTCCAATGATTAGGGACGAGGGTGTCGCATTGGATGCGTTGATGGAAGGGAATCCGTTGGGTTTGTAGCCAGTGGAACCCCGCCTCGCCCATAAATTCGCGGTCGGCCAGCAAGACGGCGACTCGGGCCACGCCGAAAACGGCGAGGAAGCGCTCCATCAGGGCGATCCGCTCGGCGGTGTTGGAATTACCTGCCTTGCCCAAGACGCTCCAGAAGATCGGCAGGGCGATGCCGCGATAGGCCATACCCAGCACGAGAAAGTTGATGTCCACTTGGCCGAACTTCCAGTGAGTGCGATCCAGCGTGAGTCGCCACGGGCCATCACCGACCGGGACCAGGCGCACCAACAGTCGCGCCAAGTGGTCTAGGTCAATCTCAAACGAGCGGAAAAAGCGTTGCAAACGCTTGTAGTGCGAGTCCACCTGGGCCTGGCCGCCGAAACCGGTGGCGAGTTCAGCCAAGTTGACGCTGCGCACTTTGAACAGGGCCAGCAGGAAGTGCGCAGCCGAGCCGAGCGCCATGCCAAGGCAGATGCTCGGCCAGCACGGCCTTGAGTTCGTGGACGGGGTCGTTGGCAGTCGCCTTCATTGGAGTTCCTGTAAAAAACACCTAGCTTAACCATTTTTATTCATAGGGTTGCCATTTTTGTCCTGTACTGAGGACGAATTTACGGGTTTAGCGAAAATCCTGTACTCATTGGTGCTTTAATGCTTGGAATATTCGTACATCCGCCGGTGAAGGTACGACCTCTATGCCGCTGAAGTTAAACTTCAAGTGAACATCCGGTAGCCACCGGTTCAATCATTGCCCATGCGCCTTGGAACCCTTGCCTTTCTGGTTGGAATCCTGGTGTTGCAGGCGTTGCCGGAATTGCCAAGCCGCGCCTGGACGCTGGTATTGCCGGGAATCTTGGGTGTAGGGATATTCATTCCCTGGTTGCGGTTGCCAGCCTGGGGGATGGCGGGATTCCTGTATGCCCTGCTGCTGGCGTCACCGCCGGGCGTACTGCCGGCAGAACTGGAAGGGGTTGATCTGTGGATCGAAGGCGGAATTGCTACTCTTCCCGACCGTGAATATCGCAGCACCCGGTTCGAGTTCACGGTAGATCAGGCTATGCACGGCGAACATCCGGTAGCGCTCGCCGGTCAGCGGGTGCGGTTGTCCTGGTGGAACGATGGCGAAGCTGAGGAGCGCATGGCAACGGAAGCGCAGCCGGCCTTACGGGCGGGCGACCGCTGGGGTTTCAGCGTGCGGCTGAAACGTCCGCATGGCCTGCTCAATCCCGGTGGTTTCGACTACGAACGCTGGCTGTACGCCAAGGGCATCGTTGCTACCGGCACGATCCGCTCCCAACCGCCGCCGCGTCTGCTGGCTCACGCCGACCGCTATCCATTGGACCGCTATCGCCAGAACATCGCGGAATCCTTCAAGCGGTTGCTGCCCGATAATTCCTACACCGGCATTTTAATCGCGCTGGCAGTGGGCGAGGAAGGCGGCATCAGTCCATGGCAATGGGACGTGTTCAACCGCACCGGCGTCGGCCATTTAATGTCCATTTCCGGCTCGCACATCGGCTTAATCGCCGGGCTGGTGTTCGCGCTGGTCTGGAGTGGGTGGGGGCGGATTCCGGCGCTGGCGTTACTGACGATTCTGGTTCTCGATCCGGGGGCGCCGCTACTGGCCGGATTCT
>NZ_CBTK010000155.1 GCF_000531125.1 Candidatus Contendobacter odensis Run_B_J11 | reverse complement strand
GGCCCGGGCGAGGGCGGACGGCCGATCGTCGGCGAGCCGCAGCCGGTCGATCCAGTAGGCGGAATAGCCTGTGACGGGTCGTTGCGGGTGAGCGGCGGTTCGGGCCATTCCGGTTCCTCGAAGCGGTTGATCGGACAAAGCGCGGGGCCGATGGCCTATTCCGGCCAGACCATGACGCTTCGCCACGCCCGGGCTGCGGAGTTGGGGTCGTGGCTGGATTTGGTGGCGGCGAAGGGCGAGGTGTTCGTGCAGTTCTGGCTGAAGTCGAGGGCGGCAGCGGTAACGCTGGGGGTGGGGGAGGAGCGGGAGGTGGAAAGGATACCGGCGCAGTTGCAGCGGTTTTTGTGAAACCGATGGTAAGGGTCGATCGTGGAATGAAAAATTGAAAAATAATAATTCCTGAGTAATTTACTCGTATATTTTGGTTTTTGTACTATACTTCAGTCTGGATGGTTAGATTTCTTATCCTTGAGATGCTCAAGGAGGTGACTTATGGCTATCGGTAAAGACGAAGTAGTGGAAGTTCTTGCGGATTTGAGGATTCGGAGCATCCGGTTCAGCGCTGGCCCGATCCATGTCAATGTCGATGAGTATAATCGGGTGGCCGACTTCATCGATTCCGGTGCCGTTAAAGTAAAATCAACAAAACAGTCTTTCAATCGCTATATTCCTGAAACAAACACGCTTTTTCTGAAAGACGGCGATTCGCGTAACGACTTCAATGTCCGTTCCGGCGTCCTGCACGAATGCACCCATGTCATTGCTGATATCAACAAGGTACAAGTCTCAAGGCTGAACGACGAGGCTACCGCCTACCTCGCACAATTTTCATTCTTTAAGCTGCTCAATCCATCTTTTTCGAAGGCGTGGATCAGAGGCGATCCCATGGACGACCTGATGCGCGTGGGGTTCAACCTGGTTACGGACTATGGCCTCGGCCAGCCCACCGGCTTCGGAGCCAGAATATCTTCGACCGATATCGGTAACTTGGGCTTCTTGGTTCAGAAGCTCCCGGGTTACTCACATATTAAACGAGAGGACCAACTGGCGGCCGATGGCGTGGCTCTGACCGAGATTCAGAGTGTCGCTCATCACGCGAATCAAATCGCGAGACTTGCCGATAAGACCAAGTACGAAATTTGGCTGCTCAGTACCGTGAATGCGACGCAGACCGGTAGCGGCGCACAAAAGTCATTGGCTTACCAGAGTCTCCGCCAACACTTTTTCATGGTCTACCAGCCCGTTGCGACCGTGCTTCTGCACCGATTGTCAGCCATCAAGAAAGGTGATCCGTTATCGGAGCGCTTCGACAGTGCGTTCACTGCTCAGGAAAAGTTTCAGCTTCTTGATGCGCTTAGGGCGCCGAAACCTCCTGGATAGTCACCATGCCAGCCAACTATTCGGCCATTGGGAAGGACGGTGGCTTCTTCAATTCCGCTCCGCCTTGCCTCGTTGTTCCCTACGAGAGGCTCAGCCTCGTTTGGCTTAACGGCGTGCGTCCGTTCGACATCAATCGCGACCTCAAATTTGACAGGACCAACTTGACTGTGAAGGGGGTGACCCCGGCCGACCTCCTGAATCAGTTCATGATCTATGCTGAAAATTTCCCGCAGACCCTGCGCAATGAAGTGCTCGCGCTCAGCAGCCAGGCGCGCAATCTTATTCAATCCGGCAGCACACTGCTGTCGGTGGAAGGCAGCATCGCCGGCTCCAGCGCTGCGCTCGATTGCATAAGCCGGTCGGGTACGGCCAGGCTGGATGTGATCACGGCGAGACAGCGGAAGATCGCCGTCTCCTTCCGCTTCGTTCGCTACCAGGACAGCGCCGGACAAATGAAAGGAGGAACCTCCCAGGAGCCGGCCGAGGCGGAAAAGTTGCTGGCCGTCATGAACCGCCTATTCCTGCCCTCGGCGAACATCGAACTCACGCTGCTGAACGCGAAGGCCGAAAACCTGAACCAGCCGCTCGGATCGGCGGTTTCGATGGAGAATTTCCAGAAACACGTTTTGCCGTTGCGCGATCCCAACGCCGACTTGACCGTATTCTTCATCGGGAAATGGAAAGGCACCACCGACCCCCTCGGCTCCACGTTCCCTCATTACAAAAGTATGGTTGTTGACGACGCTCCGCTGCAATACATTGCACCGCAAACTGGCTGGCCTCCTCACCAGAGGACCGACGACCAGATCTACTACTCGAAAGACCGTGCCGCGACCGATCGCGACTTACACATTGTCTTGGCCCACGAAATTGCCCACTTCCTCGGCGCTAATCACAACAACGGAGACGACAATTTGATGTCCATAAACCGGCAGGACCTCAAGCTGAATAAGGGCATCGTGATGGCCATTTGCGGCAAGTAGGCCGCTACAACGCGCTGGAGATTGGTGATGGCAGATCTCACACCTAACGATGTTGTCTTAATACCTTGGCGGTCCCTGGACCCGCCAGTCGTGCAGATGATTCAGGTGGGTGATCCCAAATTGCCCCCTGCCGCAGCCGTATCGGGAGCAATCCAGATCAAATTTCCCGACATTTACGCGCTGGCCACAGTCACGGTGCGAGGCACTCCGGGAGCGGATGTGGGACTTTGGAGGTTTGGTTTTATTCAGTTGGGTTTCATTAATACCGATTGGGCTCACTATCGCAACCCGGACCCAGCCGATGGCAGCGTCTTCGTGGCCAGGGATCGACCCCCCGCCCTCGACCAGCAACTTTGCCGGGACTCCGTTGCCAAGACAGGAATCACAGGCGCTTTGCAGAGGTTTCCTTATGTGGGCCCAATCATCTTTTATGACCCCGAGACGCCAATCAATGATTGGTGGAATCGTCGGATCACCGGGTTTCTGCCCTTGGGGACAAAAATTCCTGTGGGCGGCAAGCTGATCTTCACTGTTCTTTTCAGCGATTCGCCAGCCCCTCATTGGTGGGGGTTGAATAAGGTGAATAACAAGGCAATGCGAGTAAACCAGCTCTACTCGCTGCAATATTCGAGGGCCTTTGCGACGATGTTCGCTTTTCAGAAAGGCCCAGGTAAACCCATCGAGGTACTCAAGTCGTTTCAATGGAACGTCAGGTGGCGCGCCCATTTCGGCACGCAAGCCGTACAGAATGTGCAACTTCCTGCGAGGCCGGGCGATGTTATGGACATGAACATATCCCACGTTGTGAACGGAACGCCTAACGATGCTCGCTTTAAGTTCCGGGTCTTGGATACGATGCTACCCATCTGCAATGCTCAAATTCCCAAGTCGGTCAAAAATCAGGTGATCAGGGAATCGAAAACACATGAAGACTGGAAGGTGACGCACTGACCGTGTCCGTGGCGGCTGGAGAGGGGAGTGTAGTCAGGTCTTGTCTTTTGCCATGCGTCCCAACCTGATTACCCTCACAACCTCCCCACCACTTTCTCCATCCTTTCCTGCCCGACATTGGTGTAAATCTGCGTCGTGGCGATGCTCTCATGGCCGAGCAGGGCCTTGATGTCCACCCGTTCAGCGCCAGCGTTGAGCAGGTTCGTGGCGTAAATATGCCGCAATTTGTGCGGGGAAATCTTCTTCTCGATGCCCGCCTTGTCCAGCATCAGCCGCAGGCAGGCCCCCGCCGCCGGACCGCCAGCAGCTTTTCCCCGTCCGGGCGCAGTTCACCTTTGGGCCCGACGTGGCGGTAGAGGGTCTGGCGGGTGATGCCCAGTTCGGCGCACAGCGCGCCGACGCGGGTTTCCGGTTGCCCCATCGCCGCTTGAGCGAGTCGCAGCTTGGCGGGGGTCATCGTGGAAATTCATGCGGATTAGATCGGAAGAGCACACGT
>NZ_CBTK010000154.1 GCF_000531125.1 Candidatus Contendobacter odensis Run_B_J11 | reverse complement strand
GCATCTCAAAAATTTAATAATAAAATTATATCATAAATTTTAGTTTCTGATAATGTCTATTCAACTCCGAGTATTGCTGCATTATCTTTGTCTCCTTAAATTAACCATGTGTTGATAAGTTTAAGCTTATCATTACATGGTTTTCTGTCAAAATTTATTACCCTACCTAACTTGACGCATTTCTCGATTTGTTGTATGTCTGAATTCTGTTCTTTTCACAACAACGCATATGGAAGAAGGGGTTTGATATTGGAGGTTTTTTTATGTGTGGTGAGACGAACAAAGATTGGCCTACTATCCTCTTAGATAAAGCTCATGGCTTGACAGAGGATATGCTTATTGCTGTTACGAAAGGTGAAATAGCAGCAATAATTTTCGATGATTTTTACACCGAGATAGATCGGGAAAAAATTGTTGCGTACCTATCGACCGAAGCTAACTTCAAACGCTACATTTATAAAAATGCAGCCGTTAGCTATTTTGGGTGCGCAGCGATTGAATCGAAGCATGATAACGCTGCTTACTTTACAAAAGCTAGGGATGCATTAGCTGATCTTAATCAGCTCATCGCGGCTATTGAAGTACTACATCCTGTAAAGTTAGTCATCGATCTGTTTGGAAAAGCCTGGCCACATGGTGCCCAAATAGCGCGAGAGTCTTCCAATAACGGGAGTTACTTCGCTGGGATAATCCGCTCTATCAGGAGTGGTCCGCTTCATACCGATGTTTGTAACCGTCAGAGGACCGGCGTTCTTGACAACCAGGATCCTTTGCTCTCCTTTTGTCCAGCCTGATATCGGAAGATCCCTAAGGTAGATTCACTTCCTGCATGGCTTTTGGACCGCCGACAGCAGGCTCGCCAGGTTTGATAACATCTCGCAAATGGACCGGTACGGCTTCCTCATAGAACCTCATCTTCCAGTTTGCCGGAGTTAGATCCATCGCTGTTAGCTTGGGATCGGTGATGCGCTTAGTTAAGTCGAGCAAATAGTAGTAAGGATGAATCCCATGCATAAGCGCACTGCCAATCAGAGTATAAAACACAGCAGCGGTATCAGCCCCTTCCTCCGAAGCACAATGAAGCCAATTCTTCATCCCCAATTTCGTGGGACGAATCGCTCTTTCATCTTTCCCATTGTCAATCGGAATCGCCCCGTCACCGACAAACAAACAAGCAGCCTCCCAGCGTGGCAAGACATACGATACGGCCTTCGATAACAACTCATCCGTTATCACTTCCGGTTTGCCAGAGGCGCTCACAAGCCAAGTGTGAAACTTATCCAGCACAGGCTGGCTTTGCTTCAAACGCTCTACACTACGTTTCTCGTCGCTTTCTCCGCGCAAAGAGTTTTCGATTCTATATAGTTCTTGAATATATCCAAGAGCCTCTTTAGCAAGCTTCGGTTGACTGCGTTCAGCATCAATAAAGTCTCTGCGAATATGCATCCAACACAACTGCCACTTCAGTTGTGCTTTTTCCGCGTAATCTTCGTAGGCGCCATAAGCATCGCTAATCAGCACGCCAGAAAACTCCTTCAGAATCGTTTTCACCTCGCTCCAACATCGCGACGGACGATAGATAAACGATACCCCAATACCGGCAGCTAATATCGGCCAAAAGAATCCTGTACCAAACTTCTTTTTTCCGTCTTTATCCTTTTTCCCAACTCGCATTGGAGTTTCGTCCATATGCACAACCGGTGAACCGCGAATACTGGTTGCTATAGCATTTGCTATTGGCAAAAATAGACCTCCCAGTTCTATTGCCCACTTGGTCAAACTATCGCGTGAAATATTTATGCCCTGTAACCGAAGTTGTTGCTGTTGGCGATAGAGGGGCAAATGCCAGAGAAACTTTTTAATAACGAACATTATGATGCACATCTCAGACACCTTGCAGCGGCGACCCAAGACGTGGTCGGGGGCTTCAGGTGTGTGAAACTTGCCTGTGCTCTTGTTCTTATACACTTTCCGCACAATGCGAATAACATAATACTCTTCGGGGGATGCTCCCAAGCGTTCAGTTATCTTCTCTGTCACAAGCTCAAGGTCAGCATCCGCCACTCCATCTGGCTTTTCGTCTATGATCTGCTCACGCTGCGGGAGATGCTCAGGGAAGGTGCCTTCGGGTGCCTCATCATCATCTGAAAATTTTCTCTTGGTCGTTCGGGTGTGTGTGGCGATGTCGGTCGCATTTTGTTCGGCAGCTGAAGCTTCCTCAGTCTTTGGCAAAGGGAACAACCAAGGTTGCTCTGAGCTGACATCGCGCTTTTCTGACTTGGCTCCAAAGAGCATATGCTTATATTTAGCAACGATCAGTTTTAGATGAGACTCCCGGCTAAGCGCAGAAGCGAGCTCTGTCGCAAGCTCATCGAGGCGTGTTTTAAGGTTCTGAATTTCGTTTTGAATTGATTCCGTTGTCATGAATTTCTTTTACCATTTCTTGACATTTAGTGCATCAGGGTTGGGGCATCATCGCTAACTATTTCCTCCTGTAAATTTTCCCGTGATTGCTTATAAATTTGAAACCCACTGTAAGCTCATTG
>NZ_CBTK010000153.1 GCF_000531125.1 Candidatus Contendobacter odensis Run_B_J11 | reverse complement strand
ATCTAGCAAAAAACGAGCTTAACATGTTGACTTGTCAAGAATAATAGCCGGAATTCACGTTTTGATAGGCTGAATTAAGGGGCTGTACAAAAACTAAGCCGTTGATCAATCAAGTGGTAGGGTCAGCTTCAATCAGTTTTAGCAGGCCGAAGCTCGTTAAACATCTTTTTCAATCAGTTAGTTAGTTTTTGTATAGCCTCTATCGACCGTAGATCAGTCAAAGCGGATAATGCGGTAGCAGCACACCACATGTTGATCGACGTTCAACCGGTAGGATCAACTGGGGCAAGCGTGGCATTGTTGCCTTAGAGAAGAGAAAAAGTCACGGGCGCTTTTGCTGGTGAGCATTACGCTACTCCAAACACCTTCAACACTTCATCCCCGTAGTGGTTGATCACCTTCACGGCGATCTTGCCGGTTTTGGGCGAGTCGAATGGGCGGCTCTTCGTTGAGTACAGTTCCGCCCAGACGGCTTCATCCACCTCGGCTTTCTGAGGTGGACCCCATTGTCCAGACAGATTTTGGTCGATTTTAAGGTAGTTCCTCTGCGTCTTCGGGTGACAGGATCGATGACCTGTCGGTATACACTTCTGCCGGTGTACGGTAGTCCAGAGCCTGATGAGGGCGCTGGTGGTTATAGAAGTCGAAGTACCGGTGTAGTCCTCGATAGGCGTCATCCAGCGAGTCATAGGCGTTGGGATACCCCTCTTCGTACTTGACCGACCGCCATAACCGTTCGACAAAGATGTTGTCATGGGCACGTCCCCGACCGTCCATGCTGATTCGGATGCCCGCCTGCGCCAGGCGGGTAGTGAACGCGGTGCGGGTGAACTGCGCACCTTGATCGGTGTTAAAGATCAGCGGTTGGCACCACCGCAACGCCTCGTCCAGGCCGTCCAAGCAGAACCGGGTTTCCAAGGTGTTGGAGAGCCGCCCTGCCAAGACCTTGCGGCTATACCCATCCAGGAGGGCCGCCAAGTCGACGAAGCCCCGACGGAGCCGAAGGTAGGTCATATCGGTACTCCAGACGTGATCCGGTCGGGTGATCGTCACTCCCCGGAGTAAGTACGGGTAAACCCGATGATCGGGATTTGGGTTCGACAGCGCCGGTTTGGGATAAATCGCGGATAACCCCATCCGGCCCATGAGCCGCATCACCCGCTTGCGATTGACCGGATACCCCGCCCGACGCAGCACGGCCGTCATCCGCCGGCTGCCGTAGAACGGATGGGCGGTGTATTCCTCGTCCAAGCGGCTCATCAGTTCCAGATTGAGCACACTCGGCTCGGCAGCCCTCTCGTACAGAGTGCTTCGACTCAACCCGAGCAGGTCACACTGCGCGACCAGCGATAAGACCGGCTGTCCCGGTTCGATCCACTGTCGCCTTACAGCGGTGGGTTCAGTCCGGACTTTTTTTTCAGCCACTCCACCTGCACGTGCAACCGCCCGATCGGGCTATACAGCGCGTCTGGGTCAGTTCCCTCCTCCACGCGCCGCCGGCCCCGCTGGCGCTCGAACAGCGCCTTTAGCCCCTCTTGGGCCTCTCGTTTCCAGATCGCCACTTGATGGGGATGCACTTCGTAGGCCCCCGCGATCTCGTTGACTGTCTTGCGTCCGGCAAGGGCTTCCAACGCAATAGTGTTCGGCACACTTATTGGGTAGACAAAATGATGTCTCGATGTTCATCAGTCATTGGATGAAGTAATAAATTTTTAATACAGATTACTTTGTACATGACAAAAAAGATAACTTATTGAAATTGTGGTAAAATATTGTCTTTCTCACCAAGGAGATGAACATCATGAATCAGATCAACGAGCTATCGGCACTGATCAATCAAACATTTAACTGGAATAAAGCGAGAATAGATT
>NZ_CBTK010000152.1 GCF_000531125.1 Candidatus Contendobacter odensis Run_B_J11 | reverse complement strand
TTACCACCTATCAGTTCCTCATCACGGGGCAGATCCGATAGAAGGGGGGTAAGGGGAGTTGCATTTGAAGTCGCCTTTCCAGCACCCGGAGACCGCGCGTGAACCAGGAAACGGCGCTACGGGCGAGTTTTCTAAAGGTCCAATGCTCGGGATCGGTTTGCGCTTGAGTTTTTTTTCCAACGGAGTGGGATGGTCGCGGGCCTCTTCTTGACCGACGCGCACACACCAGTACATAGCCAGCGCCATGATCAGCAGTAATCGGTCGAGTCGGTCAGCGGCGCGTAACTGAGTGTCTTCTAATTGAAAACCGCGACTTTTGAAATCGGAGAACATCGGCTCAATCCCCCAGCGACAGGCGTAATCCTGGACGGTCGCCCGATTCGGCGGGTCATTCATGGCGATGATCCACGGTTCCGGATGCCCAGATTCATGCCAAATAGCGAGGTGAGTGGGCACCCCCTCCTGAAATAACCCCACCTTGGATAAATAACGTTCTGAATGGCCCTGCGCCAACGCGCCCGTCGTCGTAATCTCCCCAAATCCTGGATCGACGTTCAGATTCCCTTTTAAGCGTAACCGATAATGCCAACCCGGCTGCGCCGCTAGCCACCGGAATAAGCCCACTGAAGGATAAAAACGATCCGCACAGAGCAAGACCTCGGCCCCGGCCGGGAGCCACGCCCGCACCCGCTCCAACAGGGTGTGCTGGGTCGTAAAACCGAGATTCGCCGGGCCGGCTTCCACCGCCCAAGCCAACGGCAACGCTCGATGGCCCACCCCCAGGCTGATCATCAAAATCGCAAAGCGATTCCCCAAATCGGTTTGATCCAGACTCAAAATGAGGGTCTCTCCAGGCTGACCCGCCGCCGCTAACGCTTGACGCGCCCACGGTTCCAACATGTCCGCACTGGACAACAAGGGATTTTTCAACAAGCGGCGCAGCCACTGCTCACGCATGTCCTGCCGTTCCGTGTCCAGCGGCAACAGATTGGCCAGTTCCACCGTATTCGGGGTCTGGGCTTCCAAGACCGCACCCACAGCTAACGCCAGCTTGGTGATCACCGTCTTCCGCAGGGTCGGGTGCGCGGCTCGCAAACCCGCTTCAATCTCGTTCGCTAGCTGCCGGACTGTTCCCATTGTCTCCTCGCGACTTTAGTTAAACTCACCTTATAGTCTAACTCAGAACTGATAGGTGGTAAG
>NZ_CBTK010000151.1 GCF_000531125.1 Candidatus Contendobacter odensis Run_B_J11 | reverse complement strand
TGCTTAAAATAGAGAGTTCACTGTCATTGTTTCTAGTCTTTTTAGTTAACTTAACAATAATTAAACGTGCATCATAAATTTCACCATAACACGATTTTAAACTGACTTTCTGTTCATAAATGGTTCCCATCTCATTTTCAGTAATAAATCTTTAGAGTTGTCCATAAATAGTTTTACTCTTATACATCAATATGTTATAGTAAACTTCAATTTTTCGTTTCCTTATAATTCAACAACTTAGAATCAACAATTTTAGGTTCTAATCTTTATTGGCCTTGAATTTTGGAGAAAAATACGAATGACCCCGCCTTTTATTAATGTTTCAGAAGTCTTGACTGATGATCGCCAATTACGATCTTTAATTGGTCTGGGTCGGGATGATTTCGAAAAACTCTCAAACGAATTTACCTCCTGTCTAAACAAGGATCGGCGTAAAAACCGTACCGGAAACCCTAAAAAGTATCGCCAAAGAAAAGTAGGCGGTGGACGCAAACCCGCGCTCGGCCCACCGGAAAATCAGTTGTTTTTTATCTTGTTTTATCTCAAAAACTATCCGACTTATGACGTGCTGGCTTTCACATTCGGCCTCAGTCGCGCGGGCGCGTTTCAGTCGGTGCAGCGTTTGTTGCCCGTCTTAAAACAAACGCAAAAGAATCTGCACGTCTTACCCAAACGCACGACGGACGATCCCCAAGAACTCTTGCAACTCATTGAAAGCGTTGATCGAGTCTTGATCGATGCCACCGAAAGACCTCTTCAACGTCCCCAGAAACCCGCCCGACAAAAAAAGCATTATAGTGGAAAAAAAGGCTTTCATACCGTCAAAAACACAACGGTTTCTGATACGAACAAGCGGGTCTTGATCCTCGGTAAAACTGTCCCTGGAAGTCAGCATGATTACTCATTATTTAAAGAAGAATTTGACCAAAAAACGGATTGGTTTGCATCGACAAAGGCCTCTACTGATCTCGGCTATCAAGGCATCAAGACCGATTATTTATCTCCTGAAAATATCGACATTCCTCATAAAAAACCACGCCCGTCAAAACAAAATCCCGATCCTCAATTAACCCGCCAGCAAAAGCGAGAGAATCGCCGGATCGGACGGGTTCGTGTCTCGGTGGAACATGCAATCGGTGGCATGAAAACTTTTCGTGTCTTGACCATACGGCTGAGAAACCATTTGAAGTCTTTAGCGGATGACTTTATCTTTGCGGCTGCTGGCCTCTGGAACCTAAAAAATTCATTTGTTGTTCAATAGGTTAGTCAGAGTTATTGATAAACAACTCTTTTCTTTACCGAGGATACGCATAGGCATTTGCTGATGTTTGCGAATAACAAATACTGCTTTTTTATTAGCGATGTTAAAAAGGAAATCTTGTGTACAAAAATTACGGTCGGCAATCCATAAATCTTTTTCTTCAATTGTTTCTGATACTTTATTCAGTAAAAGTCTTTCTTGTGCATGACCGTCTTCACAAGGAAATATATTCATGGCAAGTTCAGTTTGTGGATCAAAAACAACTAAAGACTTACCGGGTAATGCGGCTGATTTTGTAGTGCGTAATACTTCAATACGGTGTTCGCTGGCTTCGATGCAGTTTCCATCGAGTAACTTTGTGCGATAACCCAATAAAAACGCCGGATTTTCGGCATTCATCCCTTTAATTAAAGTAGCGGCTTCCATTCCAATATGTCTCACTAATTCAGCAGAAGTTGATGTGTCTATTCCGTTGATTTTATTGTATAAAGATGTTAGTGATACGTTAATATAATCCGATTTTCTATAAGCAACATGAACGGTTTTTCTAATTTGACAAACTACTTCAAACATAATAGCAACGACTGATGAAAAGAGTAAATTTCGAGTATATTGTATTCCATTATTACTCTCAAACCATTCATTTAGTCTCTCTGCATTTAATAAATATTCCAGTAATCCTTGAACCATTACTGTTACTGGACTTTTATTAACAAACTTCTGTAAAATACTACTAAATTCTGTGTTCATAACAAAATATGTTGATCCTGTGATTAAAAAATAGAGCCATTTTACTCATAAAATCACCTTGAAAGGGCTGGGCCATCAACTTCACCTCATGCCCCAACCGGGTCAACTCCCGTGCCCAGTAGTGAGAACCACCGCCCGCTTCCAGGCCAATCAGACAAACCGGCACATTGGCAAAGAACGTTGTGACTTGGTCCCGCTTCAGGGTCTTCCGGAGAACCACCTTGCCGAGTTCATCGACCCCGTGAACCTGGAACACCTGCTTGGCAATATCCAGCCCGATTCGTGTCGCGTTCATGATCAATCTCCTCACTGTCGATGGAAATGCGTTATTTCCAGTTTGGCACCACTACTGCCGTTGGGAGAGGGGGAGTCCATGTCATTAGATCAGAAACGTGCGTTGCGGTTTCAGGACCGTGGACATTTTTTGTAAAACAGCGTCTATTAGGAGCATGGGAACCTTCGGATTGGATTTAAAATGTCGTTTTGGTAAGCAACATTTTACCCTACCGAAGGTTCCTTTTCATATCAATCAGCTAGATAAAACTGTCCGAAGTATTGTTCCTGAACATCACCTCCAGAACGGCCACAACCTCGGTCGGCGCTTCGCCCACGAAGCCGGTACGCGGGACTTCCTTGCCTTCGGTGGTATCCAGCCAGATGCGCTGCACCGGCACGGTTTCCTCGATCACCCGCAACATGGCGCGGATTTGCGGAAGCAGCGGCCCGGCACTTTCGAGAACGGCTTTGACGGCTGGATGCTCTTCGCTGATTCGATAGCGCATACCTCCATGGCTCTGTTCAGTCTGCCAGGCTTCGATGAGGGGTTCTTTCCCGCCCACCTGGACTATCCGCCCCCGGTGGGCAAAGACCCGTCGCGCCCGCTGGCGAATATCCTCGGCAAGATTAAGCAACTGTTTACGCAGCGCGACCGGCGGGCGGGCTGTCGACTTGCGAATGTCAATTTTCCAGTCGGCATCAGCGCTGTTGGGGATGTCAATGCGGATCCGCGCCAGCCGATGGGCTTCCTCGCGTGTCCAACTGCGTCCCTGGCCCAGTCCCAGCCAGCCGCCTGCGACCAGCAGCCGGGCATTGCGGTAGACGTAGAAGCCCTGTTGCAAGGTCCAGCCTTCCGGCCCGCCGGCTGGTTCGTAAGCTCCTGACTCCAGCCGATCAGGTGTGGGAGTACATGGCCTTGAACTTCAATCAGGGCTGCCGCACTTCGGTAGCGCTGCACGGGTGAAGACCAAGTGGCGGGATGGTCGATCAGAAACGGATCCCACGGGCGGATCGGGCGGTCATTGATCAGAATCCGCAGCCTGGGACGTGAGCCTTCAAGGTAGCGGTGAAATACCATGGACAGGTGTTGTTCGACCCGATCCATCAGGTCGAGAAAGTTCTGTTCGCTGAACCCCTGCGTGATGATCCGATCCAGAATCTCCCATAACACCAGGGTTCCCTGCGGTTGTTCGTCCAGAATCCGAAGGTACTCGACCGAACCCTCGGCAGCCTCTTCCAGCAGATACCAGCCATCATCAGAACGCCGGGCAATCTCGTCCAGATCCCAGCGCAGGCAGTGAGTTTGCCCACCCCGACGACTGGCGACGGTCAGCCGCCGGCATTGTGACAGCGAAGCTGTTTTCAGGCCCAGTCCAAACCGGCCCAAATCGTCAGCAGCGCGAGTATCCAAGGGATTGCGCTCACCCAGCCGCATTGCCCGGTCCAGTCCGCTGGCGTCCATGCCGACGCCATCGTCGAGAATGTGTATGGCGCTGGCCGATTCCGCCCACACAAAATGGAGATGGACGGTTGCAGCCCGTGCGGCGATGCTGTTGTCAATGACATCGGCTAAGGCGGTAGCGGTGGAGTAGCCCAGCCCACGGAGGGCTTCCAGCATCGCACTAGCTTTGGGGGGCGCATGTCGGGATCGGGTCATATCGGATTGAGTCATGGCGACAGGAAATTACGCAACAGGTTTGAACGATTGGGATGAGCCAGTTTTTTTAGTGCCTTGGCTTCGATTTGGCGGATGCGCTCACGGGTCACGCCGAACTGCTGGCCGATTTCTTCCAAGGTCTGTTCTGACGGCAGGTCAATGCCAAAACGTCGGCAGATAATTTCCGACTCTCTGGGTTTGAGATCACCCAGCATTTGGCGAATGCTCTTTCCCAAGCAGTCGTTGACCGCTGCCTGTTCCAGCGATACGGTCTGCAAGTCCTCCAGCCGGTCAGCAAGACTTGCATCTCCCCTGTCATGGTCAATCGGTGTTTCGATTGAAATCGGTTCCTTGACGACTTTCAGAACCTTACACACCCGGTCCTCGGGCATTTCCACCCGTATGGATAGCTCCTTCGGGGTAGGTTCTCGTCCGGCTTCCTGCCACATCTGCCGGGAAATCCGGTCCAGTTTGTTGATGTTCTCAATCATGTGAACTGGGACGCGGATAGTGCGGGCCTGATCGGCAATGGCGCGGGTAATTGCCTGGCGAATCCACCACGTCGCATAGGTCGAGAATTTGTAGCCACGCTGGTATTCAAATTTGTCCACTGCCTTCATCAGGCCAATATTCCCTTCCTGAATCAGGTCCATAAAGTCCAAACCCCGGTGGGTGTACTTCTTGGCGATAGAAATCACCAACCGCAGATTGGCCGTAATCATTTCATGCTGGGCGTGGCGGGCCTTCGCGTCACTGCTTGACAGTCGATGGCTGATATCTTTGATAAATTCAATCGGAAGATGGGTTTCCCGCTCAATGGCCGCCCGTTCCTGCTGTAGATGCAGGTCATTCCGGTCGGAGTTGCACGTCTCCAGGGCATGAATGCGTTTAGCCATGCCATACACTTGGGCAATCAACCGGTTCAGGGTCTTCAGCGCAATGCGGAATTGCAGGAAACACTCGCTTAATTGCTGGCGCAGTGCCTGTGTCTTGGAATTCAGGAGGCCGTTTTTATCAATACTGGAAAGGGTCTGCTGGTACAGGGAGCGCAACTCTGTAAAGTGGCGGGTGATGTCCTCAGGATTGAGGGTGTTTTCAGCAGCAGATGATGTCCTGTCTTCGTCATCGTCATCGTCTTCATCTTCGTTGTCGAAGGCTGGCACCTTGTCACCGGCGACTACGGCATCCGGATCATCAGCGGTCAGCAGTAATTCAACATCGAGCAAGGGCGGCGCAATATCTTCGACATCCTTGAAACCACTGATTACATCGGTCAACAGACTACCGTTCTCACAGGCCAAATCATAAAGTCGCAGCAGTTCACTAATGGTCAGCAGATAATCGGCCAGAACCAGCAACACTTGACTGACGCTTTCCTCAATGTGCCGGGCAACCTGAATTTCTTCCCCGGCAGTTAGCAGATTAAAATCATTCAGATCAAGTAGATAGCAACAAACAGGCTCTATGCGCTGATCCAGCCACCGTTTCAAATTCGGCCAGATTGGGCGTCAGCAGGGTTGCGCCCCGGTAGCGATCAAAGTCGCGGCCCTTGGGGTCTACCAGCACCGGGCGGCCAACGGCGCGGGCGGCGGCGATCAGAGCCTCGATCCGGCGTAGCGCCCCCTTCTGGTAATCGGACAGCACCACCACATTGCAATCCGGCAACGACGCCGTGAAGCGTTCATGCAGCGCAGCCGGTTCAAAATCGGGGAAACCGTCCTCAAAATCCAGCCGCAGCAACTGCTGATTGCGGCTCAGCACCCGCAATTTGGCAATCGTGGCCTGTCCCGGCAGCCGGATCAGATCGCTGGCGATGCCTAACCGATGCAGTTTGGCCTCCAGCAGCGAGGCGGCTTCATCAGCGCCCGCAACGCCCAGCACCCGGACCTGACCGCCGAGCGTGGCGATGTTGACCGCCACGTTGGCCGCGCCGCCGGGTCGTTCCTCGACCTCTTCGACCTTGACTATCGGCACCGGCGCTTCCGGCGAGATGCGCGAGCTGGGACCGTGCCAATAGCGGTCCAGCATGACGTCGCCGGCGATCAGAATCCGGGCCTGCTCAAAACGGGGAATCTGCGGTTTCATCGATGGATTTCGAGCGGTTTTGCGAAGGCAGCATGATAGCATGGCAATAAAATACGGCCTGACGCGATGTGCAAAATGAACTGGACTGTTGAAACGCTTGACGCCGTTGTAGATGCAGAGATGGCTGCTTTACCCGCCGATATGCGGGCGCGATTCTCCAGGATCTCCACGCTGATCGAGGTGGCTGGACTAGACCATGTGCGAGAACCCCACATCAAACATCTGGAAGGGCGACTTTGGGAAATGCGGTTGAGAGGCAAGGATGGCATATCACGGGCGCTGTATGTGACGGCCCAAGCACAGCGCGTGGTGGTGGTGCGGGTGTTTGTAAAGAAAACCGAGAAGACGCCACGCCGGGAAATCGAGCTTGCCTTGAGGCGAGCACAGGAGGTGGAGGATGACTAAAGTTCGTGATTTACACGCGGACTGGATAAAAGACCCCGAGTATCGGGAGGAGTACGAACGATTAGGACCGGAGTTTGATCTCGCCCTCGCGCTCATCAAAGCCCGGACCCAGGCCGGGTTGACTCAGGAACAACTCGCCGCGCGAATGAAAACCACCCAATCGGTGGTCGCACGGCTGGAAGGGGGGCGCGGGCAGCCTTCCACTCGGACGCTGGAGAAAGTGGCCAAAGCCACAGGGATGCGACTGAAGATCAGTTTTGAGCTTGACGAGTCTGCTGTTTGACCCGGATTTGTGCGACAAGCCCTGCTCCTCGCATTCGCGAGGCGGGGCTTCTTCGGGGTAGGGAGAATGTCGTCAATGATAGCTAACGATCAATCTGCGCGTAGAACCGATGTTGTCAGGAAATTTTACAGTCACTTTTTGGCGCAATGATTTTTGCTTTCCGTTATTTCCACGCCAGCGCCAATCCTGTAACCCTCTGAAAAGGCTGGATACCTGCTTTCGTGGGTATGACCACATAAGGTTTGTTGGCGAAAGTCTTGGAGCGTAGAGGGCCAGTTCAGCGGATTTGGAGGGAAAACGGTTTGTCGCGGGCTTCCCGGTTGTCAGGAAATTTTACACCGATTTTTGCGTCTCATGGATGGGATTTGTTATTAAAAATATGATTTATAAAATAAATTAGTGTTTTCAACTGCTTTTTAGGCAACAAAGTTGTCAGCTTTTTTTACAACTCTGAGTATTTTGGTCAGGTATTATTTCTTTATTATTCAAGAAGATAAATAGTTGGTTTTTTTTTGCATGTTTTTCATACGGTACTTCTTAAAGAGGATCATCCTTATGAAATTCATGCAGGTTAAGAAATCTAAGTGGGTAAAGGGGTTCTCCCTCGCCCTGATCATGGGTGGCGGACTGTGGATGCCTACCGCTCAGGCCATCTCTATTCAGTATCAACTCACTTCCTTAGGCGGCGATGCCTACCGTTATGACTACACCGTGGCGAATGATGGATCGCTTGGAAGCGGGGTTTCCTTAAAACTCTTTGACATTCTGTTTGACCCTGCTCTCTACGATGAAACCTTGCTCACTCCGGTTTCTTCTGCCTCTATTACCGCCGACTGGACCGAAACCATTTTCGCTTCAGCACCGGGTGTTCCCACGGCTTACGATGTCTCGGCTAATACCAGTGGCCTGGCCGGTGGAGCGAGCCTTAGCGGCTTTGCAGTCAAGTTCACCTGGCTGGGCGGCGCCTCACTGCCGGGCGCGCAATCGTTTGAAGTCTACGATCCTGATAACAACTTCGAGTTATTGGAAACTGGGGGTCAGACGACACTCGCTGGCGCAGTGCCTTCTCCCACCGTCCCAGAGCCACCGATGATCGGATTGCTGGCGTGGGGCCTACTCGCGTTGCTGGTTCGTCGGCGGCGGTCGTCTGTGCAATAAGCAACCTTTCAACAAATCACCCGTTTCTACCACTTCACCGTTTAATTAGGGGGATGTCACTATGCGTAGGTTAACCACAATGAGGTTTTCCGTCGCCACGCTGTTTTTATTGCTGATCATAGCGGTCGTGTTGCAAAACATCGCGTCGGCCACTGCGGCAGCCAGCTTGACGATAGGCAGTAATTACAGTCTGGTCAGCAGCAAGCGAATCAGCAGCACCGTGTACGAGTATGTGTACCGGGCGCAATTGACCAATAGCGGGGCTGCTGCCAATAACGTAGCAGCAACTCTGACTTCCACACCCCAAGGGGTCACTATTGTTGATGGTGCCTTGAGCTTCGGCAATGTGGCGGCGGGAGCGGTGGTCAGTAGCAGCGACACCTTCACGGTGCGGCATGATCGGCAATATCCCTTCAATGCCAATGCGTTGGCGTGGTCGACTACATTCGATCCTACTTTTGCGATATCGGGATACGTCACTACTGCGCAAGGCGTCACTGTCACAGTGTATGGCCCGCAAACCAAGAGTACAGTAACCGATGCGGGTGGCGTGTTTTCGCTGGAAGGGCTACTACCGGGCCAGTATACGGTCAGCCCTATGCAGCCGGGATCTGTATTTACTCCAGTCCGGCAGACCGTGACTTTGATTAACCAGGATATTACCGGACTGGTCTTCGTTCCCCAAGTGCCTGAGGAGACACTTAGCGACGAGGACATAGAACGCATCGCTGCGACTCCATCGATTTTTATACCCGAGGATCAAGTCATTCTCCCGAATGGAATATCATTACGTGATTACCTCTTGATGAGAGGCATCACCATCACGCCGGGTAACAGCGCAATCGCATCCGCATCAACTCATCGAAGTATACAACTTGGCAGGGCCATTGCCCAAAGTACACTTCCACCAACAGCCGATCCCCAACAAAAGAAGAACGATGTAATCGCTGCGATGCTGGCTCAAGCGCGACTTTATGCGTGTGGAAAAGACAATCCACCTTGTACTACTTGGGATCACGATGCAGAAAAGGATGAGCAAGGGAATGACCTACCCAATAAGCCAGCGCAAAAGGGTTTGACCTATGTGTACGGCGGTAAGGACCACACTGTCAGGACGCTTCCCACCGATAACTGCACTGAAATGACTTATGGTTTGGACTGTTCCGGCTTTATCCATCATGTTGCCAAAAGTGTCGGTATCGGTGTGATAGAAGGGGGTGTGAGTAAGCAACGCCCGCCGGAGGCTTGGGCTATCCCCTCGGCATGGCAGCTAGAGATGAAAAGTATAACCGTAACAGATGGCAGCAACATTGAGACGGGTGATATCTTAGTGTGGCCTAGTCATATTGGCATTGCGCAACGTTCGGACAACTTCATCTCGTCTGCGGGTGCCCCGAACAGGTGCGCCACAAACATCAATGGATCAAGTGGCCCAAAATCGTACCAGATTAAAGGCTTCTCCGGTCCTAATCCGACTTCGATACTTCGTCTTGTTGTTAAAACTCCTCCTCCTCCTGCTCATGGAGGAACGTGTGGTGGCGGATTTTGCCCACTCGACTACCCGTTCTGCTCCTCATTTTCTAGGTGGTGGGGCGACGGCAGCGTATACTGGATGTGTTTGAATAGCCAGAAGAATTTCGGTGTTTATCCCAGTCCAAATTAAAATTGGGGCCTGCTCAAAACGGGGAATGTGCGGTTTGATTGATGGATTTCAGGCCGTTTCGCCAAAATAGCGTGATAGCATGGCGAAAAAGCACGGTAGGGCGGGTTAGCCCCAGCGTAACCCGCCTTTCGGGAACTCTTCCACTCCTTCCATAACTCCCGACCTTGAGCAGGTCGCCGACAATCAGAATCCGGGCCTGTTTGAAACGGGGAATGTACGGTTTGAGCGATGGATTGCAGGCTGTTTTGCAGGGGTAGCATGGTAGCATTAGGACAAAACCCAATAGTGTTCGGCACACTTATTGGGTAGACAAAATGATGTCTCGATGTTCATCAGTCA
>NZ_CBTK010000150.1 GCF_000531125.1 Candidatus Contendobacter odensis Run_B_J11 | reverse complement strand
GGTTTATCCCAACAAAGGTACGTGAGGCGACATAGGGATCAGGCGTGATCCCTAACGCGCAGGATGGTCTGCCTGCTGGTGCTGAATTGTCGTGCGATGGCTGAGATGGGTTCTCCGTTTTCGATTTTCTCGCGCACGATCCTTTGTTGATCCGATGAAAGTGCGGGGGGCCGTCCGAGGGGTTTGCCTTGCGCTTTTGCGCGTGCGAGTCCGGATTGCGTGCGCTCAATGAGGAGGTCGCGCTCGAACTGGGCGACGGCGTTGATAACGTTCATGGTCATCTTACCGGCTGAACTGGTGAGATCGACGCCACCCAGGGCGAGGCAATGCACGCGAACGCCCATTTTCTCCAGCCGCGCAACGGTCGTGCTGACATCGACGGCGTCGCGCCCCAGCCGGTCGAGTTTGGTCACGACCAGCACGTCGCCCTTCTCCATCCTGTCGAGCAGGCGGGAAAAGCCTTCACGCTGCGCAATGGCCATCGAACCGGACACGGTTTCGGTGATGATCCGGTGTGGCTCGATGCGGAAGCCAGCCGCTTCGATCTCCCGAAGCTGATTTTCGGGCTCCTGTTTGACGGTCGATACTCTGGCGTAGGCGAAGGTTCTGGACATGGCGGGCGATTTGTTACGAAAGGGCTGTACGGAATTATAATGATGTCCTATAGTCCATCAAGCTAATTTTTGGACGCAGAGATTATCCCTGTCCGAAAAGGGACTGTTTAGGACATCTACCCCGAGGGTATGCATGCCGCGAATGCGCATTCTCACTGCGAGCGAACAAGAGGCTTTCGACAGGCCGCCGCTGTTCGATTATCGCGAGCGGAAGAAATTCTTTACGTTTCCCAAAGCCTGGCTGGATATGGCGCAGAGCATGCGCCGCGCCGACCATCAGGTGGGTTTTCTGGTGAGCTGTGGGTACTTCCGGGCGCCGCGACGGTTCTTTGTGCCTGTGGACTTCGATCCCCGTGATGTCGCCTATGTGGCCAGCCAGTTGGGCAACGCCGTTGCATCCATTGACACCTATCCGGATCGTACCCGCCAAAGGCATCAACAGCTGATTCTTGATTTCTACGGGTTCGCGCCTTTCGATGAGGCGGCGAAAAAAGCCGTGACCGCCGAGATTGCGACGATGACGCGGATGCATCTCAAGCCACGGCTCATTTTTGACCGCTGCGTCGATTTCCTCATTCAGCGCAGAGTGCAGGTGCCGAAGGCGGGCGCCTTGTTCGAACTGATCCGCTTGGGACTGCATACGCGCAAGGCTGAGTGGGTCACGCTGATGGAGACTCATCTCACCGATGAAGCACGCCACCTGCTCGACGCTTTGTTCGCCGCACCCGAAGATCGAAACCGTTACCCACTGACACTGCTCAAGAAGCGGTCACAATCGACCAAACCGACGCGCATCAAGGAAGGCATCGCCGATTTTGAGACGTTGGCGGCGCTTTACCGCCCGCTTGAGGGCATCCTGTCCGTTCTCGATCTCGGTGTTGCCGGTATCCGCTACTCTGCGGGCAGCGTGCTGAAATCCGAGGTGTTTCAGATACACCGGCGAGAGGCTAATGATCGCTACATCCACGCCGCCGCCTTCGTCGCCCATCCGTTTTTCCGCGGCCAAGACCATCTGGTTGATCTATGGCTCAGCGTTATGGCCTCGTTTCAGACGACCACCGCGCGTGAGCACAAGGAAAAGCTTCTGGAAACCCGCAAGGATCAGCAGGAACAACTCAAATCGGTGGTTAATGATCTGGACGCTTCGGTGTTTGGCGTGATCCGAGAAATACGTAGCCTGACCGACGCCGACAGCCTGTCGGATACGCAGAAGGTCATAGAAATCCGGGATCTGCTGGATCGCGGGCAGAGCAGCGCGTTCGAGCGCCTCAAAGCCGATCTGCACGATACGACGCAAGATCGAAGCGGGTTCGAGGTTCTGGAATCCCATTCCTTGAAGCTGCAAAACCGGCTCAGCCCCATCTTGCGGGCGCTCGCATTCCAACCGAACGACCGCGCGGCTGACAACCCGCATCTGAAATTCCGCGCCGATGGAACCTTCCATGTCGCTACCCCGGCACTCGATGCCCGCGAGGCCGATCCGCTTGGCGAACTGTTCCCTCAACGGCACGATGTACCCTTGGCGCAAGTTCTCGAAACCATCAACCCTCACTGCGGCATGCTGAAGGCCTTTGAGCATGGGCAGCAGACCCCTATCCGGCAGGCCCTATCACATCCGGCCTTGCTCGCCGGGATCATCGGGCTGGGCTGCGGTATCGGCGTGCGCAAGATGGCGCGGATTTCCTCGCGCGTCACCGAGAGTGAGTTGGAACACGCCGTCAACTGGCGCTTCTCGCTCGACAACATCCGCGCCGCCAATGACGCGGTGCTCAAGGCCATGGACAAGAGGGAACTGCCGAACCTCTATCGTCGGGAGGCGGACGCGCTCCACACCGCCAGCGATGGCCAGAAATTCGAGGTTCGCGGGGAGTCCCTGCATGCGCGCCGCTCGTTCAAGTAGTTCGGGCAAGGGCAAGGGGTTTCCGCCTACACCTTTGTCGATGAGCGCCATTTTCTATGGCATTCGCTGATGATCAGCGCCGCCGACCGCGAAAGCGCCTCTGTGATCGACGGATTGATGCACAATGATGTCGTCAGAAGCGACATCCATTCGACCGACACCCATGGCTACACGGAAGTCGTGTTCGGCCTCATCCATCTGCTGGGCTTTTCCTTCGCGCCGCGCATCAAGGGCATTGGCAAGCAAAGGCTGTATCTTTTTCGTGGCCATGACCACAATGCCCGCGAGGGCTGGAAAATGGCCCCGGACCATTATGTGAACGATGCCTTGACCCGCGAGAACTGGGATGATCGGCTACGGCGGGTCGCCACCCTCAAGCTTAAGGAAAACACCACCTCCGACATCTTCCGGCGGCTCAACTCCTATTCTCGCCAGCACGCGCTTTATCAGACCCTCAAGGCTTTCGGTCAGGTCATCAAGTCGCTGTTTATACTGCGTTATGTCGATGATTTGGAATTGCGGCAGGCTATCGAGAAGCCGCTCAACAAGGTGGAGTTGGCCAACCGCTTCACCCGCGCCGTTGCCGTTGGAAACCCCCGTGAGTTCACGCAGGCCGAGAAAGAGGAGCAGGAGATCGCAGAGGCCTGCAACCGGTTGATCAAGAACAGCATCATCTGTTGGAACTACCTCTACCTCGCCCGCCCGATCGAAAAGGCCACCGATGCCGAAACCCGGGAAAACCTGCGCTGCACCATCGCAACCCACTCGCCCATGTCATGGGCCCATATCAACATGCTTGGCGAATACGATTTCTCCGACGAAAAACTCCGGGATGCCATCGGAATCCTGCCCCTGAAATCAGCCGCATGAAACACACCCAAATTCGCGAGAACAAAAACGCCGAAAACTCAACCACATTAGGTCAATGCGCGAATAGCTATGTCGCCTCACGTACCTTTGTTGGGATGGACCCG
>NZ_CBTK010000149.1 GCF_000531125.1 Candidatus Contendobacter odensis Run_B_J11 | reverse complement strand
ATGTCTTTACGTTGCAGAGTACCACCTTATTTGCCTGTCCGAAATTTGGGGTCCATTATACTGAGTGGCTTTATCACTGTGGCTAATGACAAAATTCTTGACGGACAGCCGGACATTCAGCATCTGATCCTGGAAGACAGCAGTTCGATTGGAGGCGCGGGCCAGCCGCCGGTATTCGGTAAAGCCGTCGAATGCGCCCGTCAAACCCCAATAAGCGGTTCCCGCTACGATGATCAGCAGCACCATCACTGCGGCAAAACCGGAGTTTAGTTGGGTACGCAACTTCAAGTTCTGGAACATAATCTTTCCCCATGCAGTGGTTGCGGCGGCGGAATTTTCGACGCTGCGGTGGGAGGTGCTGCCGATTTTTCTTGCCGTCGCCAGTCCCACAGCGGAACCCGATCCCGTTCCGGTAAGGCCGTCAAGGGCTACGACGCTCGTATGGAATAGACCACGCCAGCGATGAACGCAATGATCGCGGAGAGCGGGCCGCCGGCGAACGCGGCGGTCATGACGGCTTCAGTACTCCGGTCATAGTTGTTTGATGAGAGGTACGAGATAAGGAAGTAAACGAGAAAAGCACCGACGAAGTATCCGCCGAAAGCCCAGACCAGTCCGATACCAACATGATGAAGCACACGCACGATTCTACTCTGCCGTTTCCAAATATATCCGGGCAGGGATGCGCAGAGACTCGAAAGGGATTCAGTTCTTCTCAGGCATTGCCGAAGAATGGTGGCTGGTAATCAACCATTGTTTCCCGTCCCACTTGTATGTGTAGGTGTAACGAGCTTTGACTTGAGTCCCATCGCTGAACGTAAAGGTATATAACCCGGCATCAATGGCTGTATTGCAATCGATTTCTATGCTGCGCACATCAATCTTGCCAACGGGCTTCTTCTGTAGGAAGTGCTCGAAATAATCCTCTTTTTCATCCGGGGTCAAGCGAGGTTTGTTGGAAACGGTTGGTAACAAGATCGACACCTTGGCGTAGTTGGCGACAACTTTTTTTGGATCTCCCGTTTGAAGAGAAGAATTCCATCTATCAAACAAGGAAGCGATTTCCTCCTCAGTGGCGGTGCGACAGCTTTCTGATCTTGCGAATACGTTGGGGGACGTAGCAACACTCAAAATTGCGACTACAAGGAAAAGCACTTTCTTCATCAGCTATTTCTCCTATTGTGTGTAAGAAGGTCTAACTTTTGAGTGAACCCTCAAAAAGGTGCTAAAGAAACACGGGTGTACTTTCCATCCGATTATCTCTAACCCGGTTGATTTCACGTCACTCGGCCTGATGAAATGCCCCTAAATCCGGCAGCAAACACCCACAGTTGTGGAACATCCCGCATCTCCAACATCGCCGCACTGCATCGGTTCGCAATGAACCAGATTCTCTGAGTGAAGTACATCCAGCCCTTCAACGCAAGCTCCCCGCAAAATATAGTCTTAATCCCTTCTTAATCAGGGCAAGGTGTTGAAGGGCTTAATGTGACTGTAACAGCGGGTCTCGGCACTATCCGACTCAACGGTAGTGCTTACTGGGTACTCCAGCACCCGCAGGATCGAGCCGCGCCGGACCTCGTGATCCTCGTCGTATCCCCCTCATCTCCGTATCTGACCGCACCACGCCCCCCGTACACCGACTTTTATCGTGTACACAGACCCTAGTTGTACACAAAGGAGGTCGTGAGTGATCAAAAATCCCCCAGCGGTGAGTACCACATACTATCATGTGCTACAATCCATCAAACCAAGGGGGGAGCAACCATCATGGGCAGCGTAGTGGGGTACGTGCGGGTTAGTACTCTCATGCAAGTCGAAGAGGGGCAGAGTTTGGAGGCGCAACGCGCCAAGATCGAAGC
>NZ_CBTK010000148.1 GCF_000531125.1 Candidatus Contendobacter odensis Run_B_J11 | reverse complement strand
CGCCCGGCCGCCGTGATCTTTCCCTGGCTGGCCGCCGAAGCCCGCCGGCGCGATCCCGACCACCAACACCCTTGGGTGTTGCTGATGGACGGCCAGGCGTCCCTGTGGGACGCCGCCGCCGAGACCTTGGGCGACGCGCCCCGAGTCGAAATCCTGGATCTGCTGCACGCCACCGGCTACTTGTGGGAGGCGGTGCATCTCTTTCACGACCCCGGCAGCGACCTGGCGTTGAAGTGGATGAAGCTATTGGTCCTGGGGCTGTTGAGCGGGATGGGCGCCGGGGTGATCCGCTGGCTGCAACACCTCGCCGAACAAGGTGAGCTGCCCGCCGCCACCCGCACCCGGCTGGAGCGGATTCACGGCTATTTCGAGCGCCACCGCGACCGCATTCACTACGACCGGTACCTCGCCGCCGGCTATCCCATCGCTTCCGGTGTGATCGAAGGCGCCTGCCGCCACGTCGTCAAGGATCGGATGGAGCGGGCCGGGATGCATTGGACCCTGCCCGGCGCCCAAGCCCTGTTGAACCTGCGCTGCGTGGCGCTCAACGGCGAAAGAAGTCACCGCCACACCGCCCGCCGCGTTACCGCTGTTCGCCCCGACGCCAGAACCGGCGCTGGAGGAATGGACAACCCAAGCCAGCGATGCAGCCGCCGATATGGACGCCTTCACAGCTGATCCGAACTCCGAGATTAACGGCTGCGCTCTACGCCAAGAACAGCACACCCGGCCCGCAACGATTCGAGAGCGGGATATGCGCCCTCGGTTTGAACTAGACGCACACCCCGAACGGGAACGCCCTCTGCCTGTGGAAACGGTCCTATCCCGATCTTCGATGATGCAAGCCATCGTCGCGATGCTCGACGCGGAACCGGGGCTGACCGGCGCGGAAATAGCGCGACGGCTGGGGCAACAGGGTTATCGGGCGAGCAATGGCGCGGCACTGAACGGCGCAAATGTGCTGAGAGACTACCGGCGATGGACAGCGGAACAGGACGCAAAACGATGACCGCCGATATTGAAAGCCTCGGTTTCGGACAGATCGCAATCCAGTGTCCGAAAGTAGGTCTTAACGCATTACGGACGCGCTACACTTCCGGACTCCCTTTTCGAACGAAAGGACCGTGTATGTCGCGCGTTTTCGCCTACTGCCGGGTGTCGACGGCCGAGCAGGTCACCGCCAATCAGCGGTAAGAGATCGAAGCGGCTGGCTTTGTGCTCGAACGTCACCGGATCATTGAGGAGTGCATCAGCGGTTCGGTGACCTCAAGCGAGCGCCCTGGCTTCATGCGTCTGATCGATCGTCTGGAGCCTGGCGATGTGTTGGTGGTGACGAAATTGGACCGACTCGGGCGCAATGCCATGGATGTGCGAGCCACCGTCGAACGGCTCGAAACCAACCAGGTTCGGGTGCATTGTCTGGCCTTGGGCGGAGTGGACCTCGCCAGCGCCGCAGGCAAGATGACCATGCAGGTGATTGCGGCCGTCGCCGAGTTCGAGCGGGATTTACTCATCGAACGCACGCAATCAGGCATTCGTCGCGCCCGCGCCCAAGACAAACGCTTGGGTCGACCGTCCCGGTTAAACGGCGAGCAACGTACTCGAGTATTACAACGCCTGGCCTCTGGCACGACCGTCGCGCAAGTGGCGAAGGAATTCGCCACCAGCCGCCAAACCATTATACGGGTACGTGACGCGATGGCCGATGAAGCGCTCTGATGGGTGATTGAAAAGGCGGCAGGTGACGACGACGTGTTGGGGCTGAGACCTATTAGCTATTGCTTATATGTCGTCAAATTGCAGCTTCGCTTCCACTGGGCCATGAAGGGAAACTTTCATGTACGGTTCTTAGGGGAGGGAGTGGCAGCAATGCCGCTTCCTTACCCGACTTACCGTGAAGCAGTGACGTTGAAGTTTCCGGTTTGCCCGGCTCCGTTATAGGGGCTATCGGTCACTCGCACAGACAGCGGTTTGTGCGGCGATAGAATAGGACTCGCTTGGAACTGGGTGCGCTGGCGAACAGACCATCCACTCATGGGTGCGTACTTTCGAACATCGACAATCACACCACGAACCCTGGAAAAGATCATGCTGAAATCACGAGAAGGCCAAAAAGTTCCCAACGTCACATTCCCCATCCGCGTCAATGGTGAATGGCAGAAGGTCAGCAGCGACGCCTTGTTCAAGGATAAGACCGTGGTGCTGTTCGCACTGCCGGGGGCCTTCACGCCCACCTGCTCCAGCGCACACCTGCCGCGTTACAACGAGTTGGTGGGCGTATTCAAGGCGAATGGAATCGACAGCGTTATCTGTCTTGCCGTCAACGATCCCTTCGTGATGGAAACCTGGAAGGAAGAGCAAAACGCCAAAGACATCTACTTCCTGCCCGATGGCAACGGTGAATTTAGTGAAGGCATGGGCCTTTTGGTGGACAAGACGGCGATTGGCCTGGGCAAGCGCAGCTGGCGCTATTCCATGCTGGTGAAGGATGGATTGATTCAAAAAATGTTCATTGAGCCGGAAGAACCGGGCGATCCTTTCCAGGTGTCGGATGCCGATACCTTGCTGAAGCATATCAACCCCAATGCGAGCATCCCGCCCCGAATCTCACTGTTCAGCAAACCCGGTTGTCCGCACTGCGCCCGCGCCCGCAAGATGTTGCGCGAGAAGGGCTATCGCTTTGAGGAGATGGTGTTGGGCAGCCATGGCGTCAGCTACCGTTCTCTGCAAGCGGTGACCGGACGCGGCACGACCCCTCAGGTGTATGTCGATGGCCAACACATCGGCGGCGCCGACGAACTGACCACCTGGTTGGCGAAGTAAGCTCGCCCGGGTCTTGTTCGTGACTGCGATGCTCATGGCAGACATCGTTGGCATTGACGATGGCCGAAATTACTCCTGGAGCGATCTCACATGACGCCACTTCAAGTCGAAGTCGCCATCATTGGTGCCGGAACCGCTGGCATGGGCGCTTACCGAGCCGCGCGAAAACATACGGATTCCGTTTTGCTGATCGAGGGGGGTGCCTATGGCACGACGTGCGCCCGTGTCGGTTGCATGCCCAGCAAATTGCTGATTGCCGCAGCGGAAGCCGCTCATCAAGCCCGGCATGCCGAACCCTTTGGCGTGAAGGTGACCGGCGTAATCGTCGACGGCGTGGCGGTGATGGCGAGAGTGGCCTCCGAACGGAACCGCTTTGTCGGATTCGTGCTGGAGTCCGTTGAAGCCATTCCGCAAGGGGACCGTTTGAAGGCAAAGGTACATTTTCAGGATGCCAATATCCTGGTGACCGAACAAGGTCGGTCGATTCACGCCCAGCGCGTCGTCATCGCCACCGGCAGCATTCCGATCCTCCCGCCCCTGTTGAAGGGGTTGAGCGCGCATTTGCTGACCAACGAAAACATCTTCGACTTGCCCACCTTGCCGAAAAGCCTGGCGGTGTTCGGTCCGGGTGTGCTTGGAATGGAACTGGGACAGGCGATGAGCCGGCTGGGTGTGAGTGTCAAGATGTTCGGTGTGGGAGGAGGCATCGTCGGTATTCATGATTCAGCCATTCGCGAGTACGCCAACAAGGTCTTCAATGAAGAGTTTTATCTGGATGCATCGGCGCAGGTGGAATCGGTCAAGGAATCCGCCACCGGGATCGACGTCCATTACCTGAATCGGGATGGCAGCTGGCAAACCGAGCCGTTCGATTATGTGCTGGCGGCGACCGGTCGCGCTCCTGATGTCGCCGGGTTGGCGCTGAAGAACACCGGGATCCCGTTGAATGAACGCGGCGTCCCCTCGTTCGATCGCTACACCGGGCAGTGCGGCAACAGTCCGATCTTCATCGCCGGCGACGCCAGCAACGAAATTCCTCTGCTGCACGAAGCGGCCGATCAGGGCCGCATCGCCGGCGACAATGCTGGGCGCTATCCCGATATCCGATCCGGCTTGCGCCGCACGCCCCTGGCCGTAGTCTTCACCGATCCTCAAGTGGTGTCGGTGGGCTTCAACCTGGAACAGTTACACCAGCACTTCACGGATCGCTTCGCTACGGGGCTCGTGTCATTCGAGGATCAAGGCCGCAGTCGGGTCATGCTGCGCAACAAAGGGATGCTGAAAGTCTATGCCGAGCAAGGTAGCGGTTTGTTTCTGGGGGCGGAAATGTTTGGCCCCGCCGCCGAGCATATCGGGCATCTACTAGGGTGGGCCGCGCAAAACCGCATGACCGTTTCCCAAATGCTGGAAATGCCTTTCTATCATCCGGTCCTCACCACCTATCAGTTTTAGGTAAAATTTGAAGCGGATAGGCTTTAGGTTGAGAGGAACG
>NZ_CBTK010000147.1 GCF_000531125.1 Candidatus Contendobacter odensis Run_B_J11 | reverse complement strand
TATTTCCGCCCCACTTTCACCCCTTATTTTTGCAAAAAACATACTAAAATTCAATGTCTTAATTTTTAGACAGTCTCTAAGTCTCGGCTGACGTAGCCAAGTTTGGGGTAGACTCCACGGCAGGGTAGAGGCGTTTAAGTTGGGTCCGAGCCCTATCTGTGCTGAACTGCCAGTGGATTTTGGTCTGGAGTGGGTTGCGAGAACCTTGCCCAGCGGCGATCTCTTCGCGCAAGCCCTCGATATGGGGGATACGACGATCCAGACACTGACCCGCCAGTACCGCAAATTCACACTCCGCCATATTGAGCCAACGGCCATGCTTGGGGGTGTAGTGAAACTCAAGTTTGCGAGTAATCCGGCGTGCTTCATGGGGCGGGAAGACGCCATACAAAGCGGACGGGGTGTGGGTATTGAGATTATCCAAGACCAAGCGGATGCGTTCGGCCGTCGGGAAATACTCATCCACCAGCAGGCGCATTTGCTGGGCAAAATCGGGTTTGGTCCGCTGGTGAGTGACATTGACGTGACGCCAACCGCGCAGGGGTTGGACAAATAAAAACAGATTAGCGGTACCCTCACGTTTATATTCAGTGTCATAACGGGCAGGTTGGCCGGGTTGAGCCGGCAGGGGCTGACGGGTTTCACGGGTTAACTGCACCGGACTTTCATCAAAACACACTTGCGGATACCGGGGATCTTCCGGTTCTGCATACAGATCCAACACCTCTTCCAGATGCCAGATAGAGTCGGGACTCACGCTGGGAATACACCCTTCTTGACGCTGCCACGGTTTGAGGTCGTTTTTTTTAGTACTCGACCGACGGTATCTGGAGAAATCATGTCAATTTGGCGTAATTCGACGAAGCGATCCGCTACCAGTTTCAAGGTCCACCGATGGCGACCCGCAGGCGGCGTACTACAGGCCAAAGCGACCAGAAAGGCCGCTTGTTTGCCCGTCAATACCGGTGGCGACCCGATGCGCGGCCGTTCGCTTAACGCCGCCGTTAGCCCTTCGTCGACAAAGCGTTGGCGGATCCGATGCACACTCGCAATGCCGAGGTGGAGGGTCACAGCGATCTCCGCGTCGGTCGCCCCAGTGGCAGCTTGTAGTAAGACATGGGCACGCGCGACCCGGCGCGCCATCGTTTTACCTTTGCCGATAACCTCATGCAGGTAGCCCTGCTCATCATCAGTGAGGTCAACCAAGTCTTTGTGGGCCATGGGGTTTCCTCCGGTTGACCCCACTATAGGTTATCACCCCAACCTATCAAAACTTTTGCGGCAGCCCACTAGTCTCATGGATTCCAGCCAGGCATTAAGCCCCTGCCCGTTCTGCATTCAATATCAGCAACCGCTTAAATCACCTGTCCAGCCATAAGCAGCGGCAACGGCTTTTATCCAAGTTGCGGTGAGCATCCCGCCCGCTAGTCGCGGTGTACCCCACGATGCCGAACACCGTGGTAAACGCACCAACCAAGCCATTACAGCGGGCTTGATTGAGATTTAAGGTCAAGACACCATCCTGAACGATAATGCCTCAGAACGGCTTCTATGCGGTCTAGGGCGGAGTGGGGTTGCGGTCGATTCGATCTCCCTTGCTCCTGCCGAACCGTCTTTGGGGTTTAGCCGATTCTGGGTTGCGGTCGGTTCGATCTCCCCTGCTCCTGCCGAACCGTCTTTGGGGTTTAGCCGATTCTGGGTTGCGGTCGATTCGATCTCCCTTGCTCCTGCCGAACCGTCTTTGGGGTTTAGCCGATTCTGGGTTGCGGTCGGTTCGATCTCCCCTGCTCCTGCCGAACCGTCTTTGGGGTTTAGCCGATTCTGGGTTGCGGTCGGTTCGATCTCCCTTGCTCCTGCCGAACCGTCTTTGGGGTTTTTCGTAATACCGAACTGTCTTTTTGGGGTCTTGCCGAGCGACCCGTTTTTTGCTGCGGCAAAGTTGCTCAAATTTTGAGCATGACATACAGGTGTTTTTATACATACAGGGTGTTAAAGGATAGGGACGAAAAACCATTTATAATCAATTTATTACAGAGGCCATTCGCGACCGTTTATGCGTAAAAGCGCGACCGTTTATGCGTAGATTGGCTCATTAAGCGCGACCGTTTATGCGTAAAACACTTCCCAAAAAGCTCCATTTTGTGGATAACTTTGACCTCCACTCTGAAATGGGGCTGTTGGAAAAATACGACATGCGCGACAACATCGAAAAACTCATCCAAGAAGCATTGGCAATCGAGGCAGAAGAAGCGAAGCAGGCCGGTTCCATAGGCTTCATGGCCCGTGCATTGACGCAAGCCACTATGCCGCACCGTAAGCTGATCGACCCTGTTTTCGTGCGAGAAAATGGGAATTTCAGCCTAGCTATGCTCGCCCATCCCCGCGTGGGATTACCTTACGGATCACTTCCTCGGCTACTGGTGTCGTGGGTAACCACTGAGGCTGTCCGCACGAAATCCCCCAAGCTGGAACTGGGGCCGTCTCTGTCCGCCTTCATGGCGGAACTAGGGCTTGCGCCTACTGGGGGGCAGTGGGGAAGCATCACGAGATTGAAAGAGCAGACGGAGCGGTTATTTTCCTGCTCGGTGTCCTGCCGGTATCACGATGAAGTGGGAGGAGCCAGCGTTGGCACCGGGTTTACCATCGCAAAAGAATATAGGCTCTGGTGGCATCCCAAATCTCCTGTGCAAGCTCCACTCTGGAAATCCACGGTGACACTCAGCACAGATTTTTTTGAGGGCATCGTTCAAAACCCTGTCCCGGTCGATATGCGGGCGCTCAAGGCACTCAAGCGGTCGCCAATGGCTTTGGATATTTACTGCTGGCTAACCTATCGCTTGTCTTATCTGCGCAAGCCTACGGAAATCCCGTGGTCTGCCCTGCAAATGCAGTTTGGGGCGGAATATGGACGTGAAAGGGACTTCAAGTCGGCTTTTCTGGAACACTTATTGGCCGTTCTCGTGATTTACCCGGAAGCCCATGTTGAGGATGGAGAACGGGGTCTGCTGCTCAAACCCAGCAAGCCCCACGTTGGGCGACTCCCCTCGGCACTCCCCCGGCTCAAGAATCCGCCCACTCCTGAACCGCTTTTTACGCCCCTGCCACTGATAGACGGACCACATCTGAAAACTGCCACCTATGAACGCGCAAAGAAAGCTGCACCGGGGTGGGATGTCTACGAACTGGAAAGACAATGGCGCGAGTGGATCGCCAAAAAGGAACCGCCCAAGCGGCCTGATGCAGCGTTCATCGCCTTCTGCCGCAAAAAAGCCGCCCACAAAGACCGCTAACCGGAGAGGCAGGGTATTGACCTTCAGGTTATCCAGTTTTACGATTAACCGTAAAGCCGCAAAAATGGAAATACAGACGGATGGTACTGGCGTTTTTGAATCAGAAAGGCGGCGTCGGTAAAACGACCTTGGCCGTGCATGTGGCAGCGGCGCTGACCCGCCACCGTGCTAAAGTTCTGTTGATTGACGCTGATCCCCAGGGTAGCGCCCTCGATTGGGCGGCGTGTCGGGTAGCCGCCGTGTTGTTCCCGGTCATTGGGTTTCCCAAGGCCACGCTGCACAAGGAAATCCCGGCCCACCTTCCGCACTATGACCACATCCTCATTGACGGCCCGCCGAGGGTTAACGATCTGGCCCGTTCCGCGATTATGGCGGCGGATGTTGTGGTCATCCCGGTACAGCCCTCGCCTTACGATGTCTGGGCGGCCAAGGACATTGTGGATTTAATCGGTGAAGCGGCCATCTACCATGAAGCCATTAAAAGCGCATTTGTAATCAATCGTAGAATCGTAAATACAGCCATTGGCCGCGACGTGGCCGAGGCCCTGGCGGGCTATAACATCCCGGTTTTGTCTGCGCACATCAGCCAGCGGGTCGCTTTTGCTGAGAGTGCGGCGACCGGTAGCACCGTCCTTGAAAATGACCCCACCAGTCAGGCCAGCCGCGAGATCATGGCTCTGGCCGAGGAACTGCTGGATTTTGATACGGAGTCAGGCCGATGAACAAGAAAGTTGCTTTGGGGGTCAAGCCTGCTACAGCGCGGGCAGAGGTTCCCCAGATTGATGAATGGGTGAAGAACCGGGAAACGGAAAACATGAAGCGATTGACTATCGACATCCCGTTCAGTCTGCACACCCGGATCAAGAGCCAGTGTGCGCTCCGGGGCGTGAAAATGGCGGATCAAGTCCGGGAGTTGCTGGAAAAGCAATTTCCGTCGTCGTAAACACGGTTTTAATGAATTGTAATTTTCATCAAAAGCGGCTAATGAACCTGAACGACTACCGCAAGACGCTGTGGGCCACCGCTGACAAGCTCCGCTCCAATATGGACGCAGCGGAATATAAGCATCTCGCGCTGGGCCTGATCTTCCTCAAGTACATTTCCGATGCGTTCCAAGCACGGCGGGAGAACTTAACGCGCCGGTTCGCCGACGAGGACGACGATTACCATATCCACGACCTCGCCGAACGCGCTATCGAATTAGAAGAGCGGGATTACTACCTGGAAGCGAATGTGTTTTGGGTGCCGGAATCGGCCCGGTGGGAGACGATCCGCAACCAAGCCAAGCAACCGACCAACCGACGTTGGGCAAGATCATTGACGACGCTTTGGTGACGATTGAAACCGATAATCCCCGTCTAAAAGGAATGCTGGATAAACGCTTTGCCCGCGCCGCGCTGGAACCAGCCAAGCTGGCGGAACTGGTCGATCTGATCAGCACTATCGGCTTTCAATCCGGCGATGGCGCTCAAGATGTTCTCGGCCAAGTGTATGAATACTTTCTCGGTCAGTTCGCCGCTGCGGAAGGCAAGCGCGGTGGGCAATTCTATACGCCCGCGTCGGTGGTGCAAGTGCTGGTCGCGATGCTGTCGCCGCACAAGGGCAAGGTCTATGACCCGTGCTGCGGGTCGGGCGGGATGTTCAATCGGAAAAATTTGTGGAAAACCACGGCGGCCATTTTGGCGATATTTCCATTTACGGGCAGGAATCGAACCCAACCACTTGGCGGTTGGCGGCGATGAATCTGGCGATTCGGGGGATGGACTTCAATTTGGGCAAGGAACCCGCTGATAGCTTCGCCCGCGACCTGCATCCTGACCTGAAAGCCCAGTTCATCCTGGCCAATCCGCCGTTCAACATCTCTGGGTTTATCCCAACAAAGGTACGTGAGGCGACATAGGGATCAGGCGTGATCCCTAACGCGCA
>NZ_CBTK010000146.1 GCF_000531125.1 Candidatus Contendobacter odensis Run_B_J11 | reverse complement strand
GTGAGAAAGACAATATTTTACCACAATTTCAATAAGTTATCTTTTTTGTCATGTACAAAGTCATAGTAGACACAACCTGATGAATGCGGTTTCAAAAACGCAAAATTAAGCCTAAGTAGGCTTGTTGATAATATATTGATTTATAAGAATCTTTGGTAGTGTCCCTTAACTTCCGTGATGAACTTCAGGCCAACTGGGGAACAGCTTTTCCGGAATGGGTCGCTTCTGCCATTCAAGAGGCGATACCCGGTACGACAAGAGTTCACGGGTTGTCCAAACATGATCAGTGATCCCCGCCGCCATAGCTGGCGTCACGGGACGCCAGCGCCGGGGAGAACCGGTGCCGAGCGTGGGTTCGGGAACCGGCAATGGAGTTCGCAAGCGGGCATGGGGCAACAGCAAATGGTAGTAAGCCAACGACAACCACATCTGTTTTTCAAACCAAGTCAAATCCTTGGAGAAGCCGTTGGTACGGCGGGTCAGACGACGATTCTGTTGTCGCTGGGTCAAGTTATCCCGTTCCACAAAACGGGTGTTGATCCGCTGACTCACCGACGATTGGGCCAGTCGGGTCGCCACCGCCGCCTGCTCGCCAAACACGACGGTGGTGTACACGGCGGTAATGCGCCCGCCGGCCCGCTGTTTGATGACTTGGGCGTACGACAGGTCGGCGCGCGGTCGCCGACGAGGCTTGGGATGAGCGCCTCGTGTCCCGCGTCGCGCCGGTTGATACCACATTCCCCATAGGTAGCCAACAACGCTTGGGTATAGGCAGGCCATTGATCGCTGGTAAAAAAAGGTACGGTTTCATCGGTCACCCACGCGACCTGCTCCAGCAATCGATCCGCACTGGCCTGATCGTGTTTGCCGATGACGAAACCCAAGACCAACCGCCAGACCGGCGCGAAGGCCAACCAGACCCAGGCATCGCCATAGGTGTCGGCGTACTGCTTTGCCCCCGGCAAATTTTCCTGCTTAGTATGAATAAAGCTCCACAACTCATCCAGTTGGCATTCCGTCACGGGCAGATCCCGCCACAGGGACAGCATCACCGTGCGGCATTGGCGCGCCGCCCGATCCAGCCAAGCACCCACTTGGTCTTTATCCACCTCGACGATCCGCGCGGTCGCCCGCAGCGAATTCCCCTCCGCCAACGCGCGCAGCACGGTCTCAAATTTCACCGGATCGGTTCCCAGGCCGTGGTAGGCCGTACCGTAGCTCAAGGTCACGCTACTTCCACAGGCCTGACAGCGGGCTTGCGTTGCGAACCAACCGTCCGATTTTGAAAGATTTTCCATAATACCAACAGCGAGGGTTAGGACAATACAGGGTCTCCCAGTCCATGCCAGCCTCCTCGATAGGAACATGACCTTCATCGAGGATGCCAAGCTGCCCTCAAACATAGGTAAGCTCATCACGGAAGTTAAGGGACACTACCGAATCTTTCAAGAGACCGGGAACTGCTGTTAATTCAGCCTATGAAGGCTAACCTGTTGATTGTGATCACCAAAACTGTCCGAAGTATTGTCTATTATAGTTGGGCAGAAATAGCCAGCATGAAAACGGTGACAGGATCGCTTTCTCAATGAAAATCGGGGTATGGACTCTGCTCGGCATCTTGTCGCTACCCGCGATGGTCAGCGCCCAAAATGCCAATGATGCGCCAGCCCGTTGCCACACTGAAGAAGACCTCGGCGAGCCTTTTACTCCGGTGGAATTCAAGGTGGTCGGTCAAGGCCGGTTGTATTTCTATTCGGCCCCGTTTCCTGAATGCAAAACGGCGATTTTCATCATTCCGAATGACTACGGCTATACCCAAGCACTGCATGAAGGTTGGGCATCGATCACTTACTTTTCTCAACAAGCGGGCGATGTCATTAGCGGCTGGGTTGAAGCGAAACGCTTGGAAATGACCGATCCGCGTGTAGCGCGTGGCGAGATCGACGCTCCGCCTAAAGCCGCATTTGCGCCGTAGCAAGATAGACTGACCATGACGATTAAAACCGCCAGTGATAAAGGCAAGAATGCTATGATTCACCGTGAGGTGATGGCTTCATTCATCACACAAGGAGATTAACCATGACTCTGGCCGAAACCATTTATCAACACAGTCTCTCTTTACCAGAACAAGCCGCCCGCGAAGTGCTGGATTTTGTTCAATTCATGGAGCAACGCTACTGCGTAACAGCGACTGACACGCTTCCGCAGACGTTGACGCCTGAGCAAAGAGCGGCCTACGCTCGCTTGTCGCGTCTTCAAATTGATTGGGAGGGAAAACCGATCACCGACCGGGATGAAGCTAATGCCCGCTGAACAACGTGCATTTATCGACAGCAATATCGTTCTTTACGCGCTTGGAGCTGAAACTCTAAAACAACAAGCGGCTTGGCGCGTTCTTTTTCAGTTTCCATTGATTTCAGTCCAAGTTTTGAATGAATGCAGCAATGTACTCATAAAAAAGCGAAAAATAGACAAATCACTGGTGCGAAGCACACTGCAAGATATTTTAAAATTTGTCTCGGTTGAAGCCATGGGTATGCCAATCGTTGAAACCGCTTGGATTTTGCTGGATCGCTATCGGTTTTCATATTTTGACAGCCTGATTCTGGCTTCGGCACTCACTGCTAATTGCCAAATTCTCTACTCTGAAGACCTGCACCACGGCCAAGTCATCGACGGGCGACTGACGATTATTAACCCTTTTCTGCCTGACGGACGCCCATAAGCGTGATACTGGCAAAGTCATCGTTGAATGTTAAGAACCAAGGTGGCATAACCGGCCAGCGATGAAAAGCAACAAGCAACGCCGTCAGGAAATCAAGGCGCAACGGCTGCGCCGCGCTGAACGGCAACTCCAAATCCGCCACGTCAACGCCCGACCGGTGGACCGCCCGATAGGCGCTGAACCCGTGACGCCCGCCCTGCTGCGAAGCAACAACAGCTATGGTATTCCTGATTTCGTCCAGCGCGGTTATTACCAAGATCGCCCGTTCCGTTGCAAGGACTGTGGAATAGAGGAAATCTGGACCGCCGCGCAACAACGCTGGTGGTACGAAGTAGCGCAGGGCGACGTGTGGACGGTGGCGGTACGCTGTCGCCGCTGTCGCCAGCAGGAACGCGCGCGAAAGGACGAGGCGCGACGCATTCATGGAGAGGGGTTGGCAGTGAAATCAATGGGCCGTACACATGAAGATGGTTCAAGTACAAACGGCTGACGAGATTGAAACGGCGCGGACGCTCTTTCGCGAATACCAGCGTTTCTTGGACGTCGATCTCTGCTTTCAGGGTTTCGAGGAAGAACTGGCCGCTTTGCCGGGATGTTATGCACCGCCGAAGGGCCGGTTGCTGCTGGCGTGGGAGGGCGAGCAGGCCGTCGGCTGTGTCGCACTGCGCCCGCTGGACGACGGAGCTTGTGAAATGAAGCGGCTCTTCGTCCGGCCCGACTCTCGTGGTCAAGGACTGGGGCGTCTTTTAGCCTCGCGGGTGGTGAGCGAAGCAACCGCCTTGGGCTATGTGGTCATGCGGCTGGACACTCTGGAAACACTGAACAGCGCCATGCAGCTTTATACCTCGATGGGTTTCCAGCGCCGTGCGCCCTATTACGCCAATCCCCTGTCGGGCGTGGTGTATTGGGAGCAGGCGTTATCGAATCAGACGCCGGCTTCGATGGCCGAAGGATCAGGCTACTCGCCCCATTTTTCACAACATCGAGCGGTTGCAACAGGCCGAGGCGTGGGATGAAGCCGGTCAGCGCTGCGCAGCGGGATCAACAGGGTGTTGTCCTGTTGGCGCTGCGGCCAGTTGCCCACCATCACACCGGGGCAAGCCCTGATCCCTTTCCACATGTGATAGGGATGATCATCTAACGCCGGTTGGGCAGCGGCCAAGATCGCTTCACCTTGAGCCTGAGCCTGTTCCTGCTGGCGACATTCTTCGATTTGCCGCTGCGTCTTGGCTTCGGCCCATTTGCGATCCCGGTCGGCGCGTTCTTCCTGGGTCAGTTCTGCCGTATCTTTGGCGCACCAGGTCTCGGTAATCCCGCGCTTCCAGCAGCCGAAGACGCCAGCAGCGACTTCATCAGCGTGCAGGACATACCAGGCGTTCGGACTCCGGTCACCGTTGGCTTTGATGCGATGCAATGCCCCGTCAGGAACGATGTCGCCGGAATAATCCAAGCCGGCAGTGTTGACCGCTTGGTGAAATTGAAAAATGACCTCAGATTCAGTAGTATTCACCATAAAATCACCGTAATAAGCGGCAAGGCGCGCTTCATGAGCAACGCTCAAGTCGTGGTTTTTGCTGAGGCCCGCTTTGTTGCTGGTAACAACGCGGCGGGCAGAAATGGCTTGCTAGGGCTAATTCAGCGTTTGCTTTTTCGATTCGCCACTGTCATCACTGGCAGTGGCTCTCTCCCTCCTTCTCTCATTAGGTTATGGGTCGGCTGTTGAGCTTTCCCGAAGATTGCCCCTCGAAAGGGATTTGGCCTTGACAGTGCGACACGGCCTTGTACCCACGCCTCCACTTCTTCATCCACCCACGCTACAGCGCGGGTGCCCAGTTGGACCGGTTTGGGAAAATTTCCCTCCTTGATCAATTTGTAAATCATGCTCCTGCCGTAACCGGTGTATCCGAGAACCGCTGGCAACCGAATCAATTTCATCCGTTCGTTCCTCCTACATGAATGCCCGTAGGTTAATGTGGAGTTCAAACGATCAACAAAACTATTCAGCGGATTTTTTGGACTCGAATAATTTCAAGTTACTGATCGCCGTTGCCACCTGCGATGGCTCCCAATCTTCATCGCCTATAATTTGCAAACCCAAGCACAGCAGGTAAACTCGAAGTGACTAATTCAATCTTTTCTTCATAAAATAACTGAACCAATTGTCGCATTCGGCGAGCGCGCAGCGTCTTTTTTCTTGAACTTAAAGCATAGCTTTGTTTATGATCTACATAAGCAGATGGGGCTTCAAGGTAGGTAAGACATTCGTTTGCTGCACTCACCGCCTTTGTGAATGCCTCCATTTCTTCAAAATAAGCCTGAAGCGAATCATCAAGAATAATATTTTCCTTGGTAAAGCCCTGATTGATAGAAAAAGGAAAAAACTCCAAGTATTGAGAGCTAACAGCAATAAATTCACATGCTGCTTTCCGAATGCTTGGAATTAATTCTTTCCTAGCCTCAATCTCCTCATCCACTTGTCTAAATGCTAAATCAGGGTCAAGGGATACGAACAAAAAAATGAACCTTTTAACTTGTTCAGGATTGCTATCCGCGAGTCGCCTGTAGAAATCATCCAAGCGTTCATCGGCGCTATCAGCACCAACCAGCGCCAACAATCGTTCTTTTCTTGGTGAAGGAAACGTAAAGTTTGCCAAAAGGAATTCGGCGTGTTCTCGAACGAAAGAGGGTACACTACGATGGAATTTCATCAGTAACCTTCTCCAGCTTGTAGTCGGGCACCCCTCCAAACGTGGAAGGTGGTAACCCTGTTTTACCCGATCAGGGTCAGGACTGATGGATGAAGATCAGCCTGCCTTGCGGAAATTGAAAGCGATAACCTTGCGCTCGTCGATCAAATCAGCAACCCAATCAGACCAGAATTGCAGCATAGTCTGCCGCTGCTCACGATATTCCGCCCGGTTGTAGATGCCGCGAACACCGCCTTGAGTATGATTCAGCGCTTTTTCAATCACATCTCCGGCATAGCCCATTTCATTCAAACGGGTACTGGCGGTTCGTCGTAAATCGTGGATGGTAAATTGTGGAATGCTAAACTGGATGCCCGTCATGTCATGGCCGCATTCAGTGTCATCGGCGAAATCGGTTGATGGGATACCCGGCCCGGCAATACCCATTCAGAATCGCCCGCCAACCCGTGCAATTCTCGGAATAGCTCAGTAGCCTGGCGGCTGAGATAAACAACGTGCGGCTTCTCGGTCTTGGAGTTTTCTGGGGGAATGAGCCACTCACCCCCATCGAAATGGAAGTGTTCCCAACGCGCCTGCGTCAGTTCACCTTTACGAGTCAGCGTCAACAGCAGTAGGTGCAGCGCCAGCTTGTTACGGCGGGCGATGTTGCTCTGGTAAAGCTCAACCAGGAAAGTGCGGATTTCGGCGGGTTCCAAGGCCCGGTCACGGGATTCCTGAGTGGTGATGAACCGGGTGGGCAAACTGGCGATGGGATTTTGTTCAACGAGAGTTTTTGCTTGTGCGTAGTCGAACAGCCGTTTAAGGCACCCGATTACCCACAAATCCCAACTCATTGTTAAGATGTAATTTTTCATCAAGTGGTAGGTAGGCGACATGAATTGGGCACAGGCCGAGTTTCACGATCTGGAGTTGGGGGATGAGCGGCGGACCCAGCGCTTGATCAAGTTGGTGGACGATCGGTCGGCGCAACCGACCGGGAGCATCCCGCTGGCCTGCGGAGGCTGGCCGGAAACCAAAGCGGCCTACCGGTTGCTGGACAACCCAGCGGTCGAGTGGCGGGAGATTCTGGAGGTCCATACCCCGCGGACGGTGGAGCGGATGGCGGGCCAACCGGTGGTCTTGTGCATTCAAGACACGACGGAACTGGATTTCACCTCGCAGCCGGGGATTGCCGGGCTGGGCCGATTGAGCTACGAAGCTCAGCACGGTTTGTACGTGCATCCGACTCTGGCGGTGACGCCGGCGGGGCTGGCGTTGGGGGTGCTGGACGCCTGGATGTGGGCGCGGAAGCCGAAAGACCCGCCCGATGTCAAGGAAAGCACCCGCTGGGTCGAGGGTTACGAGATCGTCGCCGATCGGGCCGAGACCGTGCCCGATAGCCGGCGGGTGTACGTGGCGGATCGGGAAGGCGACCTGCGGGCGCTGATCGACGCCGCCGCTCGGCGCGGCACGCCGGCGGACTGGCTGATCCGGTCCCAGCACAATCGCAAGACCACCACCGGTGAGAAGCTGTGGGCGCGGTTGGCCCAGAGCGAAGCGCTGGGGGAGGTCGAATTCACCCTGCCGGCGGCGCCGGATCGTCCCGCCCGGTTGGTGCGGCAGACGCTGTATCGCGAAGGGGTGACGCTGCCGGCGCATCACGGCCAACCCGCCGTGACCGTGACGGCGATTCTGGCCCGCGAGGAACGCCCGCCGGCCGGCGAGAAGGCGATTGAATGGCGGCTGCTGACCCACCGGACCGCCGAGACGCTGGAGCAGGTGGTCGAACTCATCGACGGGTATCGGCGGCGCTGGCTCGTGGAAATTTTCTTCAGAATTTGGAAATCGGGCTGCCAGGTCGAGGCCCTGCAACTGGCCACCCTGGAGCGGTTGGAGCGGGCCTTGGTCATTTACCTCATCATCGCCTGGCGCATCCTGCACTTGGTGACCTGGGGCCGGGACTGCCCGAATCTGCCGTGCGACGTGGGGTTCGATCCCGAGGAATGGCAGGCCGCCTGGATCGTGGCCCACCGTCACCCACCGCCGGCAACACCTCCACCCTTGGGACAGAGGGTGCGGTTGATCGCCGGCTTCGGCGGGTTTCTCGGGCGCAAACAGGACGGTCATCCCGGTCCCAAGGCGATCTGGGAAGGCATGCAGAAGGTCAGAGCGTTTGCCATCGCGTTGGAGGCCGGCCGTGCTGTGTATACCGGTGACGGATAAGTTGTGGGTAATCGGGTGCCGTTTAAGGATGCCGCGCAGCAGCGCCGCTGCGGATTCCCGACCCCCATCACGTTTGCGAAACACAATGGCTTGCACGTCCAGCGAGGTGACGTTTCGCAGGTGCTTGTCGCCAATGGCCGGAAGAATGTCAGCCGCTAAATACTGCTCGATGATTCGAGGATTTTTCCGATCCCGTCGCACGATTTCGTTTATCCAGATGGTCGCGAATTCGCGCACGGTCAGCGCATGGCTCAGTTCGGCCTTAGCCTGTTGCTTGCGATGGGCGGGTGACTCGCCCTGCGCGACCAGCGCCGCCAGCTCTGTCCGCTTTTGCCGGGCAATCTTGAGGGATAAATCGGGGTACTGGCCGAAGCTGACCTTTTCCTGTTTACCGGTCAGTCGGTAACGGTAGCGCCAGCAGACACCACCGGTGGGGAGAACTTCAACGTAAAGCCCGTCGCCGTCTGAAACGATGTAGGGCTTGGCTCTGGGCTTGAGCGCCTTGAGCTGGGTATCGGTCAGCGCTATTGTTTGCTGCCTCCTTAAGTCCAAATTACCCTTCCTGCAAGTCCATTATAAAACTTGGTCTTAATTTTGGACTCATTAGGACATGGCTTGTAGTGTATTGCTTTGGACTTTAGGAAACAACAAAACTTAATAATTAAAGTGGGTTACTCGCATGAATTAAACAGCCTTGGACAACCTTAGAAGTGACTCTACTTTCCAATACAAAAGCTGGAAAAAATTCGCGCTAATAAATCTTCCGACGTAAACGCTCCGGTAATTTCCGCCAATGCATTCTGTGCCTCACGCAATTCTTCAGCAACCAGTTCGCCGGCACGGATGATCTCCAACTGATACGCCGCCTGTTTCAGTGCCACTGTCGCTCGTTCCAACGCCTCCAAATGGCGACGGCGAGCCATAAAAAGACCTTCCCCACCGCCGTGATAACCCATGCAGGATTTGAGATGCTCGCGGAGCAGATTCAATCCCGCCTCGGTCTTGGCTGACAATAAAATTTCCGTCCCCCAGTCACTGTCACGAATCATCGGTTTTTGATCAGTCAGATCAATTTTATTGTGGATCACTGTTACGAGTATGCCCGCTGGCAATCGCTCCAGTAAGGCTCGATCCTCAGCAGTCAAACCCAGTTGATGATCTACTACCATGAGAATCCGGTCAGCGGTTTTAATCTCTGCCCAGGCGCGGCGAATGCCTTCCTGCTCTACCAGATCATTGCTATCGCGCAGGCCAGCCGTATCAATAATATGCAGCGGCATCCCGTCAATACTAATGTACTCGCGCAATACATCACGGGTAGTGCCAGCAATCGCAGTGACAATTGCCGTCTCGCGCCCAGCCAAATGATTCAGCAGGCTGGATTTACCCACATTAGGCCGACCGGCAATAACGACAGTCATCCCGTCACGCAATAAACGCCCTTGACCCGCAACGGCTTGCAGAACGCTTAACCGTTCCCGCAACTCCCGCAACTGTCCAGCAATCACCCCATCGGCGAGAAAATCAATTTCTTCTTCGGGAAAGTCAATCGCCGCCTCGACATAAATCCGCAACTCGACCAATCCATTGATTAACTCATTGACCTGCTTGGAAAAAGCGCCCTGTAGCGAGCGCAAGGCAGCACGGGCAGCAACAGTGGTATCACTGGCAATAAGATCGGCAATCGCCTCGGCTTGTGCCAAATCGAGTTTGTCGTTGAGAAAGGCGCGTTCGGAGAACTCGCCGGGGCGAGCCGGCCTTGCACCGAGTTCCAGCACCCGCGCCAGCAGTAAATCCATCACCACCGGTCCACCGTGGCCCTGGAGTTCCAATACATCTTCACCGGTAAAGGAATGAGGAGCGGGGAAATACAGCGCGATGCCTTCGTCGAGGATCGCGTCATTGCCGTCGCCGAAGCGACGGAATGTTGCTTGACGGGGAAGAGGGAGGCTGCCACAGACCGCTTGCGCAATAGCAGCACTGAGAGAACCTGACACCCGGATCACCCCGATACCACCCCGTCCGAGCGGCGTGGCGATAGCAGCAATAGTGTCCATCAGGTAAGGTTTATATCTGGCAGATTTGCTCTGACAGCGGAATCCCGGCTTCCCTGCCAGAATTACATCAGAGCGCGGATTATTTCTTCCGCTTGCCCGATAGTTGCTCGGACAGCGACCGCTTGGCGAGCATCAGCAGTTTCTTAGCCTGCTCAGCGATTTTACCGCCAATGCCGGCATTGTGCTTGGCCGCCACTACGTCAGTGCCGGCTTCGACCCGCTTGGTAATAACCCATTGCTGGGCAATGGACAGGGTATTATTCACCACCCAGTACAGCACCAACCCCGCCGGGAACCATAAAAACATGAAGGTAAACACCACCGGTAGCGCCATCATCACCTTGGCCTGAATCGGATCAGGCGGAGCGGGACTCAGCTTCTGCTGAATGAACATGGTCACGCCCATAATTAACGGCAGCACATAGTATGGGTCAGGAATCGCCATATCCTTAATCCACAACATGAACGGCGCTTGCCGCAACTGCACACTCTCCACCAGTACCCAATACAGGGCGATGAACACGGGAATCTGCACCAGAATCGGCAAACATCCGCCCAGCGGATTCACCTTTTCCTTCTTGTACAGACCCATCATCACTTCATTCATCTTTTGCTTATCGTCGCCGTATAACTCCTTGAGCCGGGTTAATTCTGGCGCCAGCCGGCGCATATTCGCCATTGAGCGGTAACTGGTCTCCGACAACTTATAGAACGCCAGCTTGATCAGGATGGTGAGAAAGATGATCGCCCAGCCCCAATTGCCGAGAATGGCGTGAATGGCCTTTAGCAGCCAGAACAACGGCTCGGCGATAATGGTCAACTTCCCATAATCCACTGTCAGTTGCAGATTGGGGGCGGTTCCCTCAAGAACATCGGACAGCTTTGGCCCCACATACAGGCGGGTGCGGAAATCACCGGTCGCTCCGGCAGGCACGGTCTGCACCACCCCGCGCATCCCCACCACATAACGATTTCCGCCGATTACCTTGGTATAGAAATCGTCGGTCTCGCCCGCATTAGGTATCCATGCGCCCAGGAAGTAATGCTGAATCATGGCGATCCAGCCGCCCTTGACCGACTGGTTCAGCTCCTGCTTGGCGATGGCGTCGAAGGAAATCTTCTCGTAGCGCTGTTCGGGCGTGGAAATCACCGCGCCGGTATAGGTAATCACGCCACCGCCAAAAAAACTGTTGCTCGTTTTCGGCGGAGTACGCTGAAACTGCCGGTACTGGCTGCCTTGCCAATCACTGGCGCTCCCATTCTCAACGCGCTGATTCAACTCCACCAGGAAACTGCCGCGCTTGAAGGTGTAGGTTTTGACCACCTTCAGGCCGGTGGGATCGACCCAGTTCAGTCGCACTTCCAACGTGTCCTGACCATCGGCCAGCCGGTATTCGCTATGTTCCGGGGTGAACGGGGCGTAATGGTTGGGCGCGGGAGTGTTATTCAACGCCACCAGCCCCGATTGGGCGATAAAAATTTCCGCGCCGCTATCCCGGAGCAGTTGGAACGGCTGATCCGGCTGTTGCACCGAGTCGGGATAGGTGCGCAGACCGACCCGGCGCAGATCGCCGCCCACTGTATCAATCTCGGCATCGAACAGATCAGTGGTCACTCGTACCCGCTGACCACTACCAAGCGCCAAGGGTCCCGCGCCCACCGCCGGAGCAGCAGCCGGTACATCCTGGCCCGGAAGGGCGGTGGCCACAGTGGGATTGGAGGCGTTCCCTGGCGCGGTGGCAACCGGCAGAGCCAGCGGCGGGTGTTTTTTGGTTTGAAATTCCAGCCAGTTCTGCCAAAGCATAAACACCACAAACATCAGAGCAGCAGCGAGCAATAAACGTTGGTTTTCCATCATCAATTCTTTGGAGGAAGTTCGGGAACAGGATCAACGCCGCCCGGATGCCAGGGATGGCAGCGCAGCACCCGCCGGATCGCCAGCCACCCGCCGCGTAAAACCCCATGGCGTTCGAGGGCTTCACAGGCATACTGGGAGCAACTTGGATAAAAACGGCAGTGATTGCCCAACACTGGGCTAATCCCCATCTGGTAGACGCGGATCAAGGCAATCAGGAGGGTACGCATGATCCCGCCAGTTTGCGCCAGTGCCGTTGCAGTGCCGTGAACAAGACAGCGCTATCCTGCTCCGCCAGACCGGCGCGACCCATCACTACGCAATCCAGTCCGCCAATCTCAAGCTGGTGGTAGCGGAAACTTTCGCGTACTACGCGCTTGATCCGATTGCGCGCCACTGCGGATTTGGCGACCTTGCGGGAAATAGCCAGACCCAAGCGGGGGTATCCAAGAAGGTTGGCGCGGGCCAGCACGGTGAACTGGCGGTCGCTGGATTTAATCGGCTGGGCGAACACGTCGGCAAAGGCGTTCCGGCCAGTCAGCCGGGCGCGGCGCGGAAAACAGGCGCCGCCGGCCATGATCTCAGGGTGCCAGACGGGCACGACCCTTGGCGCGCCGCGCCTTGATCACTTGGCGACCCCCACGAGTGGCCATGCGGGCGCGAAAACCATGGGTGCGCTTGCGATGAATAATGCTGGGTTGAAAAGTCCGCTTCATGATGATTCCTTGGAGGATGCAGATCGAAACCGGTGATCCGGTTCTAGTGAATTGGTGAAATTACTGATTCGGAGACAAATTTGTCAAGCTCTACGATCAGTGGCAAACGTGGAAGCGGTGGATAAGCCACCCGCCGCTCACTACACTGAACCCTCCTGGAATCATTTTATTGCGACACTTTGGAGAATTGCGCGTGAACCACGCCTTGTGGAAAGCCTGTCTGGAATGCTTGGAACGCGAACTGTCGGAAACCCAACTGAGTACCTGGATTCGCCCGCTGCACGCCCAGGAAGACGATAACACCCTGCGCTTACTCGCGCCCAACCGTTTTGTACTCGATTGGGTGAAGAAGCACCATCTGGCGCAAATCGAGGCCGTGATCGAACGCCTGCAACCTGAACGACGACCTCAGGTGCTGCTGGAAATTGGCAGTGGCGGCATATTGCCCGCGTCGGCGGTTCCACCCGATGAGCCTGCTCCAGCGGCAATCCATCCCGACCCGTCACCTCGCGACACCACTGAACTGCTCAAGAGCGCCAACCTCAACCCGGATTTTACTTTTGCCACCTTCGTCGAGGGCAATTCCAATCAGTTGGCGCGGGCGGCCTGCCTGCAAGTCGCCGCGAATCCCGGCACTGCCTACAACCCACTGTTCATTTATGGCGGCACCGGTCTGGGCAAAACTCACCTGATGCACGCGGTGGGTAACATGCTGCGAGAGCGCAGTTCCGAGATGCGGGTGGTCTACCAGCATTCCGAACAGTTCGTGGCCGATATGGTTCGCGCCTTGCAGCACAACGCCATTAACGAATTCAAGCGTCGCTACCGGGTGCTGGACGCACTGCTGATCGATGACGTGCAGTTTTTGGCGGGTAAAGAGCGCTCGCAGGAGGAATTTTTCTACACTTTCAACAGCTTACTGGAAAGCCGCCAGCAAGTAATCTTAACCTGCGACCGCTATCCCAAGGAAGTTTCCGGGCTGGAAGACCGCTTGAAATCCCGTTTCGGCTCCGGGCTGACCGTCGCCATCGAACCGCCAGAACTGGAAACGCGGGTCGCGATCCTCAAGATCAAGGCTGATCAGACCCACATTGGATTGCCCGACGAAGTGGCGTTTTTCATCGCCCAGCGCATCCGTTCCAACGTCCGTGAACTGGAAGGAGCCTTGCGGCGGGTCTATGCCAATTCCCAATTTACCGGCAAGGCCATCACCATCGGTTTCGTCAAGGAGGCGCTGAGCGACCTGCTGACGCTACAAGACAAACAGGTCACCTTGGAGAATATTCAGAAGACCGTGGCGGACTACTACAAGATTCCGGTCAGTGATTTGCTCTCCAGCAGTCGGTTGCGCACCTTGTCCCGTCCCCGACAAATGGCGATGACGCTGACCAAGGAGCTTACCGATCTCAGTTTACCGGACATCGGTGAAGCCTTCGGCGGTCGTGACCATACCACGGTGCTTCATGCCTGCCGGAAGACCCGGGAACTCCAGCGTCGTGACCCGCAGATCCGTGATGATTACACTACTTTGCTAACCACGCTCACAAACTAGCGAATCCCCTGTGGATAACTGCTGTGGATAAGTGGAACAACTTTCCATCCGGGTTTTCTTCGGTAGTATCAAAATTATGTATTAAATTTATAAAAATAATAAAATCAGTAATATTATCACTTTTTTTTTATGAAAAACCTGATTATCAGGATTTTTGTATTAAATTAACGATTTTTTTGTATCAATTTTATAGATATTTATAATCAGTCTGTTAAAATGCTATTTATCTTTAATTTCTCCATTTTTTACTATTCTCATCAAAAAAACCAAAAACCGTGCGGCGTAGCCTGTGGATAAGTCTGTGGATAAGTCACCAATTTCTGTGGATAAGTCGGCAAAGCCTGTGGATAACTTATCCACAGGCTAAAAAGTTATCCACAGGGTACCCCGACTTATCCACAGAAACCCCCGACTTATCCACAGACTTATCCACAGGGAAAGGCATATTAACTCCATGAATAAAAAGAAATAGTGAAAAGTTATCCACAGAAAATGCCCTCACTAATAATTATAATCTTTTATATTTATAAAAGAAGTTGATTACTATTGGATGCTGCCAAAATCGAACGCCGTAAACAGCAATAATTTTAAATTACCCATGGCTTCAGTAGGAATTTACCCTTCGTATCCAAGCCAAGGATCACCCTGCATCGGAGACCCCATGAAACTGGAAGCCAAGCGTGAGCAGTTACTGAAACCACTCCAGCATGTCATCGGCGCAGTCGAGCGTCGGCAAACCCTGCCGATCCTGACCCATGTGCTGATGACTGCACGGGAGCGCGACCTGACCCTGACGGCGACGGATCTGGAAGTGGAATTATCAGTCCGCGCTGATTTGCCTGCCGATACCCCCGGCGCGATCACCCTGCCCGCCCGCAAACTGCATGACATCCTGCGCGCCCTGCCGGAAGACGGCACAGTGACGTTGAGCATTGAAGGCGAAAAAGCGACGGTGCGCTGCGGTCGCAGCCGCTTCACCCTGGGCATATTGCCCGCCGCCGATTTCCCTACCCTGGAGGACTTGCCGTTCGAGGGCAATATCCGCTTGCCCCAAGGCACCCTGCGCAGCTTGATCGAACGCACTCACTTCGCCATGGCCCAGCAGGATGTGCGTTACTACCTGAACGGCCTGCTGCTTGAAGTCGGTCCCGGTCTGTTGCGGGTGGTAGCGACCGACGGCCACCGGCTGGCGTTCCAGGAATTGCCCACTGAGGTTGACGTCGCGGAGACCCGCCAGGTGATTGTGCCGCGCAAAGGTGTGTTGGAGCTGATGCGGCTGCTGGCCGACAATGACACCGAGGTCGTGCTTAAACTCGGAGCCAATCACATCCGCCTGGTGCTGGGCGACATCCGCATGACCTCCAAGCTGATTGACGGCAAGTTCCCCGACTACCAGCGGGTGATTCCGCGTGAGGGCAGCCGGGTGGTCATCGCTGACCGGGTCGCCTTGCGCAATGCCCTGACTCGCACCAGCCTGGTACTCAGCGACAAAACCCAGGGCATCCGCCTGCAAATGGACGATTGGATTCTGCGGACCCAGGCCCAGAATCCTGAGCAGGAGGAAGCCGAGGAAGAAGTTGAAATTAATTACAGTGGTGGCCCGCTGGAGATCGGTTTCAATGGCAGCTACCTGCTCGACGCGCTAGGTGCATTGGGCGGGGAACTGGCCAAGCTGTCCTTCGCCGACGCAGGCAGCAGTTGCCTGATTGAAGAAGCCGAGGGTGGCGGCGGCAAGCACGTCATCATGCCAATGCGGCTCTAAACGCCGCGCCCTGAATGTGGGTTTCCAGCCTCGACATCTCCGGGTTCCGCAACCTGCGACCGCTCCAACTGAGCTGTGCATCAGGCCTGAACCTGATCATTGGTCCTAACGCCTCCGGCAAGACCAGCTTGCTGGAGGCGTTGTACGTTCTGGGGCGCGGGCGTTCGTTTCGCAGCCGCCAGCCCCGTGAGCTGATTCAGAGCGGCGCGACGGCGTTCCGGGTAGTAGCGCTGATGGCCGGCAGCGATGGCCGCAGGGTGCCGGTCGGGATCGAACGCGACGCCCGTGAATTGACCGCCCGCGTCGGCGGCGTACCCACTCGCTCACTGGTGGAACTGGCTCGGCAAATCCCGGTGCTGCTGCTCAATCCTGACAGCCACCGCCTGCTGGAGGACGGGCCGAAGCAGCGGCGACGGTTCATGGATTGGGGATTGTTTCACGCCGATCCGGGCTTTCTCGACGCTTGGCGGCGCTACGATGCGGCGCTGCGCCACCGCAACGCCGCGCTGCGGATGCATGCAGCCGACCGGGTGGTCGATGCCTGGGACGGTGAACTGGCAACAGCGGCCCCGCTTCTCGACCGGTTGCGTGGAATCTTCTGTGAGGCGCTAGGAAGCGTTTTAGGGCCGCTGGCGGCAGCGACCCTGGGCAAGGTTGGGGTCGGGGTGGAATATCGTCGTGGCTGGCCTCTGGAGCCGCTTGAGCGGGGTTTTGCTTCATGGCTTCGGGCTGGGCGCGACCAGGACCGTCAACAAGGCCATACCCGGCTGGGACCGCATCGGGCTGATTTCAGCGTGCGCATCGCGGATCGGCCACCGGCTGAGGCGTTGTCGCGGGGTCAGCAGAAGCTGCTGGTCATTGCTCTGGTGCTGGCGCAGGCGGAACTCTACCGGCGTCATACCGGCGATGCCTGCATCCTGCTGATTGACGATTTGCCGGCGGAACTGGATGCGGAGAGCCGGGCGCGGGTGATGCGGGCGCTGGCTGAACTGGAGACACAACTGTTCGTGACTGCTATCGAACCGGTTTTGCTGAACGCTGCGCCTTGGCGCGAGGCGCGAACCTTCCGGCTAACGCACGGCGAGGTGAGTGAAGTGGTATAATCCGCAACTTTATTCACGGATTCGGTAAACAAAAATTCTTATGAACGATTCGTCCTACACCTCGTCAAGCATTACGGTTCTGGAAGGGCTGGACGCTGTCCGCAAACGGCCCGGCATGTACATCGGCGACACCGATGACGGCACCGGTCTGCATCACATGGTTTTCGAGGTGGTGGATAACTCGATTGACGAGGCGCTGGCGGGCTATTGCACTGAAATCAGTGTCACGATTCATGTGGGTGAGTCGGTGACGGTGGTGGATAACGGGCGCGGTGTTCCGGTCGATGAACATTCCAAAGGCCGATCCGCTGCTGAGGTCATCATGACCGTGTTACATGCCGGCGGTAAATTCGATGACCGCTCCTACAAGGTTTCCGGTGGTCTGCACGGGGTGGGTGTATCCGTAGTCAATGCCCTGTCCGAATCATTGCGGCTGACCATTCGCCGCGACGGCAAGGTGCATGTGCAGGACTACCGACTTGGCGTCCCGCAAGCGCCCTTGCGCGTGGTCGGCGACACGGACTTGACCGGCACTGAAATCCGCTTCAAACCCGGTTCCATCTTCAGCAACATTGATTTCCATTACGACGTACTGGCCAAGCGGTTGCGTGAGTTATCGTTTCTTAATTCCGGGGTGCGTATCCGCCTGAATGACGAGCGTACCGGCAAGAATGATATCTTTGAATATCAAGGCGGGATTAAAGCCTTCGTTGAACATCTGAATCGTAATAAAACTCCGTTGCATGATTGCGTCTTTTATCTAAATACCAGTCGTGATGATATTCAGGTTGAACTGGCGTTGCAATGGAATGATTCCTATCAGGAAGGGGTATTTTGCTTTACCAATAACATTCCGCAACGGGACGGTGGCGCTCACTTGGCCGGGTTGCGTGGCGCATTAACCCGCACCTTGAATCAATACATGGAAGCGGAAGGGATTCTGAAAAAAGCCAAGGTTGAAACCAGCGGTGATGATGCCCGTGAGGGTTTAACTGCGGTGCTGTCGGTAAAATTGCACGACCCGAAATTTTCGTCGCAGACCAAGGACAAGCTGGTGTCGTCCGAGGTTAAGCCGGTAGTCGAGTCGGTCGTAGCGGAGAAATTGCAGGAATTCCTGCTGGAAAATCCCGGCGAGGCCAAGGCGATTACCGGCAAGATCGTGGATGCGGCCCGGGCGCGGGAAGCAGCGCGGCGCGCCCGCGAGATGACTCGCCGCAAGGGGGCGCTGGACATCGCCGGTCTGCCGGGGAAACTGGCCGATTGCCAGGAGAAAGACCCCGCGCTGTCCGAGTTGTTTCTGGTCGAGGGTGATTCCGCCGGCGGTTCCGCCAAGCAAGGCCGCGACCGTCGGTTTCAGGCTATCCTGCCGCTCAAAGGCAAGATTCTGAATGTAGAAAAGGCGCGTTTCGACAAGATGCTTCAGTCGGCTGAAGTCGGTACGCTGATTACTGCGCTGGGTTGCGGCATCGGTCGAGAAGAGTTTAACCCCGACAAGTTGCGCTATTATCGGATTATTCTGATGACTGACGCCGATGTAGATGGATCGCATATTCGGACTTTATTACTGACTTTCTTCTATCGACAAATGCCGGAATTAATCGAGCGCGGCCATATTTTTATTGCCCAGCCCCCGCTGTATAAGGTCAAGAAAGGCAAGCAGGAGCAGTATGTTAAAGATGATGTGGAACTGTCCGCCAATTTATTGCAAACAGCGCTGGACGGGGCATCGTTGGTGACAGATAACAGCGCGCTGATGACGCTGACGGGGACTGTTCTGGAACAACTGGCGCGGGACTATATGGCCATCATGGCGATGGTTCAGCGGCTATCCCGCCGTTACGATAGCGCGTTACTGGAGCAACTGATTTATTTGCCGGCGCTGGATGCGCAGCGGCTGCGTGACAGCGCTTGGCTGCGCGAGTGGGCTGAAACCCTGAGTGGGCGGTTAAATGCCGGAGTGCATGACCGTTCGGTTTACGCAGCGGCTATTGAACTTCGTGAGGATCGCGAAGGTTACGATGTGATAGTGACTCGTAATACCCACAGTCTGGCTCGCCATATCCGGTTGACCCCTGAATTTTTCAGCTCTCACGAATATGCTGCATTGGCTCAATTCGGTACCCGACTGGCGGGCTGGTTTGACCACAGTGCGGAAGTACGGCGCGGTGAGCGCACTCAGAATGTGCGTCATTTCCGGGGAGTAATGGAGTGGCTGCTGGAAGAAGCCAAGCGCGGCCAGCATATCCAGCGTTACAAGGGTTTGGGTGAGATGAACCCGGAACAGTTGTGGGATACTACAATGAATCCAGAGACGCGCCGCCTGCTCCGGGTTCGGGTCGAGGATGCAGTGGCTGCTGACGAGGTTTTTACGACCTTGATGGGTGATCAGGTTGAGCCGCGACGCGATTTTATCGAGAAGAACGCACTGGATGTTCTTAATCTCGATATCTGAAATGTCCAATCAAGCTACTTAATAACTTGATTCGTCGTCATACTCGTGAAAACGGGAATCCAGTATCCGTGCCCATCAAAGGCTTCTTCGGTGGGCACGCTTCGTTTTGCCCATCCCACAACGGTACAGAATGTGGTATTAGAACTACTGGTGCGTGTAATGGGGAGAAACAGTTGAATCATCACGCTTTGCTGATCGTTGATGACGAGAAAGAAATTCTGCGGAGTCTCACCTTAACCTTTGAGGGTGATTACGAAGTCTTTACGGCATCCAGTGCCAGCGCAGCGTTAGAGATACTGCAACAGCAGAACATTGCACTCGTCATCGCTGATCAACGAATGCCGGAAATGACCGGAGCGGAATTGTTCGCAAAAACCGTGCAAACCAATCCGCATAGTATCCGCATTATTCTTACTGGCTACACCGATACCGCCTCGCTGGTTCAGGCGATTAACCAAGGCCATATCTACCAGTACATCACTAAGCCTTGGGATCGACAGGAACTGCGAATCATCGTCAAACGGGCACTGGAAAAGTATGAACTGTCCCTGACCAATCAGCGCCTGCTCAAAGAATTGGAAGCGACCAATGATCGGTTGTCCAACGAAAACGAATTTTTGAAGCGTGAAATCAGCAAGGAATTGCAAGGTGCCGAGATCATTGGGAAAAGCGCGATCATGCAGCGGGTTTGTGAAGTCGTTAACAAAATTATCGATCATTCAGTCACGGTGATGCTGACTGGAGAAACCGGCACCGGCAAAACCTTGTTGGCTCGCTATATTCACCAACAGGGTCCGCGCAAGAATAAACTTTTCGTTGAACAAAATTGTGGGACTCTGCCTGAGGAGTTGCTGGAGAGCGAACTGTTTGGCCACAAACGCGGCGCTTTCACTGGTGCTATTCAAGACCGGAAAGGTTTATTTGAAGTGGCCGATGGTGGCACCCTTTTTCTGGATGAAATCAGCGAAATGAGTCCAGCGCTTCAAGTTAAATTGTTACAGGTTTTACAAGAAGGGCAGTTTCGCCGGGTCGGCGAGAATGAGTACCGGCAGGTAGATGTCCGGATCATCGCAGCGACAAACAAGGATTTAATGGCAGCGATTAAAAAAGATCAGTTTCGGGCGGATTTGTATTATCGGCTTAATGTCTTTCCGATTGATATTCCACCGCTACGGGAACGGATTGAAGATATTTCGCTGCTGGCTGATCATTGCTTGAATAAACGCCGGCATAAACTGAAGCATCCAGTAACAGGATTCAGTGAGGATGCCTTGCAAACCTTATATCAGTATGACTATCCAGGCAATGTACGGGAATTGGAAAACCTGATTGATCGGGCAGTGATTTTGAACGATGGCGCTCAAATTGAAGCTGGGGAGTGGTTACCGCGCTTGCCGGTGAACATCAATAATCTGTCCAGAGTCGAACAGTTCGAGAAAATTGAAATAAAGCGACTTGTTGAGCTGTATCAAGGCGACCTGGATCAAGTCGCCAAGGAACTGAAAATGAGCCGTTCCACGTTATGGCGGCGGATGAGGAGTTATCTGCTGGACTCCAATCCAGTCGTCGCTGTTTCAAAATGAAACGCGCTGAAAAAAAGCCGTTTCAGAATTGAAATGCTGCCGCGCTTCGTTCTCACCTCCCTCCGGTTTTGCTCCAGCTTCTATTGCTCTGTTTTCTTTAATACTCATGATGTTATCCCCTGAATCCTCATCAGCAAAGAGTGAGGGGGCTGGCTTGGGAAATTGGCTTAATTTTTGCTCAATACGCCATGCAATGGCTTAAACATCATCCACCTCGCCACCGCACCGATCAGGAAGGAACGGGCTTCTCAATGGCAAGACGATCCGCTGTTTTCCAAGCCAAAGCAAAAATCCTGAACTACGCTTCGTAGCTCATCCATTGATTTAATGAGGATTAAGGTTGTGTTCAAAAATCTCAAATTACGCACCCAACTGAACTCCGGGTTCGCCGCAGTCATCGTGCTGCTGATTATCGTAGCGGGGACGGCTTATTGGGGCTTGCAGGGGGCATTCGATGGCTTTACCGAGTACCGAAGGCTGGCCCGCGCCAGTAACCGCGTCGCCGACTTCCAGGATCACATGTTGAGCGTGCGGCTGGCGGTTCGGAGCTTTATCGCCAATCACAGCGATCAAGCAGCCCAAGACTATCGGGGAAACTTCGGTGGAATGATATCGAAGATCAAAGAGTTAAAGGAGAACGTCAAGAATCCGGAGCGGGCGAAGACGGTCGTGTTTCTGGACGAGCAAACTGCAAAATACGACGCCACCTTTGTGCAGGTCATGGCACTGGTCAAGCAGCGTTTGGAGGCTATTGGCCGGCTTAACGAAACCGGTCTGGCCATGCGACAGGCTGTCACCAAGATGATCGATGCCGCCGCGCAGAATAAAAACCTGGAGGACGCAGTGCTGGCCGGAAAGCTGCAAGAGCAGGTGCTGCTGGGGCGTCTGTACATGGTCAAATATTTGGAATCGCACACCAGCCAGGATTTTTCCCACGCCAAGGAGGATATGCAGGCCAAAGTCGGGGAGTTGGCTAAGGCACTGCACCAAAAGACCCAGGATGCCGGACTGCGGGCACTGCTGGAGCAGTTCAACAAGGAGCATCAGGCTTATGTGACCCTGATGACGACTGTTTTTGATCTGACCGAGAAAAGTGATGACCTGATCCAGAACACCTTGAACCGGATCGGCCCGGAAGTCGCCAAGGCCACTGAAGAGTTGAAAACGGCCTACGAAACTGCTCAAAACGCGCTGGGTCCGCAGGTGCAGCGCAGCAATGACATCGCGATGGCGGTGGTGACTGGGCTGTCGGTGGCAGCGGTGATCATCGGCATACTGTTGGCTTGGCTGCTGGTGCGCATCATCCAGCGCCCGATTGGCGGCGAACCGGCGGAAATGGCCGCGATCACCCAACAAATCGCCCACGGCGATCTCACCGTGCGCTTCACCGATACCGGGAAGGAAACCGGCGTTTATGCCGCGATGCGTGATATGGCGACACAATTAAAGGAGATGGTCACCCAAGTCACCCAGTCCACCGCCCAAGTCAGTTCCGCCGCTGCCGAAATCGCTCAAGGCAGTAGCGATCTGGCGCAACGCACTGAAGAACAGGCCTCGGCGCTGGAACAAACCGCCTCCAGCATGGAGGAACTGACCAGCACCGTGAAGCAAAGCGCCGACAACGCCGGGCAAGCCAACCAGCTCGCCAGCGCGGCTCGGACTCAAGCCGAACAGGGCGGACACGTGGTCGATCAAGCGATTACCGCAATGAGCGCGATCAACCAGAGCAGCCGCAAAATTGCCGACATCATCGGGGTGATTGACGAGATTGCCTTTCAGACCAACCTGCTGGCGCTGAACGCGGCGGTCGAAGCGGCGCGGGCGGGCGAGCAGGGGCGGGGCTTTGC
>NZ_CBTK010000145.1 GCF_000531125.1 Candidatus Contendobacter odensis Run_B_J11 | reverse complement strand
CCGTCACCCGCGCTCCCATGCCAACCGCCATCCGCGCCGCGTTGGTTCCGACTACCCCGCCACCTAGAATTACCACCCGACCCGGCAGCACCCCCGGCACGCCACCCAATAAAGTACCGCTGCCACCTTGGGACTTTTCCAGACAGTGGGCGCCGGCCTGAATGGCCATCCGCCCCGCCACCTCACTCATGGGTGCCAGTAGTGGCAGGCGACCGTGGGCATCGGTCACCGTTTCATAGGCAATCGCCATGCAACCGGAAGCCAGTAAACCCTGGGCCTGTTGTGGATCAGGCGCCAAGTGCAAATAAGTAAACAGCGTTTGTCCCGACTGTAACCGCGCACATTCAACCGGTTGCGGTTCCTTAACTTTGACGATCAAATCCGCTTGGGCGAATACCTCATCCGCTGATGCCGCGATGCTGGCTCCAGCTTTCTCATAGGCTGCGTCATCCAGGCTAATACCGATGCCGGCGCCGGTTTCCACCTGCACCGCATGGCCGTGTTGCACCGCTTCACGCACTCCGCCCGGCGTCATTCCAACCCGGTATTCGTGTGTTTTGATTTCTTTCGGTACCCCGATCCGCATGACAATCTCCCGGATGATCCTTTAAGCACAACGATAAAGGGCTTATCGAATGCTCGATAAGCCCTTATCTAAAAAAACTATTCAGCGTCTCCGCTTCGATCTTTCCTCCAACATTAGCAGAGAAAATTCAAGATCGGACGGACGACACGGTGATCACGCTGTCGCCAGCGATTTACCCTTGGAACCGAGATCCTGGAACGCTTCATTCAGCCGCGCCACCATGTTCTCTTCCGCCAGGCGCAAATACTTACGCGGGTCGTAGAACTTCTTGTAGGGCTTGTCGGTTTCCGGATCCACCTGATACAGGAAAGCCTTGGGGTTCTGGCTAACAAACTTGCCAATCGCCTCCGAGTAGGCGAACTGCAAGTCAGTATCAATATTCATCTTGAACACCCCGTAGCCTACTGCCTCGGTGATCTTTTCCTTCTCCGAACCGGAACCGCCATGGAACACCAGATTAAGCGGCTTCGCCCCAGCATTGTGCTGTTTTCCAACCAGCGCTTGGGAATTCTTGAGGATTTCTGGGCGCAGTTGCACATTGCCGGGCTTATACACGCCATGCACATTGCCGAACGAGGCGGCAACCGAGAAATGTCCAATCGGCGATAGCCGATCATAAGCTTGTAGCACGTCTTCCGGCTGAGTGTAGAGATGAGAGTTATCGGCGCTTTCATCCATCTCCTTGCCGATGCCGTCCTCTTCGCCACCCGTCACGCCTAATTCAATCTCCAGGCTCATATCCAACGGAGCCATGCGCTGCAAAATACGGGCGCATTCGTTGAGATTAAACTCCATCGAATCCTCAGATAAATCAAGCATGTGCGAGCTAAACAGCGGCTTGCCATGTTGCTTAAAGTACGCTTGACCGTGATCCAGCAGTGCATCAACCCATGGAATCAGGCTCTTGTTGGCGTGATCGGTATGCAGCACTACGCAGATTCCATAGTGTTCGGCGAGTAGATGAACGTGGTACGCCGCCGCTACCGCACCCAGCACCTTGGCTTTGAAACCATCTTTCATCCCTTGGCCGGCGTAGAACTGCGCGCCACCGTTGGAGAGCTGGATGATAACGTCGGCATTGTTCTTCGCTGCCGCTTCCAGCACCGCATTAACCGTGCTGCTGCTGGCGACATTAACTGCGGGCAGCGCGTAACCGCCAGCTTTGGCTGCGGCCACGAGGGTTAGATAGTCTTTGCCAGTAACGACACCGGGTTTGAGTTGCGCCATGAGCAAGTCCTCTAATAAAGTGACGAGTTGGGTTAAAAACGATTGTCATCGTAGAATTAACCCTGCGATAACACTAGAAATTTGAGCATTTTTTGCCCAAGCTATCGATTAGGTTGGAGCTGGCGGGGGGACTCGAACCCTCGACCTGATGCTTACAAGGCAACTGCTCTACCAACTGAGCTACGCCAGCCCATATCAGCCAAGCGCATTATAGTAGACTGAGCTTGGTTGTTTCGCAAAAACTTCATGCCAGCGATTGACAACCTTGTCTTTGACCATCAAAATGCGCGACTCAAACTTTGGAGGGGTTCCCGAGCGGTCAAAGGGGGCAGACTGTAAATCTGTTGGCTCAGCCTTCGAAGGTTCGAATCCTTCCCCCTCCACCACTTGGGAATGATAGTTTTGGCGTTATGGCTAAGGTGACCGGAAACGCGCCGCATCTTAATAATACCGATACGCCGCTTGGGAGCGACAAGGCGGGTGTAGTTCAACGGTAGAACCTCAGCCTTCCAAGCTGATGGTGTGGGTTCGATTCCCATCACCCGCTCCAAATTATCTAGCAAATTATAGAACTTCAGGCCCATATAGCTCAGTCGGTAGAGCGCATCCTTGGTAAGGATGAGGTCACCAGTTCAAATCCGGTTATGGGCTCCACTCAAATTCCGATGCCGTTGAAACGCCTTTTTGCAATGGTTCAAATCTCTGGCCTCTAAAGTCTTGCATGGGGAGTATATGGATGTCCAAAGAAAAGTTTGAGCGTAACAAGCCACATGTCAATGTGGGAACGATCGGTCATGTGGATCACGGCAAGACCACGCTGACGGCGGCGATCACCAAAGTGATGGCGCAAAA
>NZ_CBTK010000144.1 GCF_000531125.1 Candidatus Contendobacter odensis Run_B_J11 | reverse complement strand
CCAATGCCCCCTGCTCCCCCATCAGAGCCTGAAATTGACCGGCGATTTCGCCGCGCGCGGCTGCTTCGCCGAACATCAAACCGACCATCGCAATCACGATCAACAGCAAGGGCGCCATCGAGAACAGGGTGTAATACGCCAGCGCTGCACCCATGCTCTGGGCATGGTCATCGCTCCACGAGATAAACGTAGTCTTGATCAGGAACCAGGTTTCCTTCGTCGTCATCTCACTATCCTGATGGATACAGGGTCAAGGGGGTCATCTTCCCTTTGTAGATCCAAAGGAGATTTGGGGTAAAGCAAAATGACGTTGTCAAGCGGGGTCGCCGTGCGAGGCGGTGATGATTCGGGCTTCAAGGAGCGTCCTGCATCACCGGATTGCCCAACCAGCGGTTGCGAACCACCTTGCGCAGCAGGTCGGTGGGAATAATTACGAACGCCATGAGCAGTACATAAACCCACTCCTGCGTCGTCAGCCCGACTGTGCGCAGCACCTCGCCGCCATAGGCGACAAAAAGCACCTGAATCCCCATGATCGCTGGGATGATGATGATGAACAGGCGGTTTTCGAGTAGGTTCTCGAACAGATTTAACCCTTGGGTGCGGGCATTGAAGGTGTTAAAGAACTGAATAAAAACGAAAAAAGTGAAGAAGGCGGTTAGGAGCTTGGCTTTCGCACCTGGCGCACCGACTGCGTAACCACCAGAGAACAGGGCGTGGGTGGTGTCGCTGGTCAGGAACAGCAGACTCAGCAGGGCGATGATGCCCCCGTTCAGCAGGATCGAAGACCACATATCCACAGTGATCAGCGGTTCATCGCGGCGGATTGGTTTCTCCTGCAGGTAGCGGTGCAACGCAGCTTCGCCGGCGAAGGCCAGACCGGCCAGGGTATCCATGATGAGATTCAGCCAGAGCAACTGGGTCATGGTCAGCGGCAGGTCGAAGCCGAAGAACGGCCCCAGGAACACCACCAGGATCGCCGAAACATTCACCGTCAATTGAAAAACCAGGAATTTGCGGATCGACTTGAACAGGGTGCGCCCGTACAGCACCGCCTGGGTCAACGACGAAAAGTTGTCGTCGAGAATGACGATATCGCCCGACTCCTTGGTCATCTCGGTGCCGCTGCCCATGGCGAAGCCGACATCAGCGTTTTTCACCGCCGGTGCGTCATTGACGCCGTCGCCGGTCATCCCGACCACCAAATTCAGCTCTTTGGCCAGTTTGACCAGCCGACTCTTGTCGGTAGGGAACGCACGGGACACCACGCACAGATGCGGCAGCCGCTGTTTTACCTCCTCGTCCGACAAGGCAGCCAGTTCGTCCGAAGTGAGAATAAGGGCCTGTGGATCGTCTTCCAGCAAACCCACGTCCTTGGCGATGGCCTGGGCGGTTTCCTTGGAATCGCCGGTGATCATGACCACCTGAATGCCCGCAGCCTTGGCGGTTTTCACCGAAGCATAGGAAGTCTCACGCAATTCATCGCGCATCCCGAACACGCCCACCAGAGTCAGATCGGCAGGCAACGCTTTGCTGTCGTCAATCGGGGTGTCGGTCACTGCGATCGCCAGCAGGCGCATGGCTCGCGACGACAGTTCGCGCATGGCCGCCTGCACGGCATCGGGATCATCGAGGTCTTGAGGGTGGCCGTTCGCGTCCAGGCAGCGCCCGCAGTTTTTCAAAATCACCTCCGGCGCACCCTTGACCAGGGTCAGCGCCCGCTCGCCGCTGACCTGAGTGGCAGAAAACTTGCGGGTGCTGTTGAAGGGGATGAGGTCCACGATGTCAACCTGGCCGCTCTGCGCCAGATACGGAGTGACGAAGCGCAGCAGCGCCTGCTCGGTGCGATCCGCGCCGACCAGTTTTGGATCGTTGGGGTCGCTGGCGTCAATCACCGCGCTGGTGTTGTTGCATAAAGCAAATCCAGCCATATCGCGCAATGCTTGGGGAATGTCATCCAGCTTTTCGTAGCGTGCGCCGATGCCGGTCAGAAAAGCGCTGACCGCCAGCCGACCTTGCGTCAGCGTGCCGGTTTTGTCGGTGAACAGGAGATTGAGGCTGCCAGCGGTTTCAATGCCCAGCAGCTTGCGCACCAGCACCTTGACGCTGAGCAGTTTCTTCATGTTGATCGCCAGCACCATGGCGATCATCATCGGCAGCCCTTCCGGCACCGAGACCACCACGATGATGATGGCGAGAATCGCGGCGGTCACCACATCTTTGATAATCAGGCCGCTGGGTTGCGCCCAGTAGGTGGCGAATCCGCCTTCGTGCCCGGCAATAGCGTTGAACAGGAATACAATAAAGATCAATGTCGCGCCGATATAGCCAAAGGTGGCGATGTGTCCACCCAGCACCGTCAGCTTGTGTTGCAAGGGGGAGAGCCGGGCCTCGGCGGACAGCAGTTCCTTCATGGTTTGGCCGTAGCGGGTTTGGTCGCCCACCGCGCTGGCTCGCATCACCCCTTCGCCGTCCACCACCAAGCCGGCGCGGAATAACCGGTTCTGTTCCGCCGCCGCTGCGGGATCGGCATTTTCAGCCAAAGCGGTTTTTTTTACCGGTTCCGATTCGCCGGTGAGCGCCGCTTCGTCCATCTCGGCGTATCCGGCCAATAACAGGCCGTCGGTGGGGACAGTATCGCCGGGTTGCAGCAGGATGTGATCGTTGACCACCAAATCGCTGATCGGGATTTCGGTCAAGTGTCCATTGCGGAATGCTTTGACCCGGATCAGTGAGGCTTCTTCCAGCAGTTTCTGAAAAGATTGCTCGTTGCTGTGTTCCGACCAGGTAGCGACAACGGTGGCCATGACCACCGCGAAGGCGATACCCGCGCTTTCGTACCAATGGGCATAGCCGAATATCCACAGCGCGACGGTGATCAGCAGGGCGACGATCAGAATGATGATGATCGGATCTTTCAGGTTGCCGAGCAGTTTGTCCCTGAAGGTTTCGACCTCTTGGCTGGCTACGGCGTTGGAACCGTGCCGGGCGCGGGATGCCTCGACCTCTTGATCCGTTAATCCTGGATAGGTGAATTTCATGGTTGCTTTTCCAAGGTAGGGTCGATCTGTCCACTTAGTGGGTCATTTGCTTTCCATATAGCCATAATCTTCCTCCGCTTATGACCTTTACCGGTTGTGCGCCGGCTTAATCCACAGAGTCCGCAGATTTGCCTGCCACGGACGGGCGACTGGACGGGCTTTTGCCATAGGCCGTTTTTGCGATTTCACTGCTCGACTGAAGCGCATCGGCGCCACTTTCATCCAAGGCCTTGATCAGGTTGTGCGGCGCGGGCTGGTGCTGGCGTGAGCCGAAGATATGCGAGTGGGCCCAAGTAAATTCCGCCCCCATCAGAAAGATCTGGGCGGAGTAATAGACCCAAACCAGCAGAGCCACGAGTGAACCGGCCGCGCCAAAACCGCTCGTCACCCCGCTTCTGCCGATATACAGGCCGATCAAAAATTTGCCGATGGTGAATAAGAGGGACGTGAGGGCGGCTCCTATCCAGACTTCGTCCCAGCGAATGCGCACGCGCGGCATGATCTTGTAAATCAGGGCAAA
>NZ_CBTK010000143.1 GCF_000531125.1 Candidatus Contendobacter odensis Run_B_J11 | reverse complement strand
CTACTTTGTCAGAACACATGTGACTATTCGTTAAGTTGTTGTTTGCGATAGGCTGAATTGATAGCCGCTTGCCGTTTTCGGTGGCGGACCTCCATCTGGCGGAGGACCTCCTCCAACGTCATCTCCCGCTGCGGCAGGAAATGGTTCAACAACGCCCGAATATCCCGGCCACTCAGTAGCGGTCGAGTCTGATGGTGGAGCTGACGTTCTTCCAGCAGGAACAGCATGGACATCATCACCAGCGCCAAGTGATGGTGCCAGCCCCGCCAGCCCCGGACCTGGTAGTCACCCAGTCCGACATCTTGTTTGCCCTGTTGCAAGGCACGTTCGATCCAATAGCGTGGTCCTTGCAGGAACGCCAACCGAGGGACCGGCGTGTTGGCCGGGGCGTTGCTCAGGCTGTACTTGATCTCGGTCGGTGTCTCGATCTCCCGACGCACGATCACCTGCCACGGGCGAGCCTGGGGTTCTTCGCCATCCCACAGCCACACCGTCCGGTGCAGAATCTCCACCCGCAACGCGCCTTTCGTGCCGTTGCGCAACGTGACGGGTTGCCACGCCTCCCCCGGTTGCTGTTCCGCCCACTGGTCGACCCGCACAGCCGGGGCGGGTGCCTGAAGGCGGGTTGGAGGCCGACCATGGCGGGTCTGGGCGGGCGGGACGCTAGGGTGTGGGTCATCCAAATAAATCCGTTGATCCTTATGCACCTCTCCGACGAAGACTTCCCCCTGCGCGTCGAGGGCACGCAGGAAGGCCGGATCGCTGCCGTAGAAGCCATCAAAGCCGACCCAGGCAAAGCCGATGCTCTGCTGGCGGGCGTGGGTGATCATCGTTAGGGCCAAGTCGGTTTTGCGCTGGAAGCTGCGCTGGGTGACGGGAATCCCGGCCGCCTGGCAACGGGCTTCATCGCTTGTCCACCCCTCCGGCAAAAACAAGCGTTCGTCGATCAGGGTGACGTCTGTCCCTCGGCTCAGGGCGGCAAACACCCCCACCTGGCCGTTCTCCACTTTGCCCAACGGGCCGCACCACTGCCGCGCCACCCCCACCGAGTGAGTCCCTTTCTTCGGGCACCCGCTCTCATCGATCAGCAGGGCGCTATCGGCGTGTCCCCCCAACAATCGGTTGGCCTCTTGGGCCACCTGGTCGAGTACCGCCCGCTCCGACCACGCCGACTCGCTCAGCAGGTGCTGCAAGGCTTGATGGTCGGCCTCGGGAATCACCTCTTCCATCCGTTCCATGTTCTTGGTTTCCGCTTGGAGCAAGCCCCGAACATAGAGTTGAGCCGCTGTCTCGACGGTTCGCGTCCCTTGGCGAAAGGGACTGGTGAAGCGACTACAAAAATCCATAAACCGCTGACCGATCCCGGCCAACAACCCGACCTCGGCCTCAGCCGTCGAGTTTTTTTGATGCTTCCGTGGAGACCTCTTTCATGTGCTACTCCTCAGCCTTAGTCTTTTGACCAAAATTACGTATTATGTTGTTTGCTATTTAAATCAAATAGATAAATCTGACAAAGTAGAA
>NZ_CBTK010000142.1 GCF_000531125.1 Candidatus Contendobacter odensis Run_B_J11 | reverse complement strand
TGGCGCGACACCATCCGGTCGAGGATTTCGACTGTGGGGAGGAGGCGCTCAATCGGTTTTTGGCCCGCTTCGCCTTTCCGAACCAGCAGGCCAACGCCTCACAAACCTATGTGGGCTTAGCCGAGAGTCGCCTCATCGGGTTTTATACGCTTGTGGTTAGTGAAGTCGCGTATGACGAGGCCCCCGAACGCCTGAAAAAAGGACTGGCCCGTCATCCGGTGCCGCTGATGCTGCTGGCGCGGCTGGCCGTCAGCCAGATGTGGCAAGGCCAAGGCGCTGGAGCGGGCTTGCTGAAGGATGCGATGCGCCGCACCGTGCAGGCGGCGGCGATTGGCGGGATTCGTGCGTTAGCGGCTCATGCCAAAGACGAGACCGCACGGGCGTTCTACGACCATTTTGGTTTCATCCCGTCGCCTACGGATCCGCTGCATCTGTTTGTGCTGACCAAAGACCTTCAGCAGATGATGCGAAATACGATGCCCTCATCCAGGACAGAATAGGGGTTATGCACATCGGCTACGCCCGTGTTTCCACGGGGGATCAAAACCCCGATCTCCAACGGACGGCCTTAAAGCAGGCCGGCTGTACTCGGCTGTTCACCGATACGGCTACGGGGGCGCATGTCCGGCGACCGGAGCTGATGAAGTGTCTGAAATCTCTCAACGCGGGCGACACCCTCACCGTCTGGAAACTGGATCGCTTGGGCCGGTCGCTGCGGGACTTGATTAGCCTGTTGGATGATTTGAAAGCGCGGGGGGTGGCGTTCCCTGACCGAAGCGGTGGATACCACCACGCCCACAGGCCGGGCGATGTGGCAAATGGTGGGCATTCTGGCGGAACTGGAACGCTCCTTGATTCAGGAACGGACTCAGGCCGGTCGAGTAGCCGCCATGGCGCGGGGAGTGAAGATGGGCCGCAAGTCCCTGCTCTCGCAGCAACAGATTACCCATGCCCGGCAGCTACTGGCCCAAGGGGAACCCCATGACCGAGTTGCTCACTCACTCAAGGTGTCGCGGCGGACGCTTTACCGGGCCTTGCAGGGATAAGATGTGATAGCGAGTTCGCCTTGGGCTAGGGGGAATCCGGGTAATCGGATGGATTGCAGAGCGGAAGCATCAAGATTGGCTATGCGGGATCAAGCCCGAAAAACCCAGAGAGGGGCACGATCTACCTCAGAAGTAGGCACGAAGCCGGATACCAGGAACCGTGGCTTATCACTATAGTCACAATGAGCGCCAGTGTTCATTGCAATTTTCATTGCCCTTTCCGTCTTTTACTTGGAGGCGTTTCCTGTGACCAAGTACCCCCAGTGTCAAAACATCCTCGTGGATGCGGATGAATTGCTCAGTTCATCGGCACTTTCTGCTTCCCCAGATTTTATCAAAGAGGAAGTCAAGACCGCTGCCGCCAACTTTGAAAAGGATACCGTCGCGCTGTTGGAACAACTCCGCCGTTCGTCTTGGAGCGCGTGGGCGGTATTCGCCGCCATCTATACGATAGGCCAACAGAATGGCAAGAAAATGACCATCAAGCCATTCAATAAATTTGATGCCAACTTTTCCTTCGAGCAGAACGCTTTCGCTGCACCGGTTGAGCTGGACAAGGCTACGCCACAAGGTAAGCGTATCCTGGCTTGCAGCAGCAATCCCACAGGGACGGTCCGCTCAGCGAGCGTCCTCACTGATCCGCAAGGCCAGCCCTACTTGGGCCGGGGCGGTGGGAGCGATACAGAGATTCGCTTCAACGCCCTGATGTGGGTTCCCCCCCCCGGCGGAGGGGCCGTCGCGCCTGGAGCCGAGGCCGACGAAATCCTTCTCCACGAGATGGGCCACGGATTGCGGCAGATGCGGGGTCAGATGCAGTGTTCCGGGGTCTCGGACAACCCGGCCTACGACACCCGCGAGGAGTTTGTCGCTATCCTCATCTCCAACCTCTACCGGTCTGAGCGACGGCGACCGGGGCTGCGATCCGACCACGGGGCCAATTCCCCACCCCTGTTTGCCGCTCTCTCTGACTCGGCGACGTTTCTCAGTACGGGCAACCACAAGGACTACATCCACCAGATGTTTGAGGAGGACTTGGTGTTTGCGAAGAATCTTTCCAACGTCTCGTGTCCGTTTAACCCTGTGAAGGTTTTCTTCGAGAAGTACGGCAAGATCTTTGGAGGGAAGTGAGTGAGCAGCAAATAGTTGTCGCGGGCCTCGTTTTGCGACCGGCGCTGGTGGATAGCAGTCTCGCGAAGTTGAAGAGCGTGTGTGGCGCTATAGCTCCGGCGACAGGCTCCGTCACCAGGTCACTATCGATGGGACAATAAGCAGGGGTAGGACCATGACTGAATGCAGAGCAAAGAGTTTCACCGCGACTTGGTCGAATTGGGATATCAGTTGGCCGTGGACAAGATGGAGATCCTCGACCATAAGGTTGCCCGTGAAATTCAGACTCGAACTGGAAGAGGGTAGTTCGAAAGCCGATTGTATGGTCGGACAGATGAAGAGGGGCCGTTCGGAGATCGCGGGTAATGCCGGCAACGATGTCTGGAACGACTTTGTGCCGGATGGCGAACCCGGAGCATGGCATTGGTGGGATGGGGAAAAGCTGTCGCCGGTCGGGTTCGGTGAGTGGGATCGCGCGGGGAGGGTGGCGACCTTCGAAGACAAGCCTGGATTTTACAAAGTTGCCGCCGGACAGTCGCTCTACATGGGTGCAGCGCGGGGAAGAACCGGCTATTTTGATTTTAAGACCTTCATACAGGATCGGACGACCCTCAAGATCATCCGGGAAATTAATTGGTCGATGCGAATTGATGTTCCAACTCCGGGGACGGGGGGCAACTTCTGGTGGTCATTCTCGGATCAGAAGTAGAAGCCGGCTCTAAGGCAAAAGGGGCCATTCCTAATATCCACAGTTGTCACAGTCTAACCCACGTGAATTCTGGAGGGGGTCGTCGAAACGTAAAAACCGCCCGTCACTTGGACTACTCTGATCTTCCTCGGTCATGCTCAGCCCACCCAGCCGTTCCAGCCGGGTAGCCAATCGGCTCTTCCATTGGGTAGCATTATTGGAACTTCCTTCACGATTTCTGGAGTTCTACTCGATGTCGACCTCTCCGCTTACCGAAGTGCAGGTTCCTGTTGCCGAGCGATACGCTTGGATTGCTGAGGCCGCGTACTACCGAGCCAAACGCCGGGGTTTTCAGGGCGGTTGCTCTCTCGAAGATTGGTTGGAGGCAGAACGCGAGATTGCCCCTCCGTCTGCTCAGCCCGCTCCATCGCCCCGAGTCGCTTTGGTGTTTTTGGATCGCAGCCCCGTAGGCGAGGCATGAAGCGCCCAGAATAACTCAGCTCCTGTTCGGTACAGTCTCCCTCGACGGCATCCCACGCAGTTTCCCCTAGCAGGATGCCGCCTCGTTTCAACCGGTTATGCAGGAATCTCCCATAAACGGGGACCGTATTCTACGCCCTGCCTCCTCGGAAACTGAACGGCTTCAGCGCCCGTACCGGGAGTGGATAGGGGTTTGAAGTCCAAGACGTCGTGGTTACAACCCAAACTCAGTTGACTTTTGACGTGATTCAACCCCTGTGGCGCTCCCGTGGCCCCGGGCGCGATCTCCGCGCTCTGGCGGGTGCCAGCCCCGTTCTCCCGATTGATCGCTCCTGAGGCGCAGGCGCATTCTGCCCAGAACGCGCACGCGCGATGAGGAGAGGCGTATGCCAGCCAAAGCTACGAAACCGTGTCGGGCGCGCGCCGCGCACCCGACACCCATGTTGGATTGTGTCGGGGAGCGAATCTCCTGTTGGAACGCCAAGCAACGAGTGTGGCAGGCGCTCGACCTGCTCTATCACTCACCGGTGAACCCACGTCACCGAATGTCCTCAGCGGGGGTAGAGACCCTGCCCACGCTGGATGTCCCACCGGTGATCGACCCGTTGTACCGGTTGAGGGCCGGCCGTTAGCGGCCATCTATGCCCGGGTATCCTCGGAGAAACAGGAACAGGAGCAAACGGTGGTCAGCCAACTGGACACCTTGTATCACGCGGTGGCCGCGCGAGGTTACGTGCTGACCGCCGAGCTGGTCTTCGTGGATGAAGGCTACAGCGGGGCCCGCCTGGATCGCCCGGGCTTGGAGCGACTCCGCGACGTGGCGGCGGTCCTGGTCTACGCGCCGGATCGGCTGGCCCGTCACTATGCCTATCAGGTGGTGATCATTGAGGAGTTAACGCGCGCCGGCTGCGCGGTCATCTTTCTCAACCACGCCTTCGGCGAGAGTCCGGAAGAGCAAATGCTGCTCCAGGTCCAGGGCGTGTTTGCAGAATACGAACGGGCGCTGATGGCCGAACGGACGCGCCGGGGCCGGTTGTTTGCGGCCCGCCAGGGCCGGGTCAACTGGGGCGGCAATCCGCCCTATGGCTATCGGTACTTACGCAAAACGGACCCGACCCCGTCGCAGTTGGTCGTCGACCCGGGCGAAGCCGCGATCGTACAGCAGATGTATCGCTGGTTGGTGGAGGAGCAACTCAGTTCCTACGCCATTCAGCAACGCCTGACCGAGCAGGGCCTACCGACCCGGGGTTCCAATCGCCAAGGCTGGGCCCAAAGCAGCGTCATCCACATCCTGCGCAGCCCGGTCTATAAAGGCGAGGCTTGGTACAACCAGACCCAGGTGGCCGACGCACGACGTCCGCGGCTGCAGACGGGCCTCAAGGACCTGCGCCCCGGCAATCGACGCAGTCGGACCCGCCGTCCCCAGGAAGACTGGATCCCGGTACGGGTGCCGGCGCTGATCGACGCGGAACTCTGGCGGATGGCTCAGGAACAACGGGCATCCAACCGCGCCCGCGCCGCCCGCAACACCCAGCATGAGTCTCTGTTACGCGGCCTGCTGATCTGCGGACGCTGCGGTCGACGGCTGATCGGCACCTGGACAGCCCTCTCGCACGGCCGCTATATCTGCTCGGCGCGCTATCCGCGTTCGGCGCCGTGGAGTTGCGAGGGTCGCAGCGTCTCCGCTGCGCTCGTCGAAAGCCAGGTGTGGGACCACCTCAAAGGCTTGCTCGCCGAGCCCGACCTGCTCCGGGCACGCTACCAGGAAAGCCGAGGCGATCCGGCGCTCGTCGGAAGCGACGAGCGCGAACACGTCCGAATCGAGCGCCAAGTACAGGGGATCGAACGGGAAGTGCAACGGCTCATTGATGCCTACCAGATCGGAGCCATCGCGCTGACCGAGTTGCAGGACCGCCGTCGGCGCGCCGAAGAGTACAACCATGTCTTGACGAACCGCCTGCGGGAACTCCACCAGCAACGCCAGGCCCGGGAACAGGAACTCCGGCTCCTGCAGGGGCTGGAGGGGTTCTGCACCAGCATTCACGAGGCACTGGCGAACCCTACTTTTGCCGTGAAACAAAAAGTGCTACAACTGGTCGTGGATCGCATCCTCGTGGAGGACACCCGGCTGGTGATTCGACACGTCATCCCTATCGGCCCCGTTGGGTTGCAACCACGACATCAACGGGACGAAAATGTACGCTAAGCCGTAGGTGTCTAATATGTTTAGAGTTTGTAGACACCATAATTTTGGTCCAGATAGGGTATTTCCTAAATCGTTTTTTAGATATTTGTAGACAATACTGTCTACAAATCGATTTTGTAGACAGTTAGAGTCGCCAGTTTTTCCTTAGCGTACGTTTTCGTCCCGTTGGACTTCAGACCCCTTTTATAGCTTCCAATTGGCTAAGGTGTCTATAAATCGAGGAAAAGCTTGCGTCGGCTACCTTCAAATTGACACAAGCAGCGAAGCTAATATGCAAACTGAAACAGCGGAAACCAAGTGGGCAGCAGAAAATTTATGGCCAAAATATGAATCCTGCAAAAACACATAACAAGTCGCTCAAGGCCGCTCACATTCGTTCGCTGGACAGCTTTAGTCGGCGCTGTGCGCCGTCGAACTCTCGTTCGAGCGTCATCCCTTCGGGACGACTTCGTCGCCCTGCTGGGAGGTCCTCAAGCCTGGCGGCTTTCGTTCCCCGCACGCAGGGTGATGCTCAACTCGCGCCCGTTAGGCCGCACAGAACACTTTTCTTCCCTTGTCAACCTGAACTCAACCCCAAGGAGAGCTACCGTGCTTCAACTCAAGCCACTTGACGAAAACGTGCCGATCTTCCAGCAGATCAGTAGCGAAGTCTCACCGGTTATTCTGGTCAATATCTTTCATGTGGCTGAATCGGATATCCCTGCGCTGATGAAAGCGTGGGAAGCGGACGCGAATTGGATGAAGAAGCAACCTGGCTACATCTCTACCCAGTTGCATCAGGGAATCGCCGGAAGTAACGTCTTCATGAACTACGCTCTTTGGGAGTCAGTCGCACACTTTCGGGCTGCGTTCACGCACCCAGAGTTCACGGATGCACTGAGCCACTATCCGTCCTCAGCCGTGGCGTCGCCGCATCTCTTCACGCGCCTCACTGTGCCCAACCTTTGCGTTGGCCCATAGCGGCATTGGATAGCGGGCAGCGTCCACGCCAGCAGGCGCCGAGTGCGGCCTAACCCCTCGCTTAGCTCGAACGTTATGCATAAATATCCAATAAGCCCCGCTACCGCCGTTTGTTGGGTAGCTTTTGTAGTTTTATGCTTTGGCGTTGCCACTATGGGCTGGGTAATCATTGAGCATCAACTAACGCTTTGGGGTCGGCTGGTCTGTCCAGAGGACTGGTGGCGTTCGTCTCCTGGCGTTTGTGCTTTTCCGCCAGTGTCAATTTCCATCTTAGCCATCGGCTACGGTATTGTTTCTATGCTTCTTCTCGCTACCGCCATACTGGTTGCCCCCTCACACAAACTTAAAACCTGCACATTACTTTTTGTCGCGCTTGTACTTTGGCCCGTTTACACCAATAGTGTTCGGCATAGCAATTGCTGTTAACTTTAGGATATAATTTTCTAATTTGTAATC
>NZ_CBTK010000141.1 GCF_000531125.1 Candidatus Contendobacter odensis Run_B_J11 | reverse complement strand
ACCCTCACAGGAAAACCCATGCGCTACTTGAAGTCAACTCAGATCGGGTGAAGTACTAGGGTATCCACTGCACCCGGAGTTGATGGCGACCCTGACTGAAAAAACCGCGACCTTGCCCACGTTTCAGCGGGTGCGCGGAATGTTGCGGCTGCTGGCAAAAATGATCAGCAGCGTGTGGGCGCAACGGCCTGCAGCGACCTATGCCCTGCACTCGCACCATCTCGACTTGGGCTACGGACCGCTGTACAACGAAGTGCTGACCCGCTGGCAACAAAGCGACTACGCGCCCGCCGTCAAAGCGGATGTGGCCGGGACGGATCACACCGCACTGGCGCAGGAATTGGACGCGCAGTTTTACGCCGGGCTACCGCCGTATACCACCTATGTGGCCCGCACCCTCTTTTTGCATTCGCTGGCTTATAACGACGATCTGAAAGGGTTGAGCCGCGAGCACTTGCGCTATGCCTGCCTAGCCCCTGAACTCAAGATAGAGTTTTTAGATCAGGCGCGGGACAAGTTTTTAACGGAATCGGGCTACTTGGATGACCGCCCAGGTCCGCTACTCCGGTTCCAAATCGCGCCAAATTTGACCAACTTACTGCGGCGAGAAGCCCAGAAAGTGGATCCCGGTGAAGTGCGGGCGCAGTTGAACGACCGCATCCGTGACTTATTCAAGGGCAAAACTTTCAATGCAGTGCCGTTTGCCAGTGATGGTTACGATGTGCCCGACGACGATGGCAACGGTAAACCGTACTTGGTAATCATTGGCTATGACGCGGCAGAGGTGGCAGAGGTGGCAGTGACGGTGCCCCCGTTGGTGGAAAAGCTCTTCACCCTCAAGAGCGGCGGTGGGGAATGGCGCAAGAAGAAAAACCATGTGGTGTTTTTGCTAGTAGACGCGGCGCGTAAGGAGACCATACACCAACAGATGATCCGTCATTTGGCGCTCAAGACCTTGCAACACCATGAAGGATTAGCAACGCATCAGCAGGCAACGGTTCAGGAATTATATGAACGCTCCAAGAGTGAAGCCGTCAGCGCGATTCAGCAGGCGTATCGGCATGTCCTGTACCCGGCCAAGTATGGTGTGGAAGGGACAACGGTTGAGTTAGCCCACAGTGCGATTGACTTACCGAGCGCCGCAGCACAACCGGGCGATGGTGAAAAACAGGTGGTGCGCCAGTTACAGGCAGTGAAAAAGTTGCGGATAGCCGGTGACGAACCGGATTCGCCGACTTACATCCGCGACCGCACCCCGTTGAAGAAGGGCAAAATCACGACGGCGGAATTACGCGAAGAGTTTCGCCGCGATGTGGCGTTGCCGATGCTGGTGGGCGATGAGGTGTTTGTGCGGGGCTTGCGTCGGGGAATTGAGCAGGGCGAATACGTTTATCAACGCGGCCAACTCTGGTGGGGCAAGGACGACCCGCCCGCAGAAATCAAAATTGATGAACAATCCTGGATTTTTACCACCGCCTATGCACGGGAGCATGACCTTTATCCACGCAGCCCTTTCAAGGTGTAAAAATACAACATTGAAAATCAATAAGTTGAATTTAACCTCGAACTCTCTTCTTAGCCAAACCCGATGTTAGGCCGAGTCGGGTAACAGAGAATCAGACGGTTACGTCAACCATCAACTGAGCACCTTGAAAGGGCTGCCTTTATCCACGTCCAGCCAAAAAGCCTGATGCAACCGGGCGGGGTGGCAACGGCAATGGTGAGGGTGGTGGCCATCGTGGTGATTACGGCGGCGGTGACAGTAATAATAGGGGTGGGAACACCGGCCCAGAAGTTCGAGACCCACCGCCGCCGCCCCAAGTGAAAACCGAAGGGTTGCTCAAGGAAGCCTTGTTGCGGCTATGGGAGCAAGCCCGAACCCGCAAGTGGACACGATTAACCCAGGTGCAACTGGCGGTGTTCGAGTTGGAAGGGGGATTGAAACTGTTTGGATTAGTGAACGCCACGCCCGGCGCGACGGTGCAGGTAAAGTTGGACGGGGGCTATGAGACCGCCGAGGGCAGTACCGTGCAAGTCACGTTCGAGGGTATGGCCAAAGATTTCAAAGTGGTCCGGGAATTTTTAGAACCGCAACGCAAGGCAGCAAAAAGCGCTTGCGGGCAAATACGCTTGACGGTGACGTTTCATCAGGGTTTGGCGCTGGCCGGTGATGAACCCGAAAAGTTTGGCGAAAAGTTAGCAAAGCTGGGGGCGGGCACGATTCAAATTCAGGCTACCGCCGAAGGTGGCGCATGAGTTCGGGCGAGCCGTGCTATCAACTCCGGGCCTGGATACAGAGCTTGGACGAGGGATCACTGGTGGTATGGCAATTACCGACCCCGGCCACGCCGCATGTGATGGCGCCGCTCCACTTGGCCGGATTGCGCGGGCGCAACTTGGCACTGATTCAGCCTCGATTGTTACGACCGCTGGCGCGGTTGCAGATTGCAGTAAGTCCGTTGCTTCGCCAGGTCGAGCAAACCTTTCCGCTCCCCGAAGAATGGGCGTTGCGGCTGGCGTTGCTGTTTCGGACGCTGGCTCCCATGCGCAACCGCGATAACATGACCACCTGCGCCGAAGCGGTATTAGCGATGCCGCAGGAAGAAGCGGCCTACTGGTTGGGCATGGCGCTGCATCGCAAGAATCCGCGCCGGGTGTTGATGGCGTTACGCTGTTTGCTGATTCAGCCCACTTGATTTTTGATGCGGATAAATCCCGATGAACACTATCCTGGCGGACTTGACGGTAAGTATTGCCGAATTGCAAAACGATTT
>NZ_CBTK010000140.1 GCF_000531125.1 Candidatus Contendobacter odensis Run_B_J11 | reverse complement strand
GTAGCGCGGGTTAGCATCGTAGGTTGGGTTGCGGGCTTGCCCCGTGACCTGACTGAAACGCGGTAAAACTAAACCCCCCGCCCTGTGATGAATGGGGCGGGGGATTTTTGATTGAATCCCCCCACTCTTAAAGAATGCGGTCTTACGGTTCATTCAATCAATACAAAGGTTTCAATATCCAGAAATGATTAAAATACAGGGCGAGATTGTTGTTCTCGAAACGATGGCAGAAGGTCATGGTATCCGTGAACTCAATCGCTTGCGTCAACAGTATGGCCATGGTCATTGGCGCAAGAAAAAAGGTATCGCAATCATTGAATTAAACAATGGCGCAACCGCGCCAGCGGAAGTACACTGGTACGAAGCACATGGAATTGGTCGGGTCAAAATGAAGATTAAGAGGTGGCTATGAAATTTGTCGTTTGCATGAGCCGCGAGGGACTTGGCGATCTGTCAGCGGATGATTTAACGCTAGGGCGTCTCTATGAGGTCATTGAAGAAGCCGATGATCGTGGAATGATGCGGATCATGGATGACTCCGGCGAAGACTATTTATATCCAGCGATTCTTTTTAGCTCTTTGGAAGTTCCGCCGCAAATCGCAGCACAGTTACATCACCTTTTGAACTCACCCGTGTCAGCCGCGTCGCTTCGTAGCGCGGGTTAGCAAGTAGCAAGTAGGGCGGGTTAGCGAAGCGTAACCCGCCGGAACCGGGACGCCCTGAACGGCGGGTTACGGCTCGCGCCTAACCCGCCCTACTCCTGACCGGACTGAACGAACCGCCCTTGGGACACCGGGGCGGTTTTTTATTGCGGGGATGTTGGGGTGGTGCTGATGAAATACTGGGTGTATTGATCTATACTCGCACTGTGAAACTTCCCATATTCAACAAAGATCAAAGAGAAGGCTTAGCTAAAATAGCTGACAATGTAGCTACGGCCTCTGTAGTTGCAGCATTAATTGGCGGCTTCGTCGACCGAAGAGCCGGATTAATTGCTGTTTTGGCACTTGTCGCTTTGGCGCTCATCCTTCTGTATGTTGCATATACCTTGCGTAAAGGAGACGAAAATGGCCATTGAATCCTTAATTGGTTTGTCATTATTCACCTTGGTCATGGTTTTTGTTGCTGTGTATGCCGACAAACACCGTACCCATAAAGAGTCCCGTAAGTAGCATCCGTCGGTTGGGTTGCCGTTGGTTTGGCAACCTAATCCCCCCCGGCCCCCCTTTTTCAAAGGGGGGAA
>NZ_CBTK010000139.1 GCF_000531125.1 Candidatus Contendobacter odensis Run_B_J11 | reverse complement strand
CTGGACGCATTGAAGATGAGGAGGTGATGGCGATGGCCACGACTTATGAAGAGATATTGGAATTGTTTCGGGAAGTGGCGGAATCCCAAAAGGAAACCGACCGGAAGTTTCAGGACACGGATCGGAAGTTTCAGGAGACCGAGCGGTTGCTGAAAGAAGGCGCGGAGGCGACCCGTCTTGAGATTAAAGCCCTGTCCAAGAACCTGGGAGAAATCGGCAATCGGCTGGGTGAATTTGTCGAATACATGGTCATGCCGACGGTCGTTCGGCTGTTCCAGGCACAGGGTCTTGAAGTGCATGAAGTGCATTCGGACATCAAGGCCAAACGTGAGGGTCAAGGCATCCAGGTGGATGTGCTGGTGGTCAATGACGGGGTGCTGATCGCCATCGAATGCAAAAGCAAGATGACGACCGCACAGGTGGACGAGCATATTCAACGAATGAACAAGCTCAAGCCGATGTTACCGGCCTATCGCCATCATCAAGCGTTCGGAGCGGTGGCCGCGCTGGTGATGCCCGATGACGTGGCCGAATATGCGGAAGAACAGGGCTTTTATGTGCTGGTGCAAAGCGGTGAGACGCTCACCATCGGTAACGAGCCAGAGTTTCGCGCCAAGGCGTGGTAACCCGTAAGGCGGATTCGGAGCGCAAGCGACAATCCGCCAAATCCCCCCTTCCCCCCTTTTTCAAAGGGGGGAAAGGCGGTGAAATAATGACCCGCCGGTTCTCGTGAGAGGATCGGCGGGTTTTTTGTGGGTGATGGTTTGGCGGTATACTGGACGCATCACTCTTAAGGAGGCCCCCATGTCCACGGCACAACCGACACTCGATGATGTTTGGCGCTTGTTTCAGGAGACCGACCGGAAGTTTCAGGAAACCGACCGAAAGTTTCAGGAAACCGACCGCAAACTGAACCAACTGGAAAAGCTGTTCACCAGCCAATGGGGCAAGCTCATGGAATCGCTGGTGGAGGGCGATCTGGTCAATCTGCTCGTCCAGCGAGGTATTGCCATCGCGGACACTACCACCCGTTTGAAAGGCAAACAGCCCGGCGGCGGCAACTATGAATTTGACATCATCGCCCACAACGGCGAAGAGGTCGTGGTGGTGGAAGTGAAAACCACGCTGCGGCCGGATGACGTGAAGAACTTCCTGGACAAACTGGATCACCTGAAAGACTGGATTCCCCGGTACGCGCAGAACCGGATTTATGGGGCGATGGCCTGGCTGACGGCGGACGCCAGCGCCGAGGCGATGGTGATCAAGCGTGGGCTATTCAGCATTCGGGCGACCGGTGATTCGGCCTCGATCCAAAATGACCCGGCCTTCACCCCGCAAGCGTGGTAGCCAAATCCCCCCCGACCCCCCTTTTTCAAAGGGGGGAGCAGGATGAAAAAGACCCGCCGGTTCTCGTGAGAGGATCGGCGGGTTTTCTCTTTTTGTGAACTTGAGGTAAATTAACAATGAACCATAAGCTGACCGTGATCTACTGGAAAAGCACCCACTTTTGGCTGGGCAAATTGCTTGAACACCCGGAGATTATGACGCAAGGAGAAACGCTGGAAGAGCTTGAGGAAAATCTTCTTGATGCCTATCGGTACATGGTTTTGGATGATGTACCGGAGCATTATGAGATCAAGGAATTGATTTATGAAGCGTAATGAACTGATTCGCATGTTATTAACTGCGGGTTGTGTTCTGCATCGACACGGTGGGCGCCACGATATCTATCTCAATCCGGCAACCGGCCAAAAGCAATCCGTACCAAGACACGCAGATATTGATGAATACTTGGCGAATCATATTAAAAAATACTTAGGGATTTCGTAGCCGGGTAGGGTGGGCAAGCTTCGTAGGTTGGGTTGATGGCAACCTAATCCCCCCCGCCCCCTTTTTCAAAGGGGGGCGCCTAATGAAATGAACCGCCCTTGGGACACCGGGGGCGGTTTTTTTAAGGGCTGGATTTAGAGCGATCAGTTTCCATCCCCGAATGGACTCCAGTAAAATCGAGCCGCTTCATTACACGGAACCCCGCGCCCACCGCTAAGCAACCCCTGCCATGCGTATCCTCTTTATTCACCAAAACTTCCCTGGCCAATTCAAACACCTGGCCCCGGTGTTAGCCGCGCAGGGCCACACCGTGGTCGCCCTGACCCTCAACGCCTCCCCGGCGATCCCGGGTGTTCCGATCTATCGCTACACGACGACCCGCAGCAACACCCCCGGCCTTCACCCCTGGGTACTCGACACCGAAAGCAAAGTCATCCGCAGCGAAGCGGTCGCCCGTGCCGCCGACCACCTGCGCCAACAGGGCTTCCGCCCCGACCTGATCAGCGTCCATCCCGGCTGGGGCGAAGCCCTGTTCCTGCACGAAGTCTTTCCCGATGTCCCGCAACTCCACTACTGCGAATTTTTCTACCGCACCCACGGCAGCGACGTCAACTTCGACCCGGAGTACCGCAATGCTGACCTCGGCGACCGCTGCCGGATCGTCTTCAAAAACGCCATCAACCACTTCAGCCTGGAAAGCGCCACCTGGGGTCTCAGCCCGACCGCCTGGCAACGCGCCCAATACCCGGCCCGCGTTCAAGACCACATCAGCGTCATCCACGACGGCATCGACACCCGACACGTCGTCCCGAATCCCCAAGCCAGCCTGCGACTCGAGCAACGCGGCCTCGAACTCCGCGCCGGCGACGAGATCATCACCTTCGTCAACCGCAACCTGGAGCCGATGCGTGGCGTTCACCCCTTCCTGCGCGCCCTGCCGGAAATCCAGCGCCGCCGCCCCCAGGCCCGCATCGTCATCGTCGGCGGCGACGAAGTCAGCTACGGCAGTCCCTTACCGGACGGTCAAACCTACCGCCAGAAATACCTGACCGAACTCGCCGGCCAACTGGATCTCAGCCGCATCCACTTCGTTGGCAAAGTCCCCTACCCGGTCTTTCTCGGCTTGCTACAGGTGTCCGCCGTCCACGTCTACCTGACCTACCCGTTTGTCCTGTCCTGGTCGATGCTCGAAGCCATGAGCGCCGGCTGCCTGGTGGTCGGCTCCCGCACCCCGCCCGTCGAAGAAGTCATCACCCACGGCCACAACGGCCTGCTGGTGGACTTCTTCAACCCCGCCGAAATCGCCGCCGCCGTCGACGACGTGCTGAATCATCCCGACCGAATGCAAGCGATCCGCACCCGCGCCCGGCAAACCATTGTTGAAAACTACGACCTGCACACCGTCTGCCTGCCACAACATCGCACCCTGATCGAACGCCTGGTGAACCCATGATTGCCCCGAACTCGCAAAAAACCGTCCTGCACGTTGGCTGTGGTGCGCCCAACCCCGATAAACTGCATCGAGCCTTTCGCGGCCCCGATTGGCAGGAAATCCGCCTCGATATTGACCCCGCCGTCCAGCCCGACATCGTCGCCTCGATGCTGGATATGTCCATGATCCTCGAAGCCAGTTACGACGCCCTCTACTCCTCGCACAACATCGAACACCTGTACCCCCACGAAGTCCCCATCGCCCTGCACGAATTCGCCCGCGTCCTCAAAGACGACGGCCTGGCGCTGATCACCTGCCCGGATTTGCAAGCGGTCGCCGCGCTGATCGCCGAGGGCAAACTGGAGGACACGGCCTATACCGCACCTGCGGGTCCTATTGCGGCTCTGGATATGGTCTACGGTCATCGCGCCTCGATGGCTCGGGGCAACCTGTTTATGGCCCACCGCACCGGCTTTACCCAACAGACCTTGGGCCAGCACCTGATCGGCGGCGGCTTTGCCCGCGTCACCGTCCAGCGTGATGTCTCAAACTTTGCCCTGTGGGCGGTGGCCTATAAACCCCGGCATCCCGAAGTTCTGAAAGCCCAAGAGCGCGTAGGGCGGGTTAGCGCGTAGCGCGTAGGGCGGGTTAGCGAAGCGTAACCCGCCGGAACCGGGACGCCCTGAACGGCGGGTTGCGGCTGACGCCTAACCCGCCCTACTTCTGACCGGATTGAACGAACCGCCCTTGGGAAACCGGGGGCGGTTTTTTAATGGGGGTCGGGC
>NZ_CBTK010000138.1 GCF_000531125.1 Candidatus Contendobacter odensis Run_B_J11 | reverse complement strand
ATTAATCAATAAATTGAGTAAAAATTTTTCTGTTAAATCAGTTATTGATAATGTCTATTGATTCCGCTGGTGCGACAAACCTACGCCGACATCGCCAGTTTGGAGCAGAGTTTGGGCGAATCGCTGGACTTGCGCCGGGTCGGCAGTCTGCATCTGGCCGCCGCAGTCAACTGGGAGCGGGAATTACAGGAATTGGCTGATCTCAATACCTTGCATGGCGTCGCCCTGCAATGGCTCCCACCCGGCGAACTGCCCGCGCTGGTGCCGTGGCTGCATCCCGATCCGGTGCGCGTCGCGCTGTTCACTCCGGATGACGGCTACCTTGATCCTTACCGGCTGGCGCAGGCCTATGCCCATGCCGCTCGCCAGCAAGGCGCGATCCTGTTGCAAAACGTGGCAGTACGGGAACTGTTGCTCGCTCACGGACGGGTTATCGGGGTGCGCACTACCGATGGCGATTATCACGCCCCGCAAGTGGTGCTGGCAGCGGGCGCGTGGTCAGCGGTGCTGTCCAGCCAGGCAGGTTTCGGCATCCCGTCAGCGCCGGTGCGCAGCCAATACTGGATCGCCGCGCCGCATCCGCTGGTTCCGCGCCGACACCCGTTCACCATCATCCCCGAAGCTCGGGCCTATACCCGGCCCGAAGTCGGCGGGCTGCTGTTCGGGCTGCGCGAGGCGCAATCGGTCAGCGTGGACCCACGGACGGTGCCTGATGATCTTGCCAACCTAAGTTTCGGCGACGACTTGGGCTGGGAGTCATTAAGTGAAGGTACGGCGCTGCTGGAACGCTTTTTGCCGGCGCTGCCGGAATTGGCGATTCAGAGCTATATCACCGGCCCGTCCACCTATACCCCGGACGGTTTATTTGTGCTGGGTGCGACACCCGGCGTGGAGGGCTTGCTATTGGCGACCGGTTGTTGCGGCGCGGGAATTGCGGCCAGCGGAGGGATTGGTCGAGCTGTGGCGGCACTGGCGGCTGACCAGACTCCGCCATTCGATTTATCGCCGTTTCAACCCGGTCGCTTTGGCGCGGTTGATCCCTTCGATCCCATGTTTCGCCGCCGCTGCGAACAGGCCCGGTCGGGGAAAGTGTCCGGCTGATCACAATTTCGCAACACAGTCCTTGCACAATCCTGGGTTGCTACCCATCGCGCCGGTTCCCTCTGGACTGTCGTTGTTTACTTTTCTGCAACCCGCGAGGATTTTCGATGAAATTTGCTACCGTTTTCGGCACATTAGCGTTAGCCGGCGTTGCTTTCACCGTGCAGGCCAAAACCGAACTACTGGTTTATACCGCCGTCGAGGCCGATGAACTCGCCAAATTCAAGCAAGCCATCGAGGCCGACAATCCCGATCTCGATATCAAGTGGGTGCGCGATTCCACCGGCATCATCACCGCCAAGTTGCTGGCCGAGAAAGCCAACCCGCAGGCCGATGTAGTGTGGGGCCTGGCGGCGACCAGTCTCAAGTTGCTGGCCGATCAGGGTTATTTCCAGGCTTACGCGCCTAAGGGCGTCGAAGCGCTGGATCCGCAGTATGTGGACAAAACCAAACCACCGCTGTGGGTCGGCCAGCGCGCCTGGGTCGCGGCGCTCTGTTTCAACACCGTCGAAGCCGCCAAAGCCAATCTGCCAACGCCGACTTCCTGGCACGATCTGGCCAAGCCGGAATTCAAGGGCAAGGTCGTGATGCCCAATCCCAATTCCTCCGGCACTGGCTTCCTGGATGTGTCGGCCTGGATGCAGATGTGGGGCGATACCAAAGCCTGGAAATATATGGATGGTCTGCACGAAAACATTGCCCAGTACACCCATTCCGGTTCCAAACCCTGCAAGATGGCCGCCGCCGGCGAAGTGCCGGTCGGCATCTCCTTCGCCTATCGCGGCGCACAGGAAAAAAGCAAGGGCGCCCCGATTGATGTGATCGCGCCGAGTGAAGGGGTCGGTTGGGATTTGGAAGCCTTCGCTATCGTCAAAGGCACCAAAAAGCTGGATGCCGCCAAGCAACTGGCGAATTGGTCGGTCACTCGCAAGGCCAACGAGATCTACAACGAAGGCTATGCAGTGGTCGCAATGCCCGGCGTCGCCAAACCGGTGCCCTACTATCCAGAAGGTATCGCCGCAAAGATGATCAAGAATGATTTCGAGTGGGCGGCCAAGCACCGCGAGGCGATTCTGGCTGAGTGGGCCAAGCGCTACGACAGCAAGTCGGAGCCGAAGAAGTAGCTGGAACACTCACACCCGACCCCTCTCCCGATGGGAGAGGGGAATAGCTCGTTACATTGAACGCCTATGACCGCCTCCTATCTCCGCATTCGTAATCTCAGCAAGCGCTTCGGTGATTTCACTGCCCTGGATAACGTCAGCATCGACATTCACAAGGGTGAATTCGTCTGCTTCCTTGGTCCCTCCGGCTGCGGCAAGACCACCCTGCTGCGGGCTATCTCCGGGCTGGACATCCAGACCCACGGCACGGTGGAACAGGATGGACGCGATATTTCCGCCCTGCCGCCGGCTCAGCGCGATTTCGGCATTGTGTTTCAATCCTACGCGCTGTTTCAGAATCTGACCGTGGCCCGCAACATCGCTTATGGTCTGGAAAATCGTCGCCAGACCAAAACAGCCATTCAACAGCGGGTTAAGGACTTACTAGCGTTGATCAACTTGCCCGACAGCGGTCGCAAGTACCCTTCGCAGCTCTCTGGCGGCCAGCAACAGCGGGTAGCACTGGCGCGGGCGTTGGCGATCTCGCCGGGATTGCTGCTACTGGATGAACCTCTGTCAGCGCTGGACGCTAAAGTGCGGGTGTATCTGCGCGATGAGATTAAGACCCTGCAACGACGACTGGGCATCACCACCATCATGATCACCCATGATCAGGAAGAGGCGATCAGCATGGCCGACCGCATCGTGGTGATGCGGGATGGCCGCATCGAGCAGATCGGCACTCCCCTGGAAATCTATCATCAGCCCGCCAGCCTGTTCGTGGCTGAGTTCATCGGTGCGATGAACCTGCTGCCGGCGACCCTGGTACGACAGGGTGAGATTCAGTTGGGGCAGGCGCGGTTGGCCTGCAAGGTTGACAATTTCACGCTGGGGGCTGCGGTACATGCGGCGGTGCGTCCAGAAGATGTGGTTTGCACCGGACGAACCAACGGCCACGCCAACAGTTTCCAAGCCGAGGTGCAGGATCTTGAATTCATGGGGCCCTTCTTCTGGCTGAGCCTGGGCGGCGGCGAGTTGGGCGAACACCGACTGCGGGCGCAGGTTTCCAGCCAGCGGGCACGAGAGCTGGGCTTGCGTCCGCGTGATTCCATGCACTTGCACATTCCCGCCGAGCATATCCGCCTGTTCGCGAAGGGGTACCCCTATGGTTGAAGTCGCAACCGTAGCAGCGTTGCGCATCCGCCCGCGCCTGGGCCGCGATGGGTGGCTGATGGGCGGTGGGTTGCTGGTGTTAGCGCTGTATCTGGCCGTCACCTTGCTGGTTCCGCTGATCATCATGCTGGCGAAAAGCACGCAGGATAGCGATGGCGCTTTCGTGGGTCTGGCCAACTTTGCCCAGTACTTCTCCAATCCCGCCCTGTCCAGCGCAGTTGGCAACAGCCTGTGGGTGTCGGCGCTGTCCACGCTGATGGTGATCGCACTGGCCTTCGGTTACGCCTACGCCCTGAATCGCAGTTGCATTCCCTTCAAAGGATTCTTCCGGCTGGTGGCGATGGCCCCGTTGCTTGCACCGTCGCTGCTCTCGGCAATTGCCCTGATTTATCTGTTTGGCAATCAGGGGGCGCTAAAGGGTTGGTTGCTCGGAGAAGGGATTTATGGCCCCATCGGCATTGTCATGGGTTCGGTGTTCTGGACCTTTCCCCACGCCCTGATCATTTTGACCACTGCCCTATCCACTGCCGACGCCCGATTGTACGAGGCTTCGGAGTCGCTGGGCGCCAGCCGCTGGCGCACCTTCACGACCGTTACTCTGCCGGGTGTGCGCTACGGCCTGATCAGCGCCATCTTTGTGGTGTTTACCCTGGTGATTACCGACTTCGGCGTGCCCAAGGTGATCGGCGGCCAGTTCAACATGCTGGCGACCGACATCTATAAGCAGGTGGTGGGACAGCAGAATTTCCAGATGGGTGCGGTGGTGTCGCTGATTCTGCTGTTGCCGGCTGTGCTGGCTTTCTTCGTCGAACGCTGGGCGCAAAGCCAGCAGAGTTCTGCTCTGTCCAGTCGCGCTGTACCCTATCAGCCCACGCCACGCCTGGCCCGCGATTGGGCGTTGCTTGGCCTGGTGAGTGGGGTAGCGTTCTTGATCCTGGGCATTTTGGGTATGGCCGGGTTCGCTTCTCTAGCCAAGCTGTGGCCCTATAATCTAAGTCTGACCCTGATACCATTTCTCTATAGGTTTAATTTTTCAAGCGCCGATAAGATAAATGGATATCCGGTA
>NZ_CBTK010000137.1 GCF_000531125.1 Candidatus Contendobacter odensis Run_B_J11 | reverse complement strand
TTGGGCGGATGGTGGTTATGAAGGTGAAGCGTTTATTGATGGGTGTAAAGAGAAGTTTAACTGTGTGATTGAAATCGTCAAGAAAAAGAAAGGATTTCATGTCTTACCTCGGCGATGGGTGGTTGAAAGAACCTTTGCCTGGCTCAATCGATACCGCCGATTAAGTAAAGATTACGAGCGGAAACCGACATCCAGTCAGAGTCATGTTTATGTTGCTTCAATCCGATTAATGTTGCGGAGAATTTTTAAAGAACGTGCTAAGAAATTAGCTGAAAGCATGGCATTATTACCAGCAACTAATTCTGCGGAAGCTTAGGAGAAAAGGGTTTTTCGACAGTCTCTTAGAGTAGACTGTATCCAGTGACTAAAGGAACGTATACCATGACCACTAAGACGATTGCCTACCTACGAGTTTCAACCGACAAGCAAGCCGACAAGGGAGTTAGCCTTGAAGCGCAAGAGGATAAGACCCATGCATACGCCAGCCTGTATGACCTAGACTTGATCGAGGTCATCGTAGATGCAGGCGAAAGCGCCAAGAGTCTTGATCGCCCCGGCCTACAATGGGCGCTGGCGATGCTCAAGACTGGCAAGGCAGAGGCGTTGTTGGTTGTGAAGTTGGATCGCTTAACCCGGTCTGTGGTTGACCTTGGTAAGTTGATCGAAACCTACTTTGCTCTAGGTAAGGCGGCGCTCATGTCGGTATCGGAACAGATTGATACCCGCTCGGCCTCCGGTCGGCTGGTGCTGAATATCTTGGCGTCGGTTAGCCAGTGGGAACGGGAAATCATTGCAGAACGTACCAGCACTGCTATGCGCCATAAGCAAGATAAAGGCGAATACATCGGCGGCGAGACTCCTTACGGCTTCAAGTTGATCGACGGCGAACTGTTTGAGGATGATGTTGAGCAAGAAGTTATTCAGAAGGCAAAAGACTTTCATACAGCGGGATTGTCACTGCGAAAGATCGCGGCGGAACTGGATAAGCAGGGCATCAAGACGCGGCGGAATTCTCTCTTTGCTGCCACACAGATTCAGAGGATGATTGCCTGATGCAGACTATCGTTGACTTAGAGCAGGTGAAGCGCACACGAATTGAGTTAGCTGATGTAGTAAAGCGACACCCCGAACTGTGTCAGGGTGAAGGCCGCTGGTCTGATAACTTGGATGCACTGGAAGATGGGATTATGGCTACTGGAAAACAGCGCATGGAAAAGTATCGTGCCAAGGAAAAGGGATTGAAGGCCGTCAACGTGTTTTTAACGCCAGAAGCGCAAGAGACTTTGGCCGCGATCATGGCGGAACACCCGAATTTAACAATGGGTGAAATTATCTCAGAGGCACTAACTACGCTTATTACACAATCAGCACGGGCTTAAACTGGCCCTGTCGGCATCAGATAGATCATTGTACAGGCCCATGAGCGCACTAGAAGTTCCACAAAAATTTAGTGGGATTAGTTGGTTCACCCGCAAGTACGCTGGGGGTCTCGAAGCAATTTTTGCGCTGATTCCAGCGCTGGCGATTGCCTACATTCACCAGTTCCAAGACCCGACATTGCGTTTTGTCAGTGCTGAGTTTCATGAGGTAGCTATTGGCGCTGCGATTCTGGTGGCGGTCTTCATCACCGTCGTCACTTGGAAGTGCTATCAATTTTCGGGTGAACCCTTTCTGCGCTGGCTAACCCTCGGATTCCTCAGCTTCGTGTTCGTATACGCACCGCACGGGGTGTTGACCCGGTTTTCACACGATAATATCTGGCTGTTCCTGCTGTACGGCCCGGCATCGCGACTGGTCATGTCAGGGCTATTCCTCATTAGCCTCCTTCACTACGATGCATCGTCGCACCCTCCGCAACGCCGGAGCAACCGCACACTGGTTGTCTGGGGCACCGCTTTTCTGGTTGTGGACGCAGCTATCGCACTGGTTGCGACTTCCCCTTTTGCCAGTCACCCGTGGGTCCGCCTGTCCATGGAGTTTGGTGCCCTCTCCTTCTCGCTGGCAGGCATTTTCATCATGCTTGCACGGCATATCGGCTCGCCGCTGATGAAGTTATTCCTCTTTGCGCTCTCCGGGTTTGCCCTATCCTCGCTCTCTTTTTTGCTAGCCAAGCCGTGGAATCACCAGTGGTGGCTCGCTCACGCAATCTTCGCGGCAGGATTCTTCCTGCTGTCGTATGGCGTCTTGCAAGCGTTTCATACCACCCACGCATTCTCAAAAGTATTTAGCCAAGAGGAGATGATGCGACAACTGGCTGTCGCTAAAGGCGAGGCTGAGAATGCGCTTGAACGTCTGCAATTCGCGAACATCGAACTGGAGCGCTTGGCGGCCACCGACTCCCTAACTAGCGCTAGCAATCGGCGGCATTTTATGGCGCGCACTCAAGCCGAAATGGCGAATGCACGACGGAGTGGCGCTTCTCTTTCGATTCTCGCACTCGATCTGGACCACTTCAAGGACGTGAACGACCACTTCGGCCACCCCGCCGGTGACGTTGTCCTCCAAGCTCTCGTTATTAAGATCATAGAAAGCTTGCGACCGCTTGATGTTGTTGGACGGATGGGTGGAGAGGAGTTCACGGTTTTGCTCCCACAGACTAACTATGAGAACGCATTGGAAGTAGCTGAGCGAATCCGTGAACGAGTCGAGGCCATGCGTGTCCCGGTTGATAGTCACGATTTGCAGATTACGGTGAGCATCGGCGTCGCCCAGTTTGACCTCGACGATAACACGCCAAACGACGTATTCAAACAGGCCGATGATCGCCTCTATCGTGCCAAGCAGTCCGGCCGAAACCGGGTTGTCGGCGCTGCCGTCTCCGTAGGACAGCCTACAGACTGCCGTACTCAAGTCCGGTAACGTTCACGGACATTTAAGAAAGGGTTCATTTCTTGAGGGGAGAAGCCTTCCGGTTTCTGGTTGCTAAAGTAATGGTCCTATCCTTAACAAACCCATTTTTTGACAGCATGACGGGTTCTTGACGCTAGTTGCAAAGGTTATTTTATACGATTACTCTGATAGCCTGTTTTCTAGTAGGGTGACTTTTATGGAAATCGAAAAACGTGGGCGTGGACGGCCTGCAACCGGACTGAACAGTACGATGATGCGAGTCCCTAATCCGTTGAAGCCGGTTGTAGCAGAGCTGATAGCGACCTATCGCCAAGCCAAGATCAAAGCGTGGGAAGCCGCGCCATTGCGAACCGTGGAACTGGCATCACCCAACCGGGAACCACGCCCATGACCGCCCTGACCTTCGACACGCTGGCCTACGTCAAGACGTTGCGGGATGCCGGAGTTGAGGAAAAGCAGGCGGAAGCACAAGCATCCGCGCTGGCAACCGTGCTGAAAGGCAGTGGGGAAGGCGTCGCTACGAAGGCCGATATTCACGACCTGAAGCGAGATATTGAGCTACTCAAAGCCGAATCGAAAAAGGATTTATCCGAAACGAAAGCAGAGTTAATCCGCTGGGTCGTCGGTATCGGCTTTCTACAATCGGCGCTGATTATCGGGATTCTGGCGAAAGTCGCCAAGGTGATTTGATTGAGCGCCCCAGACGATCACGCGGTCGCATGATCCGAGATTGAATCAGACATGAGTAGGGACAGTTGCCAGTGACTCGACGCGACAAGCTATTAGCTGCCGCACAGAATAATCCAGCAGGCTTACGCTTTGATGACTTTGAGACCTTATTATCTCGATCCGGTTGGACGCTGGATCACCAAGGGGGCAGTCATCGGATTTGGTATTCACCCCAAGGTTCTCGATTGCCGATTCAGGAAGGTCAGGTAGGGAAAGCCAAACCCTATCAGGTCAAGCAGTTTCTAACGATCTATCAGAGAGAAAACCCATGAGCGACTTTGACGGGTTCACCATTCAACTACTCATTGATGACGATGGAGATTGGATCGCCCACTTCGTTGAACTTCCCAATATCAGCGCGGGCGGCGATACACCAGAACAGGCGATCTCTGAATTGAGAATTGCATGGCGTCTAGTTAAGGAAAGTTACACGCAACATAATCAAGCAATCCCGGTCGCATTGAAAATCGCAGCGTGAAAAAAGAAACCGGCGATTATTGGCTGATGTTGTATCAGAGTTGCATCAAGGCTTAACCTCTCCCCCAGCGTCACTAGGCGTACTTCCTCAACGTGAGGCTACTATTCGCCGTCCTATCGGGTTATCTGCAAGCAGTCCTACGCAAGGGGGAGATTTATTTAGTGTAGGTGAACTCGTCGGCGTTGTTAATCCCGTTGCTTCAAAAGTCCAAGAAATTGGGGATTGAAAAATGACCATGCCCTTGCAATTCCTAATTAAATCCTGCATGATTCGTATATCTTGTGATAGATCACAGAACAGCCCGCCCTGGCGGGTTTTTTATTGCCCAAAACAAAGGAATTGCTATGACTGACCGCTTTATTCGCTTGCGTGAACTCCCCTCGATCACTGGCATAAGCGCCCGCTCCGTTGCCTATCTACGGGATCGCGGAGACTTTCCAGAACCACGGCGATTAACTGCAAAAAGCGTCGGCTTTCTTGAAAGTGAGATCATGATGTGGATGCAAAATCGTCCCATCGCTCAGCCCGATGGACGTAGCTGCATCCGGGCAACAGGCGAGACTTGGCGGGGGCAAGAGGCGGAAGTGGCAACATGACCGCCCATAAAAAAAGCCCCGCATGAGCAGGGCTTGATGGTGATTGCTCAGCGGCATTGGCCGATGGGCTAGAATGTGTCGTACCGTCATCGCGACGGGAGTTTGACCCTGACCGGTAACTTACGGTCAACCCTTACTTGCTGATGAACAGTTATGGAAGGGCGGAATAATCCGGGAAGAATAAGAATTCGCACCTCTATTCTACTGGATCGCCCCGTAACTGTCATCGGCAAATTAACCCATGCTTTCGATATGGAATTTGCTGAATGAATATCTCAAATCAAGTTGTAATCCCCGCTGAACTCCGCGCACTGACTCAATTACCACCAGCTAGAAGCTGGTGGGTTGACTATCGGCGGGCTAAACCGCCGACTGGAAGAGAAGGCGGCTGGAAGCCGGTGGTTTGCACCACGGGCCGAGCGCCCTTCGGGCGGGCTGAAGCCGCCCACGGACAATCAATGGGTGTGCTGGCGCTACGAAGATCGCAACGGCAAGTCTACCAAGCCGCCGATTGACGCCAAGAGCAACGGCAAACTCGCTTACGCCAAGAGCAACGACCCGGAAACATGGAGCGACTTCGATACCGCTTGCGCCACTGCGGCACGGCTAAAACTGGAAGGTGTCGGGCTAAACGTCTGGGAAGATGACGGGCTTTGTGGCCTTGACCTTGACCATGTGCTTGACCCGGAAACGTGCGAACTCAAGCCAGACGCAGTTGAAGTCGTGGCTCGATTCGCTGGCACCTATATAGAAGTGTCGCCATCGGGTGAAGGGTTGCGAATCTGGTGCAAGGGCAAGCCGCAACGGTCGGGTAAGTGTGTCGGCACGGTCAAGTGGCTGGAAGTGTACAGCTATCCATCAAACCGCTACTTGACCGTTACGGGCAATCGCTACGGCACGGCAACGGCAGTCACTGAACAGCAAGAAGCGCTGGATTGGCTGCATTCTCGGTTCATGGCAACGTCAACAAATGCTTCCACAGAGAGAGAGAGCAACGCCCCAGCTCCTGTGGAAGTCTGTCTTGGCCTTGACGATGCCGACCTGCTGAACAAAGCCAGCCGCGCCAAGAATGGATCGGCGTTCGATGCTCTTTGGGCGGGCAATACGTCCCGCCACAACGGCGATCATTCCGCTGCTGATATGGCGTTGCTGAACGCGCTGGCGTTTTGGACGGGCAAGGACGCTGTGCGGATGGATCGGCTCTTTCGCCAGTCCGGGTTGATGCGCCCAAAGTGGGATGAATCTCACGGCACCAGCACCTACGGCGCAATGACCGTAGATAAGGCGATTGCTGATTGCCGGGAAGTCTATACCGGGTTACAGCCGATATTAACGGCCAGCGGCGAACCAATTGATCCGTATCGCGGAACCGATGACGCCAATGCTGATTTGTTTTTGCGCCAGCACGGCGCAGATGTTCGCTACTGCCCGCCTTGGGACAAGTGGATTTTGTGGACTGGCACACATTGGCGAATTGATGATCGGCTGGATATTGATCGGATGACCGCTGACATTCCAAGGCAGTTATATAACCCAAGTTGCCACCTTCCCTGCTTCAGGAGACAAAATTGAGGCTGCAGGCGAGAACAA
>NZ_CBTK010000136.1 GCF_000531125.1 Candidatus Contendobacter odensis Run_B_J11 | reverse complement strand
ATGACTGATGAACATCGAGACATCATTTTGTCTACCCAATAAGTGTGCCGAACACTATTGTAATCAGCCCATTGTAGATCAGCATTACCCATGCGGTGGCTCCTATTTTTCCTCCTGTAAATTTTCCTGTGATCGGAACTGTGGGGCAGGCAGGTAAAATGAACATCACCTATTGAGATCAATGGGTTGAATTCAGTCAACGCCCTAGCCTGACGCTACCAAGCCTCGCCATCACAGGAAAATTTACAGTACCGTTAATATCGGTTAACGGGGTTGGCTGGCCGTCGATCCGCATTGCGGCGGGTCTCAGTCGGGTTGATTGTCGCGGGCATCATCGGCCTCAAGCTGGCGCATGGTTCCGGTTGAAGGAAGGCCCCCGTCTTCAAGCCGGATCGAGGTCTTTATAGCCGTCCGGGGTGAAGCGCGGGGTATAGACTGCGAGAAAAATCAGGTCGGCGTGGCCGGTATGGGTGATCCGTTGCCGGGTTTCCGGGGGAATGATCACCACCGCGCCCGGCCCAACCTCCTCGGGCGGCAACTCACCCATCTCTACGCACCCCTGCCCCTCCAGAATCAGATACCGCTCGGTCACTCCCCGCAGGTGATGCCAGCAAGTGGTCACCCCGGGTTCCACGCGGGCGCGAGCGACCGACACCTCGGCATCATGGGGCGAGTTCCATCCCTCGGTGATGAAGCAACCTTCTGCAAAGAAATACTCCGCCGCTGTCCGGTGATGAATTCGGCTGGAACGGGTCATGACGGCTATCCTCAAAGATTAAGGGTTTCAGCACGGCCTGCACGCCGCGTTAAGGCGCTGGGCGGTCGGCTTCCCCGGTCGGTTTTTTCCACGTCAGGAGGTGAGTCATGTCGGATCAGAAGATCATTGCCGTAATCGGTGCCACCGGCGCGCAAGGCGGGGGGTTGGTGCGCGCCATTCTGAACGATCCCAGCGGCGGTTTTCGCGCCCGTGCGATCACCCGTGATCCCCGTTCGCCCGTAGCTCTGGCTCTCGCGCAACAAGGTGCCGAGGTGGTCGCTGCCGATATTGACGACGAAGCCAGCCTCACCCAGTCGCTCCAGGGCGCTTACGGCGCTTATTGTGTGACCTTCTTCTGGGCGCATTTCTCGCCCGAAAAAGAGCAGGCGGAAATTCGCAACATGGCGCGGGCGGCAAAGGCCGCCGGCGTTCAACACGTTATTTGGTCCACGCTTGAAGACACCCGTCAGTGGATTCCGCTCTCGGACCCCCGAATGCCGACGCTCATGGGCCAGTACAAGGTGCCGCACTTCGACGCCAAGGGGGAATCCAACGCCGTCTTTATCGAACTGGGCGTCCCGACGACCTTCCTGTACACCTCCTTCTATTGGGATAACTTGATTCACTTCGGCATGGGACCGAAGCGCGGCCCGGACGGTACGCTCACCTTCACGCTGCCGATGGGCGATAAGAAATTGCCCGGCATTGCTGCCGAAGACATCGGCCGCTGCACCTACGGTATTTTCAAACAGGGTTCTGCCTTCATCGGGCAATCCGTGGGTATCGCCGGGGAGCACCTCACCGGGGCGGAGATGGCGGCGGCATTGACCCAAGCCCTCGGTCAGCCGGTCCGCTACCAGACCCTCTCAGCGGATGCCTACCGCGCGCTGGGCTTTCCAGGCGCGGAGGATCTCGGCAATATGTTTCAGTTCAAACACGATTTTGAAACTCTTTACTGTAGCCGGCGCGACCTAGCGGTCTCCCGAACCTTAAACCCCGCTCTGCAAACCTTCGCCCAGTGGCTCGCGGACTCTAAGAAGCGCATCCCGCTGGAATAGCGCGACGAGGGATAATGCCTCGTCGGCGTCAGTCGGCGAGGTAAAACAGATGATGGGCGTTCCCCGTTTCGTCCATCTCCTTCCCCTCCCTCTGCCCCTCCGAATCCTTCCCATGACCCATTCTGCCTACCCCGCCCCACCGCGCCCAACCATCGACGACCTCGACCCGGAGAGCGCCACCACTGACCGGCTCATCGCCATGGTTCACAGTCACCGCACGGGCGAGGACTACCCCACACCCGAGCAACTGCTCGTCAATCTACCGGTCGTGCTGCGGGCGCTGTGCGATCATCCGCTATCGGGTGAAGCCACGGCGCTGGATGCCGCTTACCGGCTGGCGTCGATCATTGATGCCGTCGAGGGTTGCCAAGAACCGCCTGATCCCTCTCAACGAATGCACTGATGTCGCCATCACGGAACGGTCCCCATTCCCGCCGTCGCACGCTTGCCGGGTTGGTGCACGCAAGCGTCCTGTTGACCTCTACCGCAACGAGGGCAGTCGTAATACATGATGCTGACATTGGCATCCTTGAGTACTTGCTTCATTCGACTGGCGAACTGGTCGAAAGGAATCACGAATACCTGCTCACTGCAATTGGGATCGCGATACAGGAGCATTCCGGGCTTGGTCTTGTTGCCGATCCCCAATATGGCAATGGCATGAGTGTTGGCAAGGTCGTCACGGAACTGCGCCTGCATGACCCATGCTTTTTTACCCTCTTCGACTTGGAAAGTCGGTCGCTTATCACCCGATTTTAGAGGCACTAACGAGCCGGACTCGAATAAGCCGCCAACCCAGAGCGGGCCGTGCAGTTTCAGAAGATTCTCGAAGCGCTCGTCCGAGTCGAGAGCCTCGATCAAACAAAGCTTGGAAAGCTCTTTGAAATTCCATGGCTGAAGGATGGCCTGGCGGTTGAACCCGTTTTTCCGCCCCCATTCGAGCATCATTTTGTAGAGGGCTTCGTACTCGATTGACGTGGGCGGACCCGACGGGACGCGGGTCACTGTGCCTTGGCTTAAGGGATCCGATAGGTCTTGCGTCAGGTCAATGAAAATCGGTGGCGGCTGGATCAGCGGCTTGCTAGACGTGAGGCTATTCTGGTAGTTCGCAAAGCGCATAAGGCCGATGTAAAGCGTCATGCCGAAGGGGTCGGACTGGGTGTGTTCATTGATTTGCTTGTCCATTCCTTGCAGTCCACGAAAGTTCAAAGGGGGCTTGTCCCCATAGTCAGGCGCGCCTTCCATTTTTACCGGGTTCTTGAGATCCTCATCCATGAACGTGATGAACTTGCGGACGAGGGACAGTAGCCGAATGTTGGACGTGTGGTCAGTTTTGTCGTAGGCGTCGTGGAATTTGCGAATCATCTTCGCGGCATAGAACCAACAAGTCGGCCCTTTTTGGGCCTGCGTTTTGTTTCCGATCGGCGGAACGTTGAAGAAGAGGGACATCAATATTCTCCAGAAAGTGATCGTGCCGGTCAGGACAAGGGGCGATGGACTACACGCCATTTTGGGGGCCATCTCAGAAAACGGCAACTCAACTACCACCGGCTGAAAGCCGGTGGGTATCAAGATTCATTGATGCCGTCGAGGGTTGCCAGAACAAACCCAAACTGCCCCAACCCACCCACTGAGTTTATTCCGCATCCCCCTTGACGCCCGCAGGTCTGCGCTCTACGATTAACGTACATTTGTACGTTAATATCGGAGGTGCGATGCCCAGAACCTCAGATGACGCCTCGTATTTGGCCCGCTTGCAGGATTACTACGCTTGCTGGCGCAGCCTGCCCGCTTACGGTCCCTTGCGGAGCGTACTGGGCATGAACTCCCGCGATGGCGTCGCCCAAGTTCTCAAGCGATTGCAAGCGGCGGGCTTTCTGGACCGCACCCCGGCCGGGCGCTGGACGCCGACCACTCGTTTCTTCGAGCGCCCCTTGGCGGATGCGCCGGTTCCTGCCGGATTGCCGGTCGGTACTACGGACAGTGGCGAAGCACACTCCATTGATGCCTGGCTGGTGCGCCAGCCATCGCGCACGGTGATTATCCCGGTGACCGGTGATTCGATGATTGACGCGGGCATCCACGATGGCGACCGGGTGGTGGTGGAGCGCGATGCGCCCGCTCGACCCGGCGATGTGGTGGTCGCGGTGATTGACGGCGAGTTCACCCTGAAAACCTTGGCGGTAGAAGACGGCGAAGCCGTATTGCGACCGGCCAACCCCGCCTATCCCGTTTTACGCCCCGGCGACCGCTTACAGATTTTCGGGGTGGTGATCGGTTTGATTCGCAACTATCGGAGGTGATCCCTATGGCCGCCGTCGCAGAACGTTCACCCGCACGGGCGCATCGCCCGAGGGTTGATCCCGCTCCCTTCACGGATTGGCCGCTGCTGGCTCTGCCGATTCCATCGGGTTCGCCGGTTCCCGCTGATGACCGGATCGAACACCGACTCAGCCTGGACGATCATCTGGCGCGTATTCCCGAAGCCACCTTTTTGCTGCGCGTCACCGGCGATACTCTGGTCGAGGCTGGGATTCGGGATGGCGATTTATTGGTGATGGATCGAGCCATTCCTGCGACTGAGGGCAGCGTGGTGTTGGCGCTGATCGAGGGCGAGTTTCAGCTCGCCCAAGTGGGCGGCGATGCCGCAGGGCGGCGGGTGCTGCGCGCTACGGCCCCGAACGGTGGTGAACGACGGCTGGACGATGAGGAAGTCGTGACCATCGGCGTGGCGCGTTGGGCCATTCACCGGCTGTGGCCGGGACGCGCTGCGCCCCACTGATGGTTTCTGGTGCAACCCTGATAAAGAGGAGAGGACGATGAACGAAAGTCTGATGAAACACGGCGCATTTGGCTGGAATGAACTGATGACGCAGCAATTCCCGCTCTCCTTATTTAGACCCACTTTTTAATAGGTCGATTAATGATTTCAGA
>NZ_CBTK010000135.1 GCF_000531125.1 Candidatus Contendobacter odensis Run_B_J11 | reverse complement strand
GTCTGCGCTTCGCCATCCGCGAGGGCGGTCGTACCGTCGGCGCCGGCGTCGTCGCTAAAATCATTAAGTGAGCGCCATGACCACCACCAGCCAGCGCATTCGTATCCGCCTGAAAGCCTTCGATCATCGCTTGATCGACCAGTCAGCGCGGGAAATTGTTGAGACCGCCAAACGCACCGGCGCGCAGGTTCGCGGCCCTATTCCGCTGCCGACCAAGATTGAACGGTTTACCATTTTGATTTCGCCGCATGTTAACAAGGATGCCCGTGACCAGTATGAGCTGCGTACTCATAAGCGACTGATGGATATTGTGGATCCTACTGATAAAACGGTTGATGCGCTCATGCGACTCGATCTTGCCGCTGGTGTGGACGTGCAGATCAAGCTGAACTAGGCACTCGAAATCATGAGCCACGAGGGGCAGCCTTCCCCTCCTCTGGCTCGAAATTCCCGAGATTAGAGGTTATTAAAATGGCAATAGGACTCATCGGTCGCAAGGCTGGTATGACTCGTTTGTTTACGGAAGACGGTGTTTCAATTCCTGTGACTCTCATTGAGGTCGAACCTAACCGTGTGACTCAGGTTAAGACTGAGGAGATCGACGGTTATCGTGCTCTGCAAGTGACCGTCGGCACCCGCCGTGCCAGTCGGGTTACCAAACCCATGGTGGGGCATTTCGCCAAAGCGGGAGTTGCTCCGGGTCGGAACTTGTGGGAATTCCGCTTGGTAGAGGGCGAAGGAGCAGAGATCGGGGTCGGTGCTGAGTTAACAGTAGACTTATTCCAGGCCGGTCAGAAGGTAGATGTGACCGGTACAACCATCGGTAAAGGCTTTGCAGGCGCTATCAAGCGTCACCATTTTAGCGGTCAGCGTGCTACCCACGGTAACTCGCTTTCCCATCGTGCCCCCGGTTCCATTGGCCAGAATCAAAGTCCGGGCCGGGTATTCAAGGGTAAAAAAATGGCGGGGCATCTCGGTGCGGCGCAGCGCTGTACCCAGAACCTGGAGGTGATCCGGGTGGACGGATCGCGCAATCTGCTGGCGATCAAGGGCGCAGTGCCTGGTGCCAAAGGCGGCGACGTGATGATTCGGCCCGCCGTGAAAGTGCGCCGCTAAGGGAGGCGATATGGAACTTCAGACTAAGAACGCGAGCGGCGCATTATCCGGTCAGATCACGGTCGCCGATGAGACTTTTGCCTACCCGTTCAATGAAACGCTGGTGCATCAAGTGGTCGTGGCCTATCTGGCGGGCGCTCGTGCGGGTACCCGGTCGCAGAAAACCCGTGCTGAGGTCAGCGGTGGCGGCATTAAGCCTTGGCGGCAGAAAGGCACCGGTCGTGCCCGTGCGGGTAGTACTCGTGGCCCGATCTGGCGGAGCGGCGGTGTGACTTTTGCGGCTAAACCGCAGGATCACTCGCAGAAAGTCAATCGAAAAATGTACCGCGCTGCGATGCGCTCTATCTTTTCCGAACTGCTCCGCCAGGATCGGCTACTGGTAGTAGACGCACTTGAACTGCCCGAGATCAAGACCAAGCACATGATTGTTCAGTTACAAACCCTCGGTTTAGCCGATCAGCACCGGGTGTTGCTGGTGACGGAGAACGTGGATCTGAATCTGTTCCTGTCGGCTCGTAATCTGCGGGGAGTGGCGATCAGCGATGTAGTGAGCCTTGATCCGGTCAGCTTAGTGGGATCCGATACGGTGGTGATGACGGTCGGCGCGATGCAGCGTGTTGGGGAGTGGTTGGCATGAACCAGGAACGCTTGATTCAGATTTTATTGGCTCCGCATATCTCCGAGAAGAGCAACCGGGTCGCTGAGCGCTATAACCAGGTAGTGTTCAAGGTAGCTCGTGATGCCACTAAACCAGAAATCAAAGATGCCGTGGAGTTGATGTTCAAGGTCAAAGTCAAGGGCGTTGCCGTACTCAACGTCAAGGGTAAACGCAAGCGCTTCGGATCGATGAACGGGCGGCGTTCGGATTGGCGGAAAGCCTACGTTTCCTTGGAAGCTGGCCACGAGATCGATTTCGTGGTGGCAGAGTGAGTGGGCGGTTATCGCCTCAGCATAAGAGCAAAAGGTAAACCCCATGTCCATCGTCAAGACTAAACCGACTTCGCCGGGTCGGCGTTTCGTAGTCAGAGTGGTTAACCCGGCCCTGCACAAAGGCAAGCCTCACGCACCACTGCTCGAAAAGCAGACCCGCAATGGTGGCCGCAACAACTTGGGTCGCATCACCACCCGGCATCAGGGTGGTGGCCATAAGCAACATTACCGGCTGGTTGATTTCAAGCGGGATAAGGATAACATTCCAGCTAAGGTCGAGCGGCTGGAATACGATCCTAATCGCACCGCCCATATCGCGCTGCTGCTTTACGCGGACGGTGAGCGTCGCTACATCATCGCTCCGCGTGAGGTGAACGCGGGTGCAGCGCTAATGTCTGGTCCAGCGGCACCCATCAAGCCGGGTAATGCCCTGCCGTTGCGCAATGTGCCCGTCGGTAGCCAGGTGCATTGCGTGGAGCTTCGTCCCGGCAAGGGTGCGCAACTGGCGCGTAGTGCCGGCGCTTCGGTGCAGCTGGTTGCTCGTGAAGGCAGCTATGCTACCTTGCGACTGCGTTCCGGCGAAATCCGCAAGGTCCATGTGGACTGTAAAGCCACTATTGGCAGTGTCGGTAATGAAGAACATAGCCTGCGCTCACTGGGTAAAGCGGGGGCTAAGCGTTGGCGCGGCGTCCGGCCTACCGTGCGGGGTGTGGCCATGAACCCGGTGGATCACCCGCACGGAGGTGGTGAAGGGCGTACCTCGGGTGGTCGTCACCCGGTATCTCCGTGGGGTGTGCCGACCAAGGGCTACAAAACCCGTTCGAACAAGCGTACCGATAAATTTATCGTGCGTCGGCGTAAAGCGAAATGATGCAAAGGCCGTCTGGCCTGATGACCGGACGGCCCCCCGCCGAACCGGGGATATGCAACCGAGAGGATAAGTAAGGTGCCACGTTCGATTAAAAAAGGGCCGTTTGTAGACCTTCACCTGATCAAAAAGGTGGAGCAGGCGGTTGCTACTCATACCCGGCGACCGATCAAGACCTGGTCACGGCGTTCGATGATTCTGCCTGACATGATCGGGTTGACCATCGCTGTGCATAACGGTCGCCAGCATGTGCCGATTCTGATCACCGAGAATATGGTGGGTCATAAACTGGGCGAGTTCGCTGCCACCCGTACCTATCGCGGGCATTCAGCGGACAAGAAGTCCAAATAAGGGGGCGACCATGCAATCCGTTGCGATTTTGAAACATGCCCGTATCTCGCCGCAGAAAGCCCGATTGGTAGCTGACCAAGTTCGCAGCTTGCCGGTGGGTCGCGCTTTGCAGTTGCTGACCTTCAGCGACAAGAAAGCTGCTGTACTGATTAAGAAGGTACTTGAATCGGCCATTGCCAATGCCGAGCACAATGAGGGTGCCGACATTGATGAGCTGAAGGTAGCTACTATTTGCGTGGACTGTGGCCCACTGCTGAAACGGATGCACGCCCGCGCTAAAGGGCGTGGTAACCGCATTGTCAAGCGTACCAGTCACATTACCGTGACCGTGGCTGAAAACTAGGAGCGAGAACGACATGGGTCAGAAAGTCAACCCCACGGGGATACGGTTGGGTATCTCGTCCGACTGGACGTCGAAATGGTACGCCAGCAGCAAGAATTTCCCTGATTTGCTGGAAACCGACCTGCGGGTGCGTCAGTTTCTGAAAAAGAAATTGATTAATGCTTCGGTGAGCCGAATTCAGATTGAGCGCCCGGCTCGACTGGCGCGTATCACTATCCATACGGCCCGACCCGGGGTAGTCATTGGTAAAAAGGGCGAGGATATTGAGGCACTGCGTAAGGCGGTCTCGCGGATGATGGGACTGGAGGTTAAAGATCTTCAGATTAACATCGAAGAGATCCGCAAGCCGGAACTGGATGCCCAGTTGGTTGCCGAAGGCGTGGCTCAGCAGTTGGAACGACGTATCATGTTCCGGCGTGCGATGAAGCGATCGGTGACTAACGCGATGCGGTTGGGTGCGCTCGGGATTAAAATACAGGTTTCCGGTCGCTTGAACGGCGCTGAAATCGCCCGCAGCGAGTGGACCCGCGAAGGGCGAGTGCCGCTGCATACCCTGCGTGCTAATGTCGATTATGGCTTTGCTGAAGCTCGCACTACCTATGGCGTAATCGGTATTAAGACCTGGATTTTCAAGGGCGAAGTGTTTGGCTTAGACCGGCAGGGTGAAACCAAGTCCGACAAGGCGACCGGTAGCTGAGTGCCTAGAATTGTTGCGGAGTTCTGTGCCCCAGCGCGGATCTCCTTAGTTTTATAGACGAGACGGAACATGTTACAGCCGAAAAGAACGAAATTCCGCAAGCAGCGCAAGGGGCGCAACACTGGGGTTGCTACCAGTGGCACCCAGGTGAGTTTCGGCGAGTACGGGTTGAAATGCACCACTCGCGGGATGTTAACCGCCCGCCAGATCGAAGCTGCCCGCCGTGCGATCAATCGCTATATCAAGCGTGGTGGTAAGGTGTGGATTCGCATTTTCCCGGACAAGCCGATTACCAAGAAACCGCTGGAAGTGCGTATGGGCAGCGGTAAGGGTAATGTCGAATTCTGGGTCGCCAGAATCAAACCTGGGCGAGTGTTGTACGAGGTGGAAGGAGTGACTGAAGCCATCGCCCGCGAGGCCTTCCGCTTGGCGGCGGCCAAGCTCCCGGTGCGGACGATCTTTGTGACCCGGACGGTGATGTGATGAATGCAAGCGAATTGCGGCAGAAGAGTGTGGATGAACTGAAGCAGGAACTGTTAGCGCTGCGGCGTGAGCAGTTCAACCTACGGATGCAACGAGCCACCAGCCAAGCCAGTAAGCCCCACTTGTTTGAACGGGCGCGGCGTAACATTGCACGGGTCAAGATGGTGTTGAGTGAGAAGGCGGGCGCGGTATGACAACAATGGAAACCCAAGTGGAGCGCACTTTGACCGGGCGTGTCACCAGCAACAAAATGGATAAAACCATCACGGTGGCTATCGAGCGGCTGGTCAAGCATCCCGTTTACGGCAAGTACATCCGCCGCACCACCAAGCTACACGCTCACGATGAGCGTAACGAATGCCATGCGGGCGATCTGGTGACTATCCAGCAGAGCCGACCCCGATCCAAAACCAAGGCATGGGCTTTGGTCGCGGTGGTCGAACGAGCGCAATAATCGCCTTGTATAAGCCGGGCTTGCCCGGACGGTTCGGCATTTTCCAGAATCTGTGAACGGGATGTAAAACCATGATTCAGATGCAAACAATGTTGGAAGTCGCCGACAACAGCGGCGCCCGCCGGCTGATGTGCATCAAGGTGCTGGGTGGTTCCCACCGCCGCTACGCACTGATTGGCGACGTGATTAAAGTCAGTGTTAAGGATGCGATTCCCCGTGGCAAAGTCAGCAAGGGTGAAGTCTACAACGCGGTGGTAGTGCGTACCCGTAAAGGGGTGCGTCGGCCGGATGGTTCGCTGATTCGCTTCGACGGCAATGCGGCGGTGCTGCTCAATAACAAGCTGGAGCCGATTGGTACCCGCATCTTCGGACCGGTCACCCGCGAATTGCGCGGTGAACGGTTCATGAAAATTATTTCCCTGGCACCGGAAGTGCTGTGAGGCGGAAGGAAGACGGTTATGCGCAGAATTCGAAAAGGTGATGAAGTGATCGTCATCACCGGTAAAGACAAGAGTCGGCGTGGCAAGATCACGCAGATGATGGGTGATGAGCGAGTGATCGTGGCTGGCATTAATATGGCTAAACGCCATACCAAGCCTAATCCGGCTCGTGGGATAGCCGGTGGCATTGTCGAGCGCGAAGCGGCGATTCACGTTTCCAACGTGATGCTGTTTAATCCACTCACCAAGAAAGGCGACCGAGTGGGTTTTCGCGTGTTGGAGGACGGACGCAAGGTGCGTTACTTCAAATCCAACAATGAAGTTGTAGATGTTTGAGGAGGCGATCATGGCCCGACTGCAACAGTATTACCGCGAGACCGTGACGCCAAAGCTGCTCGAACAGTTCAGCTATCGTAACGTCATGGAAGTACCGCGTATCACCAAGATCACTCTGAACATGGGAGTGGGCGAGGCGGTTGCTGATAAGAAGATCATGGATCATGCCGTCAGCAACCTGACTCAGATCGCTGGGCAAAAACCAGTGGTGACACTGTCGCGCAAGTCCATCGCGGGTTTCAAAATCCGTGCGGACTGGCCGATTGGCTGCAAGGTCACGCTGCGCCGCGCCCAGATGTACGAGTTCCTGGATCGACTGGTCAATGTAGCGATCCCGCGCATCCGTGATTTTCGCGGTTTTAGCGCCCGTGCCTTCGATGGTCGCGGTAATTACAGCTTGGGTGTGCGCGAACAGATTATTTTTCCGGAAATTGACTACGACAAGATCGACGCTATTCGTGGCCTCGACATCACTATCACCACCACGGCGCGCACCGATGAAGAAGGCCGTGCGCTGCTGGCGGCATTCAATTTCCCGTTTCGGAATTGAGGATGAAGCTGTGGCTAAATTGAGCATGATCAATCGTGAAGCCAAGCGGACGCGCATCGTTGCGCAGTATGCCGCCAAACGGGCCGAGCTGAAGGAAACCATCCGCGATCTGACGAATGGCGACGAGCAACGGCGCGACGCACAAAAACGGTTGCAGGCGTTGCCACGCGACGCCAGTCCGAGCCGGCAGCGCAACCGTTGTCGGCTGACCGGGCGGTCGCATGGTTTTTATCGCAAGTTTGGGCTGGGGCGTAACAAGTTGCGGGAAGCCACCATGCGTGGTGATGTCCCTGGCCTGCACAAGGCGAGTTGGTAAGCAGTCCTACCACTGGTGGTGGGACGAAACCACTTTTAAGTTCAGGGTTTACCCCGCCGCCGGCGGTGGCCCCAAGACTGACCACATGGAGTTTTTGAACCATGAGTATGACGGATCCCGTCGCGGATATGCTGACGCGCATTCGCAATGCCCAAAATGCCGCTAAGACCCGGGTAACAATGCCGGCTTCCAAGCTAAAAATGGCTATCGCCCAAGTTTTGCATGACGAAGGCTATATCGCTGATTTCACGGTTGCACAAACCGCTCCCAGCAAGTCTGAGTTGACCATTGCGCTCAAGTACTTTGAAGGCCAGCCGGTGATCGAGCGGATCGAACGGATCAGCCGTCCTGGCCGGCGAGTGTTTCGTGGTAAGAATGAACTGCCGAAAGTGATGGGCGGCTTGGGGGTAGCCATCGTGTCCACTCCCAAGGGCTTGATGAGTGATCGTGCCGCTCGCGCTGCGGGTCATGGCGGCGAAGTGTTGTGCGCTGTGGCCTAAAAAGGAGTGATCTCATGACGAGCCTTGTCAAGGAACAGAAAATCCGCACATCCCGGGTCGGGAAGAAACCGATCCCGGTACCTGTTGGCGTGGATGTAACCATCGAAGGCCAGCGTATTGCCCTCAAAGGTAAAAAAGGGGTAGCAGAACTGCATGTCCATCCATGGGTAGCCGTTCAGCGCGATGGCACTGAACTGAAGATCAGTGCGCACGAGATAACTAATGACGGCAAGCACCGGGCAATGACGGGCACCATGCGTGCCCTGCTGAACAATATGGTGATCGGCGTCACTCAGGGCTTCGAGCGTAAGTTGCAGCTGGTCGGTGTGGGTTATAAGGCGCAGGCGCAAGGCAAGGTATTGAACCTGACGCTTGGTTTCTCCCATCCGGTTGAATTCAAAGTGCCGGAAGGGATTGTCATTGAGACGCCGGTTCAGACTGAAATCATCATCCGGGGTGTAGACAAGCAGCAGGTCGGCGAAGTCGCTGCTAAAATTCGTGCCTACCGACCGCCAGAACCCTACAAGGGCAAAGGTGTGCGTTATACGGATGAGACTATCATCTTGAAAGAAGCCAAAAAGAAGTAAGGATCTGCCATGGACAAGAAAGCAGCCGATAAGAAGGTCGCACGTCTACGGCGTGGATTACGGACCCGGTTCAAGATTCGCGAGTTGGGTGTTTGCCGGTTGTGTGTACATCGCACTCCCAACCACATTTACGCTCAGCTCATCGCGCCGGCCCCGGCAGGTGACCGAACCTTGGTCGCTGCTTCCACGTTGGAGCCGGGGTTGCGCCAGACGCTCAAAAGTACGGGTAATGTCGAAGCGGCACAGGCGGTAGGCAAGGCCATCGCTGATAAAGCCAAGGCTATGGGCGTGACCCAGGTTGCGTTCGACCGCTCCGGCTTCAAGTATCACGGTCGGGTCAAGGCGCTGGCCGATGCCGCCCGCGAGAACGGTTTGGAGTTTTAGGAGCAGATATGGCGACGAACGTGGAAAGTTCCCAGAGTAGCGACGGCTTGCAAGAGAAGCTGATTACTGTCAATCGTGTGGCCAAGGTAGTTAAGGGAGGTCGGCAGTTTGGCTTTACGGCGCTGACCGTAGTAGGCGACGGTAATGGCAGGGTCGGCTTGGGCTATGGTAAGGCTCGTGAAGTACCCATGGCGATCCAGAAGGCGATGGATAAAGCGCGCAAAAACATGTGCAGCGTACCGCTGAACGGCACGACTTTGCAGTATCCGGTAACTGCCGAACACGGTGCAGCGCAGGTGTTCATGCAACCGGCGTCCGAAGGTACCGGCATTATCGCCGGTGGCGCCATGCGTGCGGTGTTCGAGGTCGTGGGGGTCAAGGATGTGTTGGCTAAATGCATCGGTTCGCGCAATCCCATCAACGTAGTACGGGCCACTATCCACGGCCTGAGCGCCATGAAATCGCCTGACTATCAAGCAACCAAACGCGGCAAAAGCGTGGACGAGATTCGGAGTTGAGTACCATGGTGGACAAGCTGAAAGTCACTCTCGTTAAAAGCGCGCATGGCCGTCTAGCCGCACATAAGGCCTGTGTGCGTGGGCTGGGGCTGCGACGGACGCAGAGCAGCGCAATGGTTATAGACACTCCGGAAAACCGGGGAATGATTCGTAAAGTCTCGTATTTGCTGAAAGTTGAGGAGACCAGCAACCATGCGTCTTAATACCCTCAAGCCAGCCCCTGGCAGCCGGCCTGAGCAGCAACGGGTCGGGCGCGGTATCGGTTCCGGCCTTGGTAAGACCGCAGGGCGTGGTCATAAAGGTCAGCATGCCCGAGCGGGCGGCTATCACAAGGTCGGTTTCGAAGGCGGTCAGATGCCCTTGCAGCGGCGCTTGCCCAAACGTGGCTTCCGGTCAATGACCGCCAAGGACACGGCTGAAGTGCGTTTACACGAGTTGGCAAAGGTTGGAGCTGAGGTGATCGACCTAGCAGCGCTGAAGGCGGCCAATATCGTGCCCATCTTTGCCAGACAAGCCAAGGTAATCCTCTCCGGAAAGCTGAATCAACCGGTGACTTTGCGTGGTCTGGCGTTGACGCAAGGTGCGCGGGCCGCAGTGCTGGCGGTCGGCGGAACGATCCACGAGTAAGCGTATGGCTACTGCCCTGCCGGATCTCGGCAAAATGACTGAACTGCGTCAGCGCCTGCTGTTTTTGTTGGGGGCGCTGGTCGTGTTCCGCGTCGGCACCCACATCCCGGTGCCCGGCATCGATTCAGAAGCCATGGCGCAGTTGTTTAACCAGCAGCGCGGTACCATTCTGGATATGTTCAATATGTTTTCAGGAGGGGCGCTACAGCGGTTGAGCATTTTTGCGCTCGGGGTGATGCCGTATATTTCGGCATCGATCATTCTGCAACTGATGTCTATGGTGGTGCCGTCGCTGGAGCAATTGCGCAAGGAAGGTGGGGCCGCCGGCCGCCACGCCCTGACCCGCTACACTCGTTATCTGACTGTGGTGCTGGCGGCATTCCAGGCGATAGGGGTCAGCATTGCGCTACAAAACCAGATGGCGAGTGGCACTTCAGTGGTCATCACGCCCGGCGTTGGCTTTATCATGACCGCGACGATTACCCTGGTGACCGGTACCCTGTTTCTGATGTGGCTAGGCGAGCAGGTGACGGAACGCGGGATCGGCAACGGCATTTCCATGTTGATCTTCGCGGGCATCGTCGCTGGCCTGCCGCATGCAGTGGGTGGCACCTTGGAGTTAGCCCGGACCGGCGAAATCCATCTGATGCTGGTGTTGTTCCTGTTGGCGCTGACGGTTCTGGTCACTGGTTTCGTGGTGTTCGTTGAGCGCGGTCAGCGGCGAATTACGGTGAATTACGCCAAGCGCCAGCAGGGTCGGCGGGTATACGCTGCCCAGACGACCCATCTGCCGTTGAAGCTGAACATGTCGGGGGTGATTCCACCGATATTCGCTTCAAGCCTGATTCTGTTTCCGGCCACGCTGGGAAGCTGGTTCGGCAATGTGCCACACATGGAGTGGCTGCGCGATCTAAGTTCGACCCTGTCACCAGGTCAGCCACTGTATGTGCTGTTCTACGCCAGCTTAATTGTCTTTTTTTGCTTCTTCTATACAGCGCTGGTATTTAATTCCAAGGAAACGGCTGACAATTTGAAGAAATCCGGGGCGTTTATTCCCGGAATTCGTCCGGGAGTACAGACGGCAGCCTATATTGACAAGGTGCTGACCCGGCTGACTTTGTTGGGAGCCATTTACATCACAGGTGTCTGCTTGTTGCCTGAATTCCTAATCCTGTATTGGCGGGTGCCGTTCTATTTTGGCGGCACATCACTGCTGATCATTGTGGTGGTGGTTATGGATTTCATGGCCCAAGTGCAGGCGCATCTGATGTCGCATCAGTACGAGAGTCTGCTGAAGAAAAGTAGTTTCAAGGGGCAGAGTCTGTTGCGTTGATCGCAAACTATTCGTGGCGTGTCGCCGTGCGACCGCCCCGCCAAATCCTGGAGATTAGCCATGAAAGTGCGTGCTTCGGTAAAGAAAATTTGCCGTAATTGTAAAATCATCCGTCGTGATCGGGTGGTTCGAGTGATTTGTACGGATGCTCGTCATAAGCAACGGCAGGGATAAAAAAATCGCAGTCAATATTGATTTGCATCGCCGGGTAGATTAGATTCTCGCTTCTTTGCGTGGCGTTCGCTCAGTGTGATGGAAGGAGTTGCAAGGTATGGCCCGTATTGCAGGTATCAATATTCCAGTCAATAAGCATGCAGTGATTTCACTGCAGGCTATTTACGGAATTGGTCGGACCCGCGCCCAACAGATTTGTGAGGAGGCTAAAATTGCCCCAGATCTCAAAGTTCGTGATCTGAATGAAGCGCAAGTGGACGCATTGCGCGCTGAGGTGACTAAGTACACCGTGGAAGGCGATTTGCGTCGTGAAGTATCCATGAGCATCAAGCGATTGATGGATCTGGGTTGTTACCGTGGTTTGCGCCATCGCCGGGGATTGCCGGTGCGTGGTCAACGCACCCGCACTAACGCCCGGACACGTAAGGGTCCGCGTCGTGCAGTTCGCAAGTAACAACAAGTCACCACAATTTTTTGGAATTCCGTTGGCATAGGTCGGAGCATGGCAAAACCGGTTACTAAGACGCGAAAGCGTGTCAAAAAGAATGTTGTGGATGGTATCGCTCATATCCACGCCTCGTTCAACAACACCATCATTACCATCACGGATCGCCAAGGCAATACGTTGGGATGGGCTACTTCAGGGGGTTCCGGGTTTCGTGGCTCTCGCAAAAGTACACCGTTTGCGGCGCAGGTCGCTGCAGAGCGGGTAGGTAATGCGGTCAAAGAGTACGGCCTCAAAAATCTCGAAGTTAACGTCAAGGGGCCAGGGCCAGGTCGGGAATCTGCCGTGCGTGCGCTCAACGCTTCTGGCTTTAAGATCATGAGTATTATGGACGTGACACCGATTCCGCATAACGGCTGTCGTCCCCCGAAACGCCGTCGCGTCTAGTCTAGGAGTCATAACCATGGCGAGATATCTCGGTCCCAAGTGTAAACTGAGTCGCAGGGAAGGCATGGATTTGTTCCTGAAATCTACTGCCCGGGCGTTGGAGTCCAAATGCAATCTGGAGAAACCACCGGGCCAGCACGGTGCCCGACGCCCCCGGTTGTCCGACTATGGTTTACAACTGCGTGAAAAGCAGAAGTTACGCCGTATTTATGGTGTGCTTGAGCGGCAGTTTGTCAATTATTACAAGGAAGCCGCCCGTCGCAAGGGTGCTACCGGTGAGAACTTGTTGAGGCTGCTGGAATGCCGGTTGGATAACGTGGTTTACCGGATGGGTTTCGGTAGTACCCGAGCTGAAGCCCGGCAGTTGGTATCGCACCGCGCTATTATCGTCAATGGTCAGCGCGTCAACATTGCGTCTTACCAGATCAAGCCAGATGACGTGGTCGCGATCCATGAGAAGAGCAGGACCCAGACCCGTGTCCAGTATTCCCTGCAATTGGCTCAGAGCCATGGTTTCGTGGACTGGGTGGATGTGGATGCCGGCAAGATGGCTGGAGTGTTCAAGCGGGTTCCTGATCGTGGTGATTTGCCGTCCGATATCAACGAATCCCTAGTGGTGGAGTTGTACTCAAAGTGACCGATTCCGAGGGAAAACGGATGGTGGGCGCATTTGATTTGCTGAAACCGACGCGAGTCGAGGTGGATAAACTCACGCCGAGATTGGCGCAGGTGACGGTGGAACCGTTGGAGCGTGGGTTTGGTTATACCCTTGGCAATGCCCTGCGGCGGATCCTGCTCTCATCCATACCGGGTGCGGCGATTGTCGAGTGCGAGATTGAGGGTGTTCTGCACGAATACTCCACGATTGAGGGTGTGCAGGAAGATGTGATTGATATCCTGCTCAATCTGAAGGGTGTGGCTATCACTCTGCAGGAAGGAGTTGGCGAGGCGGCTCTGACATTGACCAAGCGCGGACCTGGTCCAGTGCTGGCTGGAGATATCGAGACCAGTCATACCGTCGAGATCATTAATCCGGATCATATCATCGCCCATCTGACCAAGAGCGGTGAGTTAAGCATGAGGCTCAAAATCGAGCGTGGCTGTGGTTACTGGCCGGCCACCCAGCGCGAAGGCGTCGAGGGTGAAACCCGCTCGATAGGTCGGTTGCGGCTGGATGCTTCCTTCAGTCCCGTCGCACGGATCAGCTACCGGGTTGAGAATGCCCGCGTCGAACAAAGAACCAATCTGGATAAACTGGTTCTGACGCTGGAAACCAACGGCACGATCGAGCCTGAAGAAGCAATTCGGACTGCTTCCCGGATTTTGCAAGACCAATTAGAAGTATTCGTGGCGCTCAAGGGCAAGAAAGAAGAACGGCCTCAGCCTGACCTAGTGGATGTCGATCCCGCATTGATGCAGTCGGTGGATGATTTAGAGCTGACGGTACGCTCGGCGAACTGCCTGAAGGCAGAAAATATCTACTATATTGGCGATCTGGTGCAGCGCACCGAGGCGGAGTTGCTTAAGACACCGAACCTTGGCAAGAAATCGCTGACCGAGATTAAGGATGTACTCGCTAAGTTCAAGCTATCTTTAGGCATGAAGATCGAGAATTGGCCCCCGCCTGGACTCAGCATAGAGCAGTCCGAAGAGCGAGCGGCGGCGCGGCGTGCCAGCATGGATATTGATGCAATGGATATGGATAAGCCATCCCTATCGGGGTCTCGAACTGTAGTAGGCGATGCTACTGATACGGACGCCGATGCCGAGTAACGCAAGACCTTGGTAAGTTTTCGTTTGCCCAATAATTTAAAGGAATAACTGTTATGCGTCATCGCAAGGCTGGTCGCAAACTGAACCGAACCAGTAGCCATCGTAAGGCCATGTTTCGTAATATGGCGGCTTCACTGTTCGCTCATGAGATTATCCGTACCACGTTGCCCAAGGCCAAGGAACTGCGCCAAGTCGCCGAGCCATTGATCACGCTGTCGAAAGAAGACAGTGTAGCCCGGCGGCGGCTGGCGTTTGCTCGATTGCGCGACCGGGATGTCGTCACCAAGCTGTTCAACGAGCTGGGGCCTCGCTATCAACAGCGTCCGGGTGGTTATCTGCGTATTTTGAAGTGTGGGTTTCGTAGTGGCGACAACGCACCCATGGCTTATGTTGAGTTGGTGGATCGTGCGGAATTGGCGACCGTTGAATAGCAATGCTGGTTCGACAGTATCGCCGTGCGGCATAGTGTGTGGACTTACTCTAGTTTCTTTGCACAGCGCAAGAGCAACGTAGCACTGTGATGAATGACCCTTCGCTGCGTTGCATTAACTCAGTGTTCGGGTCACCACCTGCAACAAATCCCACAAATCGAAAATGCGGGCAACGTAAGCATCGTGCAGCCGGTAGCCGTTACCTTGGCAGGTTAACTCATCTTCGAGCGCATCCAGCAGTTTTAGCAGCTTGCGTTCATGCAGCCCCATCGCTTGCTGGAGAGGATCAGCGATCACGCCAGCGCCAGCAGTCAGTACCCCCAACGCTACAATCAAACCGCCCGTGGTCGTGACCAGCAGTCCAGCGGAGACCGTGGCTGGAAAGAGTCCGTAGTACATTGATCCTAGCGTCGGTCCGAGCATAAAGTTGGCAATAGCCAAATGGTTAGCGAGGACCGTTGCAGTAGCGCCGCCGATGGCTACGGCACCGGGCGTAAATTGCTGGAAGGTGGCGATACCTGCGGCTAGACCGAGCAAGGATCCGGATAAATCAGCCACTGCTGTGCGGCTGCTGGCGTAGGTGGACAGATATTTTTCGAGCCGCTGGCGGAAATTCTGGTGATGTGCGAGATCATCAAGTCGGATCAGTTCGGGAATCAGCAACTGACTTATGGTTGGATGCGCCAAAATGGTCTCTAGCAGTGCATCCCGGGCACAGCATCGACCTTCCCGGTTGAAAGGCAACTCCAGCAGTTCGCTATAGATCAGCCATTCGATTTCGCGTTCGACATCAGTTTTAAAGCCAGGTGGCAAGCGGTCAAGCTGTTGGGCAAAGGTATCCAGTCGGAGTTTGCGGCTCAGCGCCGCCCCCCCGCGTGCTAACAGGTATGGGATAGACCAGAGTACGTTGGTAGGGGTACGAAGCAGGTCTTTGCCCAGTGCCCAGCGGTTGATGCGCAATGCGCCCCTAAACGAAAAGTGTCTGCGAGTGAATGGCGCGACCCGTGCGCGGCGCTCGGCTAGGTAACAGCGCGTGGCATCGTTGACGGCCGCACGGATCTGCGCGACCACCACTTCGTCAGACATGATGAAAACCGCTCCCCGCGCTTCGCCCATGCCAATTGCTCATGGGTGAAGCGGACGTTAGGGTTGGAGGATTGGCAGCGGGCATGGAGGCGGTGGTCTGCGGATGAGTCAATCCTACTGGGTAATGGCTTCACGGAGTTGTTGGCTCAGTCCACGCATCACCAGCAGGCTATAACGCGCTTCGAGCAGATTTTTGTAAGGCCCGAAACACTCACCGAATGCTTTGAACCACCATCCATCGGTTTCAAACCAGATGAAGGGATGATTGATTCTGTAGCTGCCACGCATGGTTTTAACCTCTCACCTGTATCGGTTACGCCTGCCGGTCGGATTTACCGGACGAAACTTTAGTTTTCAATATTGTTCTTTATCGCGTTGGCGTTGCGTTCGAACCATCAATGATCGTACAGCGTCAGACTGAATCTTAGTTGATAAGCCGTTACTTTTGACCGATGGCGACGCCTCGCCTACTACATAATAATGACACCATAAATGAATTTTTGTTGCAATGCAGAATAAAATACCGGGCGTGGGTGGCTTGAAGCGGTGCCCACGCCGTTTGATGTTGTGGAATACAGCGATTAGGTGCTGAAAGCTCAGAAAGGCGCGAGGCCAAGTAAAATCAGTTGGCCTGAAGGAGTATCTTGCCAATATGGCTGTTGGATTCCATCAGAGCATGAGCTGCCGCCGCCTCGGTTAGCGGGAAAACCCGGTCAATAAGCGGTCGGATCGCGCCGCTGGCCAGCAATGGCCAGACAATTTCGCGCAGCGCCCGGGTAATGGGTGCCTTGTGAGCAACGGGACGGGCGCGCAGGGTCGATCCGGTAATCGTCAGCCGCTTCATCATGACCGGCGCCAGATTCAATTCCACTGTGGCCCCGCGCAGAAAGGCGATGAAAACGAGCCGACCTTCGACAGCGAGTGTGCTGAGATTTCGTTGCATGTAATCGCCGCCGACCATATCCAGGATTACGTTTACGCCCTGACCGTTAGTGGCTGCTTTGATCGCCTGGACGAAATCTTCCTCACGATAATTGATGACCCGTTCAGCGCCTAGATCGAGACAGGGCTGAATTTTCTCACTGCCGCCAACGGTGGCGAACACCCGCGAACCGAGCGTTTTAGCCAGTTGGATGGCGGTCGTGCCGATACCACTGGCCCCACCGTGAACTAGCAGACTTTCTCCGGGTTGCAGCCGCGCCCGATCAAAAACATTGCTCCAGACCGTGAAAAAAGTCTCAGGCAAGGCAGCGGCCTGCTGCACGGTCAGTCCCGCTGGAATGGGCAGGCATTGCTGCGCGGGAGCGGTACAGTATTCGGCGTAGCCGCCGCCGGTGAGCAGTGCGCAAACCTCATCACCGACCCGCCAGGTATCCACGCCCTCACCAAGCGCAACGATGCTGCCGGCGACTTCCAACCCTGGAAGATCGGAAGCGCCGGGGGGCGGTGGATAGCTGCCTTGACGCTGTAAACAGTCGGGACGATTGACCCCGGCAGCGGCAACCTTGATTAAGACTTCGCCGAGCGTAGGTTGCGGCAGTGGACGGCGAGTGGGAACCAGCTTTTCCGGGCCACCGGGTTCAGTGATTTCAATAGCGGTCATCAAGTCGGGCAGAGTCGGGTGCATAGTACGGTCTCAAAGGCAAGCGGTGACTGGGTAGCGTGGGTGTGAGTTGGGTGGTTCAGGAACACTTGGAATCGCCGCAATTCAGGCAAGTCAGGCAGCCGTCCATCACGATCACGGCTTTGGTGTGGCACTTGCCGCACAGGGTTGCTTCTGGCGGGAAGGTGCTTTCACCGGCATCCTCGACAGCTTTCATCCCGATCTCGTATTTATTGCGCTGCTTTTCGATGAACTCGCGCTGATACCCATCCAAGCCGTCTTCCTTAAATAGCCCCATGGATCGCATGTGCGATTCGATGACGTCGCCAATTTCCGCGACCAGCGAAGGCATGTATTTGCCACCCTTCTTAAAGTAGCCGCCTTTTGGATCAAACACTGAGCGCATTTCCTCGACCAGGAAGGTGACATCGCCGCCCTTGCGGAAGACGGCTGAAAGGATGCGAGTCAGGGCGACGATCCATTGAAAGTGATCCATCGCCTTGGAATTAATGAAAATCTCGAACGGTCGTCGCACTTCGTGTTCAGTGTCTGGATTCAGCACGATGTCGTTGATGGTGATGTACAGCGCATGATCCGATAGCGGAGTTTTGACCTTGTAGGTCGCGCCCTTCAAAACATCCGGTCGAGCTACGCTTTCGTGCATGTGCTGCACGGCTGGATTGGGGTTGCTTGCCGGTGTGGGTGAAACGTCGTCGGGTTTGACGACGCTGTAGCCGACGATTTTTTTATCTATTTTGATAGGCATCTCATTCCTCTAAAGCAAGACATCGCTGTGTAAACTCACCATTTCCCGTAATACCCCTCCTTGATGGCATCAAACAAATTCGCCGCCGAGTGAATCTCGCCGTCATACTCAATTTCCTCGTTGCCCTTGGCCTCGATCTCCGATCCATCTTCCAGCACGAAACGGTAGCGGGTATTGGCTAAATCCTGTTCCTTGACCAGCACGCCCTGAAATGCCGCCGGATTAAAGCGGAAGGTCGTGCAACCCTTGAGACCTTGCTCATAGGCGTACAGGTAAATGTCCTTGAACGCTTCATAAGGAAAATCCGTTGGGACGTTGGCCGTCTTGGAAATCGAGGAATCAATCCACTTCTGGGCGGCGGCCTGAATATCCACATGCTGCTTCGGGGTCACGTCATCTGCGGTGATGAAGATCGGGGGCAGTCGGTTTTCAACCCCTTCGGCATCAGGCATGGCCGTGGGATTGATTAGGTGTCGGTAAGCCAGCAACTCGAATGAAAACACATCCACCTTTTCCTTGGATTTTTTACCGGGACGGATAATGTTGCGGGCGTAATGATGAGCAAAACTGGGTTCGATACCGTTGCTGGCGTTGTTGGCTAAAGACAGGGCAATCGTTCCGGTCGGAGCAATCGAGGTGTGGTGAGTAAAACGCGCCCCAACCTGGGCCAGTTCCTCGACCAGTTGCGGGGCGATCTCAGCGATCCGCTGCATATAGCGACTATAGCGTGCATGAAGCACCTTGCCTTGAATGGGGTCGCCTTTCTGGTAGCCATCCCGAACCATTTCCGGGCGTTGATGCAGCATCTGGGTGGTGATGGTGAATTCTTGTTCGAGGATCGGCGCAGGTCCTTTTTCCTTGGCCAGTTCCAAGGCAACCCGCCAACCCGCCAAGGCCATTTCACGAGTGACTTGCTCGGTAAATGCCAATGACTCGGGAGAACCGTACTCCATATTCAATAGCGTCAACGTGGAACCCAGACCCAGATAACCCATGCCGTGACGGCGCTTGCTGACGATTTCCTGGCGTTGTTCGCTTAAGGGTAGACCGTTAATTTCCACCACGTTGTCCAGCATGCGGGTAAAAACCGCCACCACGTCGCGATAAGTGTCCCAATCGAAGCGGGCGTGATCGGTGAACGGATTTTGAACAAATAGGGTCAGGTTGATCGAGCCGAGCAAGCAACTACCGTAGGGGGGCAGCGGCTGTTCGCCGCAATTATGCGCATGTAGACCATTCGCATCAAAGGTATTGATTCCAGGTACTTGAACGTCGTAGACATCTTCATAAGCATCCGGAATCACGGCGGCAACGGTCGCTACGAAACGCTCGCGGTTTAACGCGCGTTGGTAATTTTTTAAGGCGAATTTGAGTTGAAACGCTTTGTTACTGTCGGTAAAACCGATTAATTGTTCAAAGATCGGTAAATTATCACCACTGATGACCAATTCGTGTTGCGCCGAGATTGCATAATCGGCAAGCTCTCTATGGCTGTTCGGTAACCGGGCAATACCCGCCGGTCTACGATTACGGTAAATCTTCGCCACAATGCCTAAGCGGAGCAGCATGCGTTGCACCGCTTCAAGGCGCGTTAGATCAGATTGCGCCAAACGCACGCTGACGCCATTTTCCTGGCTGCCTTGCACAGAACCGTCGGCATCAAAAAAACCTTGTAGAAAACCTCGGTAAAATTTGCTGGAAGCACTTTCCATGACCGGTGTAATGACTTTATGATTTGGAGACATGCCGATTTCTTGCGCCAAGTCTTTTAAGCCGGCAAAACTGAGTCGAAACTCATTGCGTCCCGCTATTTCAGTCCAGCCTTTAAAATCCGCCCGCTTGTTAAATGCTTGAGTGGCGCACAGCACTTTCGCCATGATCGCCTCAACGCCTGAATTAATAGTTTCACCATTACTAACAGCGGCCGATTTCCATACCGACAATACCGCCTTATCGTCTTTTAGAGTGCCGTCGCCGACCAATAGCCCCAACAAATAACCTTGCTGTTCGGTGTATTGACCTTGCCAACTAGAGTGCTCACGGTGGTTGTGCAATAATACCCAGTCGCCGGGCGCCAAATGAGCCGCTTCACACCACTGGGTTTCCAAGTGATAACGGTTATGACGAACGACCTTGCGCACTCGATGGTCGTTCGTTAAGCGCAAACTAAAGCCTTCTTCGGTAGTTAATTTCAGCACCGCTTTGGTTGCGGTTTTAAAAAAACCTTCTTCGCCGGAATGATAAATCCGCCCATCGACGAGTAAATCCAATGGTTTTCCGAGAATCGTACTCACTTGTCGTGGCCCTTGTGCGGTTTGAACCCAAGTGTCGGCGGTGACGCAGGGATTCGTGGCACGGATATTTTCACAAAACCAGTTGTTATTCATCTCATTCACTTCATCAATGAGAATAAATCCCGGTTCTGCGTAGTCATAAGTGGACGCCATGATGGCATCCCAAAGCCGCCGGGCGCGGATTTTCCGATAAACCTTGCATGCGACTTGCCCAGCTTCATTACTAATCAAGCCATCGTGAGTTGGCCACTGGCGCCAAATAATGAGATCAGCATTGTTGAGATCAATCTGATCCTGCGCCGCTTCCTTAGCCAACAGCGGAAAAGCCAGCGTCCAATCCTGGTCCTGTTTGACCGCTTCCATGAATTCGCGGGTGATCAACAACGACAGGTTGAATTGTCGTAACCGACCCGCTTCACGTTTGGCGCGGATAAATTCCATGACATCCGGGTGTCCGATGTCGAAAGTGCCCATCTGGGCGCCCCGGCGTCCGCCCGCCGACGAGACGGTAAAGCACATCTTGTCGTAGATGTCCATGAACGACAGCGGCCCTGACGTGTACGCACCGGCTCCCGACACATAGGCCCCGCGAGGGCGGAGCGTGGAAAACTCATAGCCGATGCCGCATCCCGCCTTCAGCGTCAATCCAGCTTCATGCACCTTGCGCAGAATGTCGTCCATCGAATCCGTAATTGTGCCGGACACGGTGCAGTTGATGGTCGAGGTGGCCGGCTTATGATCCCAGGCTCCCGCGTTGGAGATGATGCGCCCCGCCGGGATGGCGCCATGCCGCAGCGCCCACAAAAATTTATCGCCCCAGTGTTCACGCAGTTCCGGGGTGATTTCTACGTCCGCCAGCGCTTTAGCGACTCGTTGATAAGTACCGTCAATGGTTTCATCCAGCACCTGCCCATCTTTGGCTTTCAAGCGATATTTCTGATCCCAAATATCCCAGGATGCGGGTTGCATCGGTACGGAGGCGGCTATGGTCGAACAGCTGATGGGTTGCAAGTGCGCGGTTTTCATAAGCCGGTGTTCTCAAGGAAACAGGGGGGAGCATGGAGGATGAGCGGCAAGGGCCATGGTTCCAATGTCGTGGATATCGTGCAAGCTCTACTTGGTAGCGCCAATCACCCAATTCTAGAGGAGAAAATTTCAGACGCAATTCCTATATGATGTGGATATAAAAAAAATAAACACAATATAATGTGTTGAAGCGTGAGATTAACACGTTGTTTCCGTTAACAATCGGCTTTATCAAGAAGAGTGATCACAGTCATATGCGCTGTAGGGGGTAAACCTTGTTGTCAAGGGGTGGCGGCGGTGGTATAACCGGCTAAACTTTGTTGGGTATCGTCAATAACCGACACAAAAACCGAGGGAGAATCTGAATGAAGCTCTTGCATGCCCCTCTTGTAATGCTCTGTCTTGGGCTGGGGGCTTGTATGTCCCAAGTGCCCGTTGCAACAACTTATCCAGTCACTTTCCAAAAAAAGATGCAGGCTGCCCAGCACTGGGACATTCTTGCAGCGGATGTGGCGACTAGGTTGCAAGGTACGCTGATCGGCTCTGGCGAGCAGCAGGGACGTTCTACCACCCTGTACGTTAAGCAGCCGAGGTACGATAGTGACTTTGGGGAAGCCTTTCACAACTTGCTGATCACGCATCTGCTGGATCGTGGGTTTAGCATGAGTGAGAATCCGGCAGTGGGTTTGCCGGTGACTTACAATATTCAAGTGGTATCCCACAAGGATCGCGGGTTTATCCGACCGACTCCAGGGTTGTTCACCGCATTAACCGGCACCGTGCTGGTGATACGCGATGTGGCGAGCCATCATACGGCAGCGGCGGCAGTTGGAGTAGGAGCCGTTGCCCTGGATGTAGCGACTGGTTTTATCACCGACAATCCGAATACCGAAGTGATCGTGACGACCTCAGTCATGAGTGGTGATCGCTATGCGGCGCGTTTGCGTGATATTTACTATGTCAGCGATAACAACGTTGACCAGTACATCGCCAAGGGGCCTGTGTCGCCGCCGCCGGTTACCACCCGCATCGTGGAGGTCGTTGGGCCATGAATGGGAATGTGATGGTACGCGGAGCAACAGTTCTGTTGATAACGCTGAACTTGGGCATCTTGGGGTGCGCTTCCTCGGCAGACGATGTGCCAGTTCGCCAGGTCATTCAGGATGCGAACCTGGTTGACAAGAACTACGCGGCGGCTGATGCGTTGCTGGCGCGGGCGCCTTGGCTCAAGGAACGGCGCGATCCCCTGCTGGCAGCCACTTTTGTAGATATCAACAATCTCGAAGCATCATCCGGGCTGGGGCGCGTCATCGGCGAGCAGATTGGTTCCCGGTTTGCGCAGCAGAGCTTCACGGTGATCGAGATCAAGATGCGCAATAACATTTTTGTTGCTGAAGGCACTGGCGAATTGACCTTGTCGCGCTCGGTCAAGGAAATCAGTCAGTCGCATAATGCGGCAGCGGTGATTGCTGGAACCTATGCGGTTGCGCGGCAATCGGTTTACGTTACCGCCCGGCTGATTCGTGCGACCGATAATCTGATATTGGCGTCCTATGATTATGTGATCCCGCTTGGACCAGATGCCAAAGCCTTGGTAGCTGCGCAATAACCGCCTGCCTTAACCTCTCCATGTAACGCCCTTTCCCTTGAATGGGGGAAGGGCGTTATCTTTTTGGTGGGAATACCGCTAATCAGTGGTCAAGCCCAGTCGTTCGCCGATAGCCAGCGTCGTTCCGGCCTGATTCATGGTGTAGAAATGCAGCCCTGGCGCACCTCCCGCCAGCAGGCGCTGGCAAAGATCGGTCACGACATCCAGCCCAAAGGCGCGAATGGCATCGCGATCTTCGCCAAAACCTTCCAGCCGCCTGCGAATCCAGCGTGGAATTTCCGCCCCGCAGGCGTCCGAGAACCGCGCCAGTTGGGTGTAATTCGTGATCGGCATAATGCCGGGCACGATGGGCAAATCCAGCCCCAGGCGCTGGCAATCATCCACAAGGCGAAAATACGATTCCGGGTTGTAGAAATACTGGGTGATAGCGCTGTTGGCACCGGCCTCGACCTTGCGCTGGAAGTTGAGCAGGTCGCGTTCGGGACTCAGGGCCTGGGGGTGAAATTCGGGATAGGCGGCTACTTCAATGTGAAAGTAGTCGCCGGTCTCGGCGCGGATGAACTCCACCAGTTCATTGGCGTAACGGAATTCACCGAATTCGCGCATCCCGGATGGCAAATCGCCGCGCAAGGCGACGATGCGGTGGATACCCTGAGCGCGGTAGTGATCCAGAATCTCCCGAATTCCGCTGCGGGTGGACGCGACGCAGGTCAGATGCGGGGCGGCATCCACCCCGCTATGCGTCTGGATCGCCTGGATCGCTTCAAAGGTGCGTTCCCGGGTGGAACCACCCGCGCCGTAAGTGACCGAGAAGAACGCGGGCTGCATTCGCATCAGTTCTTCGCGGGCGGCGAACAGCTTGCGCATCCCTTCATCGGTGTTGGGAGGGAAGAATTCGCAACTGAAGGTTTGGGGCCAGTTTGACTGAGGCATTATTTAAGCGGCTTTTTGGGGATGTAGGGCGTCTGTGGATTGACGACCAAGGTCTGTTGACGAGGATTGATGACCACATCCATGTCTTCCAGAGGAATAACCCCCAGCAGTGGTTCGGTATTACCCGGTAACACCATCGCTCGCACCGTCGTGGCGCGGTTGGCGAAGCGGACATCCACGGGGCCTACAATGTCCAGTTTGATCCGTCTGCCATCAGCCATCTCCGCCAATTGCTCGTCTAGTTTGGGTAGATCCAGTTGAGTTGCAATATCTTCGTTGATCGCCAGCATGTAAGCACCGCTATCGACCAAGGCTTTGATCGTAATATGTCGAACCTGATCGGATTGCAGATAGCCCCGCCGTTGCAGAGCAAGATCATCGCTGTTGAATAATTCAAGATCAGCATAAATCAAACCCATGGCACCCTCATTACGATTGAAATATTCACCAGCTTGAATATCCGGTATTTTCTATAAGATGGCAATATGTGGATCGCCTGACTCTGTTGAGCAATTAAGGTGTCATGCTGATGTAATCAGCTCAGTGTAGTATGAAATTTTATTCAATGCCTTGATGCAAAATGCTCATACCCATCTATGAAAAAACCGACAAGGGTCGGAAAGAGATTGAAGGTCGCGTATACGGTCTGTCCGCAAAGGGGCGCAGGGTTCTGATCCTGGTTGATGCCCAGAAAACGGAGGTCGATCTGTCGGTGGCGGCGGGTGTTGGCAAGGAAATCCAACCGTTGTTGAAGTTGCTGCTCGACGGCGGCTTTATCGCGCCACGCGATGCACAGACTACCCAGGCTTCGAAAGCGCCCGCTCCCGTCGTGGCTGAATCTGCATCACCCTCCCCATTTATGCCAAGACCGAAGCGAACGGAGTACCCGCCCGAAGACATTGCGCTGGTCAAAAAAATCATCCTGGACACGATAGATGAATATTTAGGTTTGCTAGGCGCGGATATCCGGCGGCGAGTCGAAGCATCAAATGATTTCAACTCGATCATTAACTGTATTGCAAGATGGAATCTAGCCATGCGCGAGAGCAAACTGGCTAAGCCTGTCGCTGGTTATTACTTGCAGAAGGTTCAAGCCATTCTGGATTGAGATTTTTATCTTCCGCATCACTACTGAAACCGACGTTATAGCCTCCTCTCCAAAAAACAAGGAGGCTACAATGAAGTTTACCTTAATACCGATAATTCTCGGTCTTATACGGCCCGTCAGTGGCAACGCCGATATACGCCGCCTGTTCCGGCGTCAGCGTGGTCAGATGGACGCCGATGCGATCCAGATGTAGCCGGGCGACCTTCTCGTCGAGGTGCTTGGGCAGTACATAGACCTTGTTCTCGTATTGCTCGCCACGAGTAAATAATTCGATCTGCGCCAGCACCTGATTGGTGAAGGAATTGGACATCACGAAGCTGGGATGACCGGTGGCGCAACCGAGATTCACCAGCCGCCCCTCCGCCAGCAGAATAATCCGCTTGCCGTCGGGGAAAATGATGTGATCCACCTGCGGCTTGATGTTTTCCCAGCGGTACTTCTTCATCGCCGCTACTTCGATTTCGGAATCGAAGTGGCCGATATTGCAGACGATGGCCTGATTCTTCATCCGTACCATGTGGTCATGGGTGATGACGCCAACATTGCCGGTAGCAGTGACGAAGATATCGGCTTTGTCCGCCACCTCGTTCATGGTGACCACCCGATAGCCTTCCATCGCCGCTTGCAGGGCGCAAATGGGGTCAATTTCGGTCACCCACACCGTCGCCCCCAACCCGCGCAGACTTTGGGCGCAGCCTTTGCCTACGTCGCCGTAGCCCAGCACCACCGCTACCTTGCCGGCGATCATCACGTCGGTGGCGCGCTTGATCCCGTCCACCAGCGATTCACGACAGCCATAAAGATTGTCAAATTTGGATTTGGTGACGGAATCGTTGACATTAATGGCGGAGAAAGGCAAACGGCCTTCCTTTTCCATCACATACAAGCGATGTACGCCAGTGGTGGTTTCCTCGGTCACGCCCTGGATAGCAGCCTGAATCCGGGAATAGAAACCGGGCTGGCGATCCAGTTGATCACGAATGGCGGCGAATAGCACCTGCTCTTCTTCGCAGGTCGGGTTGGCAATCAGCGAGCGATCCTGTTCCGCCCGGGCGCCGAGCGTGATCAGCAGGGTGGCGTCGCCACCATCGTCCAGGATCATGTTGGGGGTGCTGCCGTCCGGCCAGTGCATAATGCGGTGGGTAAAGTCCCAATACTCCTCCAGCGATTCACCCTTGTAGGCGAACACCGGGATGCCATCGGCGGCAATCGCGGCAGCGGCGTGATCCTGAGTTGAGAAGATATTGCAGGAGACCCAGCGCACTTCGGCACCCAGCGCCGCCAAGGTCTCAATCAGCACGGCGGTTTGGATGGTCATGTGCAGGGAACCGGCAATGCGAGCGCCTTTCAGCGGCTGTTGCGCCTGGTATTCCTGGCGCACCGCCATCAGGCCGGGCATTTCGGTTTCGGCAATGGCGATTTCCTTGCGGCCCCATTCAGCCAGGGCCAGATCGGCAACGTAATAATCAGTAAAGGGTTTTTCCTGGACAACGGCGTTCATAACGTACTCCGATACGGTTGAACGGGCGCCGTTGGCTTGTGAAAGCCGTGCCATGCCGAGCCTGACGGTGAATACCGTTGCAGCGCCCCTCAGCATGGGGGCAAAAATTGGTAAATTCTCTTACAGCCCGGCGGCATCCCGCAGCGCATCGGCCTTGTCGGTGCGTTCCCAGGTAAATTCCGGTTCTTCGCGACCGAAGTGGCCGTAGGCGGCAGTCTTGCGGTAGATCGGACGAATCAGATCCAGCATTTTAACCAGGTTGTACGGCCGCAGATCGAAGTGACCGCGCACGATCTCCACCAACCGATCTTCGTCAATTTTGCCGGTGCCAAAGGTGTTGATGCTGATCGAGGTCGGTTCGGCGACGCCAATCGCATAAGACACCTGGATTTCGCAGCGTTCCGCCAAGCCGGCGGCAACAATGTTCTTGGCGACGTAGCGGCCGGCGTAGGCGGCGGAACGATCCACCTTGGACGGGTCTTTGCCGGAGAAGGCGCCGCCGCCGTGATGCGCTGCGCCGCCGTAGGTATCCACGATGATCTTGCGCCCGGTCAGACCGCAATCGCCCACTGGCCCGCCGATGACGAAACTGCCGGTTGGGTTAATGTGATATTTGGTGTGTTTGTCCAGCCACTCGGCGGGTAGCACCGGCAGGATGATGTTCTCCATCACCGCTTCGCACAGCAGTTTGTAGTTAATGTCAGGATCGTGCTGGGTAGACAACACCACCGCCTCGACGCCGACCACCTGGTTATTTTCGTAGCGGAAAGTGACCTGACTCTTGGCGTCGGGTCGCAGCCACGGCAGGATGCCGCTCTTGCGTATATCCGCTTGCCGCTGCACCAGCCGATGGGCATAGGTGATGGGGGCCGGCATCAGCACCTCGGTTTCATTGCAGGCATAACCGAACATCAAGCCCTGATCGCCGGCGCCCTGTTCCTCTGGCTTATCGCGATTGACGCCTTGGGCAATATCGGAGGATTGTTTGCCGATGCAGGACAGCACCGCGCAGGTGGCACCGTCGAAACCGACGTTGGAATTGTCGTAGCCGATGCCGATCACGGTATCCCGCACGATCTGATCGAAATCTACCCATGCCGTGGTGGTGATTTCACCGGCCAGGACCACAACGCCGGTTTTGATCAGAGTTTCGCAGGCGACCCGCGCTTTGGAATCCTCAACGAGGATGGCGTCCAGCACCGCATCGGAAATCTGGTCGGCAATTTTATCGGGATGCCCTTCGGAGACGGATTCAGAGGTGAACAGATAGGTACGGCTCATGGGATGACGTATCCTCAACGACGGTTGCAACAGGCAGGATTCCGTGCGCCGAAGCGGCGGCGGTGACTTGGAAATGGTAAGTCTATCTGGAAAATACTGTATTTGCATCTTGCTTATTTATGCTATTTAGTTATTAAACCCCTTGATTGAGTTCAGACTCATGCATATTCGCTCCGCACGTTATCAAGACCTGCCCGCCATCGTGGACATCTACAACGCCAGTATTCCCGGTCGGCTGGCAACGGCTGATACCGAACCGGTGACGGTCGAGCAGCGCGAGGCGTGGTTTCATGATCACCGCCCAGAGCAGCGGCCGTTGTGGGTAGCGGAGGATGAACACGGGATCGCTGGCTGGTTGAGCGTCCGGTCGTTTTACGGACGTCCGGCCTATCACGCCACGGTGGAACTGGGTTACTACGTGGCACCAGACCGCCAGCGCCAGGGCGTGGGCCGAATGTTGTTGGCCGAAGCGCTTGCCCGTGCGCCCGATTGGGAAGTACGAACCCTGTTAGCGTTCGTATTTAGGCATAACGAACCGAGTGTGCGCTTGCTGGCCGAATTCGGTTTCACCCAATGGGGCCTGTTACCAGCGGTCGCGGAAATGGATGGTCGGGAATACGACGTGCTGATCATGGGGCGGCGAGTGACGACGGATAAGGGCAAGGCATGAGCGCACGGTTGGCTGCTTCATCAGTATTGACCTGCGCTGAGTTGGGGTGTGAGCCGCTGAGCGTGCTGCTGGCCGGTTATGGCCTCACCGTAATTTGGATACTGCCCGATGCGGAGATTCCCGGTAGCTACTGGGGCGAAAGCGAGGCGGGATTGATCGGTGATCATTTGTTCGTGCGGGATGACACACCGCTGCATTCGGCGTTGCATGAGGCGGGTCATTACCTTTGCATGGACGCCGAACGCCGCGCTCAACTGCATACCGACGCGGGTGGCGAGTGCATCGAGGAAGATGGGGTCTGCTATTTACAAATCCTGCTGGCGGATGCGTTGCCCGGTGTCGGTCAGGCGCGGATGTGCGCCGATATGGATGCCTGGGGCTATACCTTCCGTCTGGGTTCAGCCCGTGCCTGGTTCGAGCAGGATGCCGATGACGCCCGGCAGTGGCTGCTGGATCACGGCTTGATCGGCTCGAATGAGCAACCGCTTGGACAAGTGCGGGACTGGAAGCAAAACCGATGAGCATTGATATCAAATACTTCGCCAGCTTGCGCGACCGTTTGGGCCGCGCTGAAGATCGGCTGGACGCTGCTACCGAGTTGACCGTTGCGGAGGTGTGGGCCGCGCTGTGGCTGGATAGACCCTTGCCGCCGAATACGCTGACGGCGGTAAACATGGAATACGCCGAACTCACGCAAAGGGTGCGGGATGGCGATGAAGTGGCATTTTTTCCGCCGGTGACGGGGGGTTAGGGCGTGAAGATCGAACTGCGGGACGCGCCTTTCGATCCCTTAGTAGAACTGGGGCGTTATCAAAACACACTGACTGGGTTGCACGGTCAATACGGCGCCACCGCGATCTTTATTGGCACGATGCGCGACTTCAACGATGGCGCCACGGTGCAGGAGATGACGCTGGAACACTATCCCGGCATGACCGAGCGCCACTTGCAGCGGATCGTCGAAGCAGCAGCGCGGGAATGGCCGCTACTGGACGCGCTGGTGATTCACCGGGTCGGCGCATTGCAGCCCAACGATCCCATCGTGCTGGTGGCGGTGTGGTCAGCGCAGCGAGCGGCAGCGTTTGCGGCTTGCCGCTTGATCATGGAAGAACTCAAGGCCAAAGCGCCGTTCTGGAAGCGTGAAGAAACCGCCGCTGGCCCACGTTGGGTGGCGCACAACACGCCGAGTTGAGTAGCGGGTGCGGGTGCGATCCGGCCTCTGATTCGCTATGCTGCATGGATGAACGAATCGTCCTCCAAATCTCTTATTGCTCGCCGTTTCCGGGGCTTTCTGCCGGTCATCGTGGATGTTGAAACCGGCGGCCTCAATGCCCAGACCGACGCCCTGCTGGAAATCGCTGTGGTTATCGTGCGGATGGACTGGCAAGGGGTTCTGCGTCCTGCCGGAACCCTGTCTCACCATGTAGAGCCATTTCCCGATGCGCGGATGGATCCCGCCTCGATGGTGGTTAATGGTATTGACCCCTATCATCCCTTTCGCTTTGCGGTGCCAGAAAACGAAGCGTTGAGCGCTATTTTTCGAGAAGTGCGCCGGGAAATGCGCGACACGGGTTGTACCCGCGCCATTCTGGTCGGTCACAACTCCTTTTTTGACTTGGGGTTCCTGAACGCGGCGGTCGCCCGCACCCGAATCAAGCGTAATCCCTTTCATCCTTTCAGCAGCTTCGACACCGTATCTCTGGCCGGATTGGCGTATGGACAGACGGTGCTGGCGCGGGCGCTGCAAGCGGCGGGCATTCGCTGGGACGAGCGCGAGGCGCACTCGGCGATTTACGATGTGGAACGCACCGCCGAACTATTCTGCCAAATTGTCAATTGCTGGAAGGACATGGGTGGCTGGATGCCCTCGGAAGACTGAGCGGCTCCCGCTGAGCGTCGATGGCCTAAGCCGCTCCATCAAATTCATAAGGCAACGGTTCCAACTGCAACACCGGTCCGCCGGCGTCGCCCAAGCGCAACTCGCCCTGTTCCGCGCACTCGATCAGCGCCACCGCCAGCACCGCATAACCGCCATTGGGATGACGACAGGCGTCGGCCAGTTGCCCGGCGCTTTGACTTGCATCGGCCTGCGGCGAAAACAGCGGATCGCCGGGGCGCGGCGGGGTAGCGCTGTCCACCCGAGCCAGATACATTCGCCGCTTGAGCTTGCCCAGATGATGGGTGCGCGCCACGATTTCCTGCCCGGTGTAGCAACCCTTCTGGAAGCTGATCCCATCCAACTGCTGCAAATTGATCATCTGTGGCACAAAGGCTTCCATCGTTGCGGGGTAAATGGTCGGTATCCCGGCCAAAATATCGAGCAGCCGCCACGATTCAGTCCCAACCGGCACCAAGTCGCGTGCCAGCGCATTCCAGATCGCGCCCAATTCCCGTGCCGCGCCGTGCAGCTCGAAACGCGGCTGGAGTCCAGGCAGGCGAATTACGATCATGTTGTCGGCTGCGATAACGCTGTTCACCGTTGCTGGAACCGCGCCCATCGCGGATTCAAGCAAACTTGCCGCGTTCGGCCCCGCGACTCCGATCCGCGCCAACGCATCGCTGGCATTTTCCAATACGGCCTTGGCTCTCAATAAATACTTGCACAGCCGAAGCAACAGGGGATCCACCATCGTGCGCGGCAGTTCCAGAAAGTAAGCATCCTCGCGCTGGAACAGCCGAAAGTCGGCTACAGCACGGCCCTTGGGGTTGCAATGTGCGCCGATCAGGCTGTGTTCTGGCGTAACCTGGCGAACATCGCAGGTCAGTTGGCCTTGCAGGAAGCGCTCGGCATCTGGCCCGTGTACAGCGATCAGGCCCAAGTGGGATAAATCACAGCACACATCGCCCCTCAGCGCCGCGTTTGACTCCGCATCCAGCTGGCCAAAATGGATCACGGAGTCACTATCCCAATGAGCGCCAGCCCGTTCAAGAAAATCACGCCATTCCACGTTCATAAGAGAGAATCCTTTGATATTTATGTCAATTAAAGACATTAAACGCTCGAAGGTCACGAGTGTTGGCTAACCGCCGGTTCATTGCGTTCAAGAGACGTGATCGGCATAATAGCCCCACAAAATGTAGACCGGGATGCTCCCGTTGCTGCAAAGGCACGAAGCCTGGAGCCTCCGGCGATCCCGGCGGTGGATGTGACAAGGATGGTTCAGCTTCCGCCATCCCTCAACCCACAGCGAGTTGCCATGAATAACAATGACCCGCAGACGACGCTGCCTTCACAGTCCGCCGTAACTCCCGACCCGCCGCCCCAACCCACTGAAAAAACGGGAAAACCCGCTGAATATGGCGGTCCCAAAGGACTCGAACCCACCCGCTACGGCGATTGGGAAAAAGCCGGGCGCTGCATCGACTTCTAATCATCAGACCTGGCCCCAACCAGCGAGGCTCTGCGCCGCGCTGATTACAAAGTAAGCGTTCGGTCCCAAGTCAGGTTTTCGGAAATCCGGTCCGCTTTCGATTATGATTGTTGCATCGCACAACAACGATAACCCTTCTTTTACCACTGCGCCACAAGGAGCACCGTATGTCAGCCAAACAACGGCCGTTGTCGCCGTTCATGATCGGTCCCTATTACAGACCGCAAATGACCTCAATCCTGTCCATCACTCACCGCGCCACCGGCGCTGGGCTGGTGGTGGGTACACTGCTGCTGGTGTACTGGTTGGTGGCCGCTGCTCGCGGTCCCGAAGCCTTTGAACATGCCCAGATGGTGCTGGGATCCAAGCTGGGACAATTGTTCCTGTTCCTATGGACTTGGGCTTTGTTCTACCACCTGGCCAACGGCATTCGCCACCTGTTCTGGGATGCCGGCCACGGCTTCGAAATGGAGAAGGCCACCCAATCCGGCTGGGCCGTGGTGTGGTCCTCCATCATTCTGACCTTCCTGTGCTGGCTGATCGCCGCGCCCTGAGGAGAGAAACTCTAATGAGCATTCGTACCCCGCTCGCTCGCGTTCGCGGTCTGGGCACCGCTAAAGACGGCACTCACCACTGGTGGTTGCAGCGCGTCACTTCGGTCGCCCTGGTGCCGCTGGTGCTATGGTTCGTTATTTCCATGCTATCGGTGTCTCGCGCCGACTATGAGACCTTCCAGCACTGGCTGAGCAATCCAGTTAGAGCCGGCCTGATGGTGACTCTGCTGCTCGCGGCGTTCTATCACGCCAATCTGGGGATGCAGGTGATCTATGAGGACTATGTCCGGCCAGAGGGAGCCAAGGTTGTCGCGGTGCTGGCGACGCAATTCGTGTTGTTCCTGCTGGGCGCCATTTCCGTCGTCGCCGTGCTCAAGATTGCACTGGCTTGACGCCCACTATCAGAGGCTGAGGTTTTTTCATGTCCACCGATACCTATAAGCTGGTTCATCATAATTACGACGTGATCGTGGTCGGCGCTGGCGGCGCTGGATTGCGCGCCACTTTTGGCATGGCGCAGAAAGGGCTGAAAACCGCCTGCCTGACCAAAGTGTTTCCCACCCGCAGTCACACCGTAGCCGCGCAAGGCGGAATGTCGGCGGCGCTCGGCAACATGGGCACCGACAAATGGCAGTGGCATTTCTATGACACCATCAAGGGCGCCGACTGGCTGGGTGACCAGGACGCCATTGAATATATGTGCCGTGAGGCCATCCCGGCGGTGATCGAGCTGGAACATTACGGTGTCCCGTTCTCGCGCACTGAAGAAGGCAAAATTTATCAGCGCCCGTTTGGCGGCATGACCACCAATTACGGCGAGGGCACTGCCCAGCGCACCTGCGCCGCTGCCGACCGCACCGGCCATGCCATTCTGCACACCCTTTATCAGCAGGCGCTCAAGCACGACGCCGAGTTTTTTATCGAATACTTCGCGCTGGATTTGATTATGGACGATGCCGGCGCCTGCCATGGCGTGGTGGCCTGGGATTTGGCCGAGGGTACGCTGCATGTGTTCCGCGCCCACACCACGGTGCTGGCAACCGGCGGTTATGGCCGTTCCTACTTTTCGGCCACTTCGGCTCACACTTGCACTGGTGACGGTAACGGCATGGTGTTGCGCGCCGGCCTGCCGTTGCAGGATATGGAGTTCACCCAGTTCCACCCCACCGGCATCTACGGCGCAGGCTGTCTGCTGACTGAAGGCTGTCGCGGCGAGGGCGGCTATTTAACCAACTCCAACGGCGAACGCTTCATGGAGCGGTATGCGCCAAATGCCAAGGATCTGGCGTCCCGTGACGTGGTAAGTCGCTCGATGACGGTTGAAATTCGCGAAGGACGTGGCGTCGGCGAACACAAGGATCACATCTTCCTGCATCTCGAACATCTCGGTCCCGAAGTCATCAACGAGCGCTTGCCCGGTATTGCCGAGACCGCCCGCATCTTCTCCGGGGTGGACGTGACCAAGGATCCGGTGCCGGTGCTGCCGACGGTGCATTACAACATGGGCGGCATCCCGACCAATTTCTATGGCGAAGTGGTGCGGCTCAAGGACGGCGATCCGGATCATGTGGTTCCTGGCCTGATGGCGATTGGTGAGGCAGCTTGCGTGTCGGTGCATGGCGCTAACCGGCTAGGTTCCAACTCGCTGCTCGACATCGTGGTGTTCGGGCGCGCCGCCGCCAACCGCTGCGCCGACAAGATCAAGCTGGACACGCCGCACCCGGCGCTGCCGCAAGCCAGCGTGGATCGGATCGTCGCTCGTTTCGACGGTCTGCGTCATGCCCGCGGGGAAAATTCAACCGCCAGCCTGCGACTGCGGATGCAGCGCACCATGCAGAATCACGCCGCCGTATTCCGCACCGGCGAGTCCATGGCCGCAGGCATCCACAAGCTGGAAGACGTCTTCGCGGGCTTCGAGCATGTGGGCGTCACTGACCGCAGCATGGTCTGGAACTCCGATCTGGTCGAGACGCTGGAACTCGATAACCTGCTGGGTTGCGCGATGGTGTCGATTAAATCGGCGATTAACCGTCCCGAAAGCCGTGGCGCCCACGCCCGCGAGGATTATCCGGATCGCGACGACGAGAACTGGATGAAGCACACCTTGGCATCGCTGGATCCCAAGGGTGAGGTAACTTTCGAGTACCGACCGGTTCATACCTATACCCTGACCGATGAGGTGGAATACGTTCCACCCAAGAAGCGCGTCTACTGAGAGGGCGATACTCATGGCTCAATTCAATCTTCCCGCCCATTCGGTCGTCGGCAAGGGCAAAACCTACTATGCCGGGGCTGGCGCCAAGAACATCAAGCGCTTCCAGATCTATCGTTGGGACCCGGACAGCGGCGAAAATCCGCGTCTGGACACCTACGAGGTCGATTTGGATACCTGCGCCCCGATGGTGCTGGACGCCCTGCTCAAGATCAAGAACGAGATGGATCCGACCTTGACCTTGCGCCGCTCCTGCCGTGAAGGGGTGTGCGGTTCCTGCGCGATGAACATCGACGGCGTCAACACTCTGGCCTGCACTATCGCCATTGACGACATCAAGGGCGATGTCAAGGTCTATCCGTTGCCGCACATGCCGGTGATCAAGGATCTGGTGCCGGATCTGACCCATTTCTACGCGCAGTACGCCTCGATCAAACCGTGGTTGCAGTCCATTACCCCGCCGCCGGAGCGGGAGCGCCTGCAATCCAAGGAAGACCGCGCCAAGCTGGACGGTCTGTATGAGTGTATTTTGTGCGCCTGCTGCTCGACCAGTTGCCCGAGCTACTGGTGGAATGGTGAACGCTATCTAGGGCCATCGGTACTGCTGCAAGCCTACCGCTGGATCGTGGATAGCCGCGACGAGTTCACTGGCGAGCGGCTGGACGATCTGGAAGACCCGTTCCGGCTCTATCGTTGCCACACCATCATGAATTGCACCAAGACTTGCCCGAAGGGTTTGAATCCCGCCAAGGCCATCGCGGAAATCAAGAAGATGATGGTCGAGCGGCGTTAATTCCCCCTGACGCCCCTCTCTCATCAATAGTGGGAGAGGGGCGTTATTGATTTAAGGAGAATTTGGCAGTGGATGAACAGATGGGCAAATTGCGTTGGCGCTGCCGGCGTGGCATGAAGGAACTGGATCTGCTGACGCTGGGTTATCTGGAGCAGTATTACCCTGATGCGGCAGCGGAAGATCAGCAAGCGTTTGCGGATTTGCTGGAACTGCAAGACCCGCTGCTGATGAGCTATATGGTCGGGCGGGAAACTCCGGCGGATGCGGTGACAGCGCGAGTCGTCGGCATCATGCGGACTCTGGTGAAATACTCTGCATAACTTCTGATGTTGAATGCGCCAGCGCGAAATCGTTATGCCGACCTTGAATCCCGCAGTGGATCAAAGTTTTCGGGTTCGGGTATGGATTCGACTGCCTTACCGAATCCGAAGCCCGCTATCTCCTCAAATCCGGCCAGACTGCTAACGCCATCCGAGATCGACTCCTTGCGGCGCGACATGCAGCAGGCTTCCCAACAGATTAAAGCATTGCTGAAATCGGGTGCTTATTGACGTCCCGCTGCTTGACCGTCGCCATATACTCACTCGCCTGATTCGACTAATGCCTGTCCAGTTGCGCCCACGTCTACATGTCTTCATCCAAATCTGATGGATCGTAGTGAGGCTGAATGCTCACTGCGTAGGCCGGGCAAAGGCACAAAACGCTGAAACCCACCACAACATCGAACCGTGATGGGTTCCGCTTTGCTTGTACCAGCTTTTTTGAAGAATCCTGGGCTGGTTACCCTCCGGCGCTGATCCGATAGGGGATTTAATCCGGGATCGCGTGGCCGAGGATCAGGAAGCTTGATCCCGTATGCTGAGCTAACGATACCGGCGGATTGGCTGAAACAGGAAGTGTTGCCCGGCGTCTGATTGAATTAAACTGCAAATGCGTTATCCACCGCGCCGATCCCCACCGTTCAGGAGGCGACTCCATGGAAGCGCTGCTGATTTCCCCACCGCCCCCGCTGTTCGCAGTAGTGGATTTGCCGGCCATTCCTCCCACCCAGGACGATCTCCCCTGCGATGACGGAATACCCATGGAAACTATGCGTCACCACTTGCAGATGGATTTGCTGATTGATGTCCTCGATCTCTGGCTGGAAGCGCGGGGCGACGGTTTCGCTGGTGGCAACATGTTCCTTTACTACAGTCTGGAACAGGTGCGCCACAACACCTTCATCGGCCCGGATTTCTTCGTGGCGCTGGACGTATCACGCGGCGAGCGCAAGAGTTGGGTGATCTGGGAGCAGGGCAAGGGACCGGATGTCGTCGTCGAACTGCTGTCGGCCAGCACCGCCCACCACGATAAGACCCACAAGAAAACCCTCTACGCCCGTCAGATGCATGTCCCGGAATACTACGGGTACGACCCCTTCAACCCTGAAGATTTCGCGGGCTTCACCCTGCATGGCAATGACTACTACCCACTGGTCGCTGATCCCCAAGGTCGCCTGCATAGTCCGGCCCTGAATCTCGATTTGGGACGTTGGACGGGAACCTTCCGGGGCGTCACCACGGTTTGGCTGCGCTGGTTCACTCCAGAAGGTGCTTTGTTGCCCACCGCAGCCGAAGTCGCCCGCCAGCACACCGAAACTGCGCAACAGCAAACCGAGGTTGCTCAACTTCGCGCTGAACGGTTGGCCGAGCGGTTGCGGCAGTTGGGTGTAGACCCGGATTCGCGTTAAGCTCCGTATCAGGAATGCGTAGCCGCGTATCTTTAATTCTCGATCTGCGTCCCTCGCGGCTTTTGCTGATTTGCGGCGGTATCGGCCATCTGTTAGCTGGCGTCGCCGTTGTCATTTCCACCGTGCCGCTCTGGGTCAAAGCCGGATTCATCGCTGGTATCACGCTGGCGCTGCTCAGGTTCGGGTGGCAATACGGCGATGGGCGGGGGCGCGATTTTATCGCCCATATTGAACTGCTGGATGGCCGCTGGCGGCTTGAAACCGGTGATGGAACGATCCATCACGCTTGGCTTAGTGGCGGTTATGCCCATCCGAGTATCGTTATTTTGAATTTCCGGCTGGAAACCGGCAAACACCGGTCGCTGACGCTATTACCCGATGCTGCAGACGCCGAAGCGTTGCGACGATTGCGGGTCTGGTTGCGAACCCAGACCAAGATTGACGAACCCGATCAGCCCTGATGGCGTTGGCATGGATCAACTGGTGGAGTCCGACCATCGGGGATCCCATTCTTTGCCGGCAAAATGCTCCGGTACCAGGATGGTATCGTGTGGGGATGCCGTATCGTTGCTCGCCGGATAGTCCAGCGTGTAATGCAAGCCCCGGCTTTCCTTGCGTTCCAGCGCCGAACGGATGATCAAGTCGGCCACCAGCGCCAGATTGCGCAGCTCAATCAGATCGGCGCTGATGCGGAAATTGCCGTAATACTCCGCAATTTCCCGCAGCAGTAAATCCACCCGATTCTTGGCCCGTTGCAGGCGTTTGTTGGTGCGGACAATGCCGACGTAATCCCACATAAACCGCCGCAATTCCTGCCAGTTATGGGTGACCACGACATCTTCATCCGAGTCGGTCACCCGACTTTCGTCCCATGCCGGCAAGGCGGGTAACTCCGGGACCTGACGCAGACAGGTTTTAATATCGGCACTGGCGGCGGCGGCAAACACCAGACACTCCAGCAGCGAGTTACTCGCCATGCGGTTTGCACCGTGCAGGCCAGTAAAAGCGACCTCGCCAATCGCGTACAGCCCTTCCAGATCGGTACGTCCGGCCAAATCGGTCATCACCCCGCCACAGGTGTAGTGCGCCGCCGGCACTACGGGCAGTGGTTCCTGGGTCATGTCGAAGCCGTATTCTCGACACTTGGCGTCAATGTTGGGGAAATGGTCGCGGATGAAAGCAGCCGGCTTGTGGCTAATATCGAGATAGAGGCACTCCGCACCCAGTCGTTTCATTTCATGGTCAATGGCGCGGGCAACAATGTCGCGTGGGGCCAGTTCCAGCCGGGGATCGAAGTGGTGCATAAAGCGGCTGCCATCCGGCAGGCGTAGTACGCCGCCCTCGCCGCGCACCGCCTCGGAAATCAGGAACGACTTGGCTTTGGGGTGATAAAGACAGGTCGGGTGAAATTGCATGAATTCCATGTTGCTGACCCGGCAGCCGGCCCGCCACGCCATGGCAATACCGTCACCGGTGGAACCGTCCGGGTTGCTGGAATACAGGTAGACCCGGCTGGCTCCGCCGGTGGCCAGTACCACGACACGAGCCGCGATAGCTTCAACCCGGCCTGTTTGCCGATTCAGCACATAAGCACCCAGGCAGCGATTGCCGCTCAATCCCAGCTTGCGGCTGGCGATCAAATCCACGGCGCTGTAATGATCGTATAAGGTGATGCCGGGATGCTGGCGAGCGCGCTCCTCCAGCGTGGTCTGAATGGCGCGGCCAGTGGCGTCCGCAGCGTGAGCGACCCGCCGATGGCTGTGACCGCCTTCACGGTGTAGGTGGTAGTCCACGTTGCCATCAGCAGTCGATTCCTTGGTGAACGGTACGCCTTGGGCGCTGAGCCATTCGATCACTTCCCGGCCATGCGCCACCGTGAAACGCACCGCGTCGGTATGGCACAGACCTGCTCCGGCGATCAAGGTATCTTGCAGGTGAGACTCGATGGAATCTCCGGCATCCAGTACCGCTGACACTCCGCCTTGAGCGTAGTATGTGCTGCCTTCATACAACGGTCCCTTGGCGAGCGCCATAACCTGAGCGGTCTCAGCCAATCGCAGCGCCAGACTGAGACCGGCGGCACCGCACCCGACAATCAGGACATCGGTGGAAAGATGAGAGATAGTCATGGCTTGTGAGCGGTTCTGTGAATGGGGTATGGTTGCAGGCGAGAATGCCGCGCAGTGCGGTTTAGCCCACCGTGATGTTATTCCACTACTGCACGTCCACACTATAACACCCCGGTAAGCACACGAACTAACGGAGCAGTCCTTGGTCTATCGTCATGCTTGCAGGGAAATTGCTATTGAGTCTAAAGGGGTCTGCCCGGATGGGCGAAGGTCATCTGGATCGTGATTTAGTTCACAGAGTACAGAAAGGCGACAAGGGTGCATTCGATCTGCTGGTGCGCAAGTACCAACACAAGATCATCAAACTGATCTCTCGCTATGTGCATGATCCCAGCGAAGCCCAGGATGTTTCCCAGGAGGCATTCATCAAGGCCTACCGTGCGCTACCCGGGTTTCGCGGGGATAGCGCCTTTTACACTTGGCTGTATCGCATCGCTATTAACACAGCCAAAAACTACCTGGTTGCCCAAGGCCGGCGTCCGCCGGGTTCTGATATTGATGCCCACGAGGCTGAGCAATACGAAGGTCAATCTCTTCTGAAAGAATACGATACGCCTGAACGGTTACTGCTTAAGGATGAGATCGGGGCGACTGTGTTTCGGGCTATCGAGGAGTTGCCGGAGGATCTGCGCACCGCAATCACCCTTCGGGAACTTGAGGGAATGAGTTATGAGGAAATTGCCCAAACCATGGGGTGTCCAATCGGAACAGTGCGTTCCCGGATTTTCCGGGCGCGGGAATCGATTGATACCAAATTGCGTCCACTATTGAATTAGTTTCGGGATAGAGTCATGGCAGATAAGACGGCTGAACAACAACCGGTGCCATTCGCCAATGATATGAGCGTCGTGGCAAGCCAGCTTTCGGCGATGGTTGACGGTGAATTGCAAGATATTGAGAACGATCTGGCGCTGCGGCGCCTCAGTCGGGATCGCGATGCACGGGATCGATGGGAACGCTACCATCTCATCAGTGATGCATTACAGGATCATTTGCCAGCGATGATTGATACCGATTTCGCTGCGCGTATCCGCCAAGCCATCGCAGCCGAACCGTTGCCGCTACCCGGTGCCAAGCCGCTGCCGACCTGGTACAAACCAGTCACTGGGTTTGCACTGGCCGCGTCGGTGGTGCTGATGGCTCTATTCGGGTTGAAGCTAACCCAAACCGACATTCAGCCCACTGCCCAGCTAGCCGCTGCTACTCCCGCCCTTCCCATTTCTGCTACTGCTCTCCCGATCCAGACCGTGGCCTCTATCCAGCGCAGCGATCCTGCCAGCGAACCGGTCGAAGCCCGGTTGGGCAGCTATCTGGTTAATCATAACGGCTATGCGTCCATGAACAGCATGCACGGCATGTTGCCCTATGTGCGTATGGTCGGTTATCAAACCGAACGCTAAGGCGCATGAAGCGCAAGCTCCTGTATTGTGCGACCTTGGCGCTCGCCACCAGCACGTTACCGCCGACCAGTTGGACGCAACCGGTTATCGAGGATGCCAGACACTGGCTGGAACAGATGCTGCAATCCACCCAGACCCTGAGCTACGAAGGCACCTTCATTTACGTTCAGGGACCGCACCTCGAGGCCATGCGCATCGTGAATGGCGGTGGAACCGAGGGTCAGCAGCGGCGGAGGCTATACTCATTAAGCGGCCCGCCCCGTGAAATTATGGTGGCTAATAACAGCGTCATCTGTTTATTACCGAAGCAACACACTACTTTTGTAGGCAGTGAGTACCCACGTTCACCCTTCCCGCTGTCCATTCCCCGGGAACTCGGTCGGCTGGAAAGCCATTACGCACTGGAGATGGTGGGCAAGGATCGCGTTGCTGGGCTGGATGCCCAAATAATCGCCATCAAACCGCATGATGCTTGGCGGTTCGGTTACCGGCTGTGGCTGGATCGGCGCAATGGGATAGTGCTGCGCTCGGCGTTGCTGGATGAAAAAGGCTATCCAGTCGAGCAATTGATGTTCACTGATTTGCAAGTCAAGCCCCAGATTGAGGATGCCGCTTTCACTTCTTCAGCCCTGCCGGCAGCGACTACAGCAGCGGAAGCGAGTCCAAATCCCAAGGGCGCCGATTCTCCCATTGGCGAGCCGGTGACGCGGTCGGCTTGGCGGATTGATCAACTGCCGGAAGGTTTTGTTAAGGTTTCGCACAACCGCTTTACCAAAGCGCCCAGTCACCCTCCAACCGAGCACCTGGTGTTTTCCGACGGGCTGGCGACCATTTCAGTGTTCGTGGAAAAACTGGACGGAACACCGCCGCTGTTGCAGGGCAGTTCCCAAATGGGTTCAATGAACGCCTTCGGTACTGTAGTGAGCGGTCATCAAATTCTCGTGGTCGGTGAAGTGCCGGCGGCGACGGTGCAGCGTATTGCTATAGCCATCCAACCCGATTCCGAGGCCGGCAAGCCATGATTGAAGAACAGGCCGTTGTAGTGGAAGTGGGCGACGGTTACGCTTGGGTGGAAACCCAGCGCCGGTCCGCTTGTAGCGCCTGCGCCACCAGCGAGGGTTGTGGCACCGCAGTGCTGGCGAAGGCATGGGGTGACCGACGGGCGCGAGTGCGAGCCATCTCGAATTTGCCGTTGCAACCGGGTGATAGTGTCATCGTCGGTCTGGCCGAGGGGGCATTACTCGGCGGATCGCTGCTGGTTTACCTGTTGCCGCTGGTGCTGCTACTGGGGGGTGCAATATTGGGACAAACCGTGTTTACGGGTGCGGGTGATCAACCGGTGATGCTGTCCGGCGCGGTGGGCTTGGGGCTGGGGTTTCTGGTAGCGCGTACCTGGTCTCGTCGCTGGCAGGATGATGCACGGTTCCAACCGGTGGTGCTGCGGCGGCTCGCGGTGGCGGCCATGGCTACCGGTGTGCTTTCTTCGCCTTGATAACGCTATAATCCGGCGCCTTTCTGAAGTATGGGTACTCGCAAGCCTCCAAGTCTGAACGGCGACGGGGGCTTTACTTATTGACCACGGACGCTTGACGGCAGGGAACGCGACTGGCGACCGGCCTGTAATGGAATTATGGATCACATTCGCAATTTTTCGATCATCGCGCACATCGACCACGGCAAGTCCACCCTCGCTGATCGCTTCATTCAAATCTGTGGCGGACTGAGCGCCCGGGAAATGGCCGATCAGGTACTCGATTCGATGGACTTGGAGCGGGAGCGCGGCATCACCATCAAAGCCCAAAGTGTATCGTTGCGCTATCCGGCTCGCGACGGCCAAATCTATCGGCTCAATATCATTGATACGCCGGGGCATGTGGATTTTTCCTACGAGGTGTCCCGCTCACTGGCGGCCTGCGAAGGCGCGTTGCTGATAGTAGACGCCGCCCAAGGCGTCGAGGCGCAGAGTGTCGCCAACTGCTACACCGCTATGGAGCAGGGTCTGGAAGTTTTGCCAGTACTCAACAAGATTGACCTGCCTTCGGCGGATCCGGAGCGGGTTGCTCGAGAGATCGGCGATATCATCGGCTTGGACGCCAGCCATGCTTTGCATGTCAGCGCCAAAACCGGTCTTGGAATTGCGGAGCTGCTGGAGGAAATCATCGCCCGCATCCCGGCCCCGAAAGGTCAGCCGGAGGGATCGCTCAAGGCGCTGATCATTGATTCCTGGTTCGATAACTTTGTTGGCGTGATCTCACTGGTACGGGTGGTGGACGGCCGGATTACCCCCAAGCAAAAGATTCAGGTGATGTCCACCGGACGGGTTTTTCAAGTGGAATCGGTCGGTATTTTCACCCCCAAGCGCAGTGAACAACCAGTGCTGAACGCGGGTGATGTCGGCTATATCATCGCTGGGATCAAGGAGATTGACGGGGCACCGGTGGGCGATACCTTTACTGGGGCGGATCGCCCGGGGAGTGAAGCGTTACCGGGGTTTCAGAAGATTCAACCGCGGGTGTTCGCGGGATTGTTTCCGGTCAATTCTGACGACTTTGGCAATTTGCGCGAGGCGTTGCAGAAACTGCGGCTCAATGATGCCTCGCTGTATTTCGAGCCGGAAACTTCGCAGGCGATGGGCTTCGGGTTTCGCTGCGGTTTCCTCGGTTTGCTGCACATGGAAATCGTTCAGGAGCGGCTTGAGCGGGAATATAACCTGGATCTGGTAACGACTGCGCCGACGGTGGTTTACGAAGTGCTGACCACCAGCGATGAAGTTCTGAAGATCGACAATCCCGCCAAGTTGCCGCCGAGCAATGAAATTGCCGAAATTCGTGAACCCATTATCGTGGCGCATATTCTGACGCCGCAGGATTATCTGGGCGCCATCATTACCCTGTGCATTGAAAAACGTGGGGCGCAACGGGGCTTGAATTACGCGGGGGGGCAGGTGCAACTGAGTTTTGAGTTGCCGATGAGCGAAGTGGTGATGGATTTTTTCGACCGCCTTAAATCGGTGAGTCGTGGCTTTGCTTCGTTTGAATACAGCCTGGAGCGGTTCCAGGCCGCGCCGCTGGTCAAGCTGGACGTGCTGATTAATGGCGAGAAGGTGGATGCGCTCTCTGCTATCGTCCATCGTGATCAGGCGCAGTACCGGGGCCGCGAGCTGACCGTCAAGCTGAAGCAACTGATTCATCAGCAGATGTTTGAAGTCGCCATTCAAGCCGCTATTGGCAGCCAAATTATCGCCCGCACTACCGTCAAGGCGTTGCGTAAGAATGTGCTGGCCAAGTGTTACGGGGGCGATGTCAGTCGCAAGCGCAAGCTGCTGGAAAAGCAGAAGGCCGGCAAGAAACGGATGAAGCAGGTCGGTAAAGTGGAAATCCCGCAGGAAGCGTTCCTGGCGGTGTTGCAGGTCGGTAAAAACCCATGAGAGGCGCGGTGTCGCCGCTGGATCGTCATACCCATGAACATTGATTTTGCCGCTGTTTTAGTCGTTCTAACCGGGTTGACCGGCGGTATCTGGTTGTTGGACGCCCTGGTTTTGGCCCCGCGCCGCGCCGCGCTGGTCAGCAGCGCTGGCAAGATTAGGTCAGTCGCCGAGATCAAACTGCCGTGGTATGTGGATTTGTCGAAGTCATTCTTTCCGGTGATTTTGGCAGTGCTGGTGCTGCGTTCATTTATCGTCGAGCCGTTTCGCATCCCGTCGGAATCCATGGTGCCGACGCTGCTCAAGGGCGATTTCATCCTGGTCAATAAATTCACCTATGGCCTGCGTTTGCCGGTGCTGAATACCAAGGTGATCAGCAACAGCTTGCCACGACGTGGCGATGTGGTGGTGTTCCGCTACCCGCCTGATCCAGCGGTGGCCTATATCAAGCGGGCGGTCGGTCTGCCCGGGGATCGGGTGGCCTATCACGGCAAGCAACTCTCCATCAACGGCCAGCCGGTAGCGCTGACGCCGTTGCCTAATGACCCGACCATGCCCGCTTATCTTCAATTTGAAGAACAGTTGGGGGAAGCTAAACATCGGATTCAGATTCTAGCCGATGGACGTTGGGGTTTAGCGGGATTTTGGTCCGGCCTCCAACCCCGCCGCGATCCGGATGGCACGGTCGGTTGGGATTACCAGGTGCCGCCGGGGCATTATTTCATGATGGGTGACAATCGCGATAACAGCAGCGATGGTCGGGTCTGGGGGCCGGTACCCGAAGAAAACCTGATCGGCAAAGCTTTCTTCATCTGGATGAATTGGGACTGCATTACCTTCAACGGTCAATGCGGTCGAATTGGCAATAGTATTAAATAAGCGAACCGGGGGGCACGAGCGATGCGGGCAACAAAACTGATGAGGCGGGAATCGAGTAAACGGCAGCGCGGCCTGACCGTGATTGGGATGCTGCTGCTGATCGTTGTACTCGGATTCATGGCGTTGATCGCGATGAAGGTCATTCCAATGTATATCCAGTATTTCACTATTAAATCCACCATCGAGAGCATCCGCAAAGAGCCGCAACTGGCGCAGATGGGCTTGGCTGAGATTCAGACCGCGATTCAAAAGCGGTTTGATATTGGCTATGTGGACAAGATCACCGCCAAGGATCTCAAACTTCGCAATGACCGTAGTGGGCGAGTCCTCGATCTGGTGTATGAGGATGATCAACCGCTGTTCTATGGATTGCATGTGGTGCTGAAAGTCAACGAAGCGATTCCTTTAACCCCGTGAATTTACTGGCTACGCAGTTATGCACTGCTCTGGATTATACCTTCCAACAGCCTGAATTGCTTGAAGAAGCGCTGACCCACCGCAGTGCCTCAGTCTACAATAACGAGCGGCTGGAGTTTTTGGGCGATGCCTTGTTGAGCCTGGTGATCGCTGAATACCTGTTCCAACGCTATCCCAAAGCCAGCGAGGGTGAATTAAGTCGGCTGCGAGCCAGTTTGGTCAAAGGTGAGGCGCTGGCGGAACTGGCCCGCAGCCTGAATTTGGGTAAGGTCTTGCGGTTGGGACAGGGCGAACTCAAGAGCGGCGGTTCGCAGCGTGAGTCTATTCTGTCGGATGCGCTGGAAGCGATTTTCGGAGCGGCGTATCTGGATGGCGGATTGACAGCCGGTCGCACCGTGATTCTGCATTTGTACCGGGAGCGCCTTGAGGAACTGGCCAGCGCCAGCGAGTTGAAAGATCCCAAAACCCGCTTGCAGGAGTATCAGCAAGCCCGCCAACAACCCTTGCCGATGTACAACGTACTGGAAATCCATGGCGAGCCGCATGCGCAAAGCTTTAGGGTGGAATGCGCAGTGGCCGAGTTCCGTGCGGTGGCGGTGGGGAATAGCCGGCGCAAGGCCGAACAGGAAGCCGCCCGCTTGGTGCTGGAGCAGATGCAGTGACCAAAACAGAAACTGAAATTGCGACTACGCACGCCGGCTACGCCGCCCTGCTGGGCCGCCCTAACGTCGGCAAGTCCACCCTGCTGAACCGGCTCATCGGCCAGAAGATCAGCATCACCGCGCCCAAGCCGCAAACGACCCGCCATGTCATTCTCGGCATCCAGACTCTGCCAGAAGCCCAAATCGTCTATGTGGACACCCCCGGCTTGCACCGCCAAACCCGGCGGGCGATGAACCGCTACTTGAACCGGGCGGCGGCCAGTGTACTGAGCTATGTAGATGTCGTAGTGTTTCTGATTGAAGCTTTACGCTGGACTGAAGAAGACGAGGATGTATTGCAACGACTGACCGGGTTTGCGGGACCGGTGGTGCTGGCGGTCAATAAGGTAGATCGGATTGCCGACAAGGCGCGGTTGCTACCGTTCCTGCGCGAGATGGCCGACAAGCGGGATTTTGTCGAAGTCGTGCCTCTTGCCGCGATCAAGGGGGATAACGTGATGGCATTGGCGCGAGTCATCGCTCGCTTGCTGCCGGTCGGACCGTTTCTATTCCCGGAAGACCAGATCACCACGGTCAGCGAGCGCTTCCTGGTGGCTGAATTGATCCGCGAGAAACTGACCCGATTGCTGCGTGAAGAACTCCCCTACGCCCTGACGGTGGAGATTGAGCAGTTTGCTGAAGAAGGGCGACTGGTGCGCATCCATGCCGTGATCTGGGTCGAACGCCAAACCCAGAAGGGCATCGTCATTGGCGAGGGCGGAACGACGCTGCGCGAAGTAGGCCGCCAAGCTCGCGAGGATATGGAACGGCTGCTCGGACGCAAGGTATTTCTGGAAACCTGGGTCAAGGTGCGCGAGGGTTGGTCTGATGACGAGCGGGCGTTGCGCAGTTTGGGTTACGCCGATCCTGGCGCATCTTGATCTGATTCTGCGTCGCATCGCCCTGTCTGCTTCATGCGCGCCCTGCTGCAATCCGCTTTTATCCTGCATCGCCGTCCCTACCGCAATACCAGCGTGCTGCTAGAAGTTTTCAGTCAGGAACGAGGCCGGCTGGGTCTAGTGGCGCGTGGCGCAGCAGCGCCCAAATCGCGGTTGAAAGGTCTGTTGCAACCGTTCGCGCCGCTGCTGCTGTCCTGGAGTGGCGTGGGCGAATTGGCGGCGCTCATTGCCGCCGAAGAAGCGGGACTCCCCATCGCTTTGCCACCGAACCGGGTGCTGGCTGGGCTGTACGTCAATGAACTGCTGGTGCGTCTGCTGCCGCGTCTGGACCCGTTGCCCGGCCTGTTCGCCGCTTACGAAGTTCTATTGGCGGAGCTGGTCACGGTGCCCGGCGAAGAGCCGCCACTGCGGCGGTTCGAGAAACGGCTGCTGGAAGAATTGGGCTACGGCCTGACTTTGGATTGTGAAGCCATCAGCGGAATGCCTATCGTCGCCGAGGAACATTACCGTTATGTTCTGGACCGGGGACCGCTGGCCGTCCATCGAACCGAGCTGGGCGTCCCGATCTCTGGTCAAGGATTGCTGGCGTTGCGCGACGGGATTCTGGTCGATCCCACGGTGCTAAGCGAAGTCAAGCGGCTGACCCGCGCCGCGCTGGCCGTACAGTTGCACGGGCGAGCATTGAAGACGCGAGAGCTGTACCGGAGCGGACGCAGGTAGTTCTGACAAAGAATTGGGTGGATGGGCGACGTTGGAAATGGTGCTGAAATATGCCCATTTAGGCGCAGACCATCTTGCTGAACATGCCGAGCGGATTTCCTACCCAAGGATCATCTGCACAAATTCCGGCACACCCAAAGAAAATGCCCTACCGAAAAGCGTGGCAAGGCGTTGATTTTGTGGTGGGCCCTGTAGGATTTGAACCTACTGCTATGTCATACCATTTCTCTATAGATTTATTTCAATATGTAAGGTTAAAACCCCCGCCTTTAGGTAGATTTCATCTCCAGCCCTAACGCGGGTAGAGTTGCTAAACCTGTTAGCCACTAGCCAGGGGAGTCGAGATGGACTATCGGTATAGGAGCCAGAGGAATTCCCGGAATTGAAGAAGCGCTACTGGGGACGGCATTTTTGGGCACGGGGCTATTTTTGCGTGACGGTGGGCGATATGACGGAAGAGAGGATTCAAGAGTACCTGGATCATCACGTTGAACCGGATCCCGCGCGTGACTTTCGGGTTGAACCTTAGGCGCGTCGTTCAGTCGACGCGCACATGGACTTTCAGTCCGTTACTTCAACCCACCGGCTTTCAGCCGGTGGTTGTTGAGTTCAGCTCTACTTTCACCCCCTATTTTTTCAAAAAAATATATTAAAATTCAACGTCTTATTTTTTAGGCAGTCTCTCAAGCAGGCAGCGATCACCTCTCGCGGCCAAACCGTACCAGCACCCCGATCCGCTGCGTTTCCAGCGAGGTCAGTTCAAACAGCCCAATCGTTTCGCCCGGCTCCGGCGAGTTCGCATCGAGCTTGACGCCGAGCCGGTTAAGCCGCAGCGACAACGGCTGAATCTGCAAATAGGTCTCCGGTTGACTCAGTACCTGCCGCACCTGTTCCAGATAATCGTCCAACGTACCCAACTGCTTGCGGGCGACCACTAAGTCCTGTTCGGTTTGCGTCAGCCGCTGATCCAGCGCTGCCTGTCGAATCCCATCCGCATCCGCGCCCGACAACATCGGTTGTAACCCCCGCGCATGACCGCGCAACGCCCGCAACTGTGCCTGCAATTGCCGCCGCTGCTCTTCCAGATCACTGCGCCGGGTCCGCAGCTCGTGGATATGCTCCAAGGCGCGGGTCGCCAGAAAAATCAACGTCCGCTGCCGCAGTTCCCGGCGCAATCCGGTTTCGCTGGCGGTCGGGAAAAACAGCCGATGGTGCGAGAAACTGACCACGGTTTGCGGGACTTCGCGGACCAGCATGTCGCCTTGCAACGCCATCCCGAAGGTCGCGGTTTCGCGCTTGACCATCAGCATCAGGGCAAAACATTCCGAAAGATTGCCGTCCTTGAAAAAGGACTGAATGCACGGATCGAGGCTCAGCGTGGAGCGCAGGTCATCCGCTGTCGCGAAAAAGGCGTTGACCCGGGGATCGGCCATCCAAGCCCGACTGCTGAGCGCCAGCGCCGGTGGCAGGCGCCGCAAGAGACCCTCGCTGTAGCGCAACGCAGTTTCGACCGCATCCAGCAACTTCTCGGTGTAATTACCGACCAGCCGAATCCGTGGCTCGCTGGCGTCCACCACCTGCTCGATGGCCTCCCGCATCAGCGCCAGCCGTTCCTGATTCAACCGGTGTTCAGCCAGATGCTGCTGGGCAAAGGCCGCAATACCGCCGAATACCTCATGCAGGAAGCCTTGACCGTTGCTCATCGGCTTGTGTCCACGCCGGTTCAGCATAATCCAGCCAGCCGCCGGTGCAGGGGACTGGAGCGGGGAAAGTGGGCGCGGAGGAAATCCATCTGGTCGGCCAGCACTCGCCGACCCTGAAGATAGACATATTCCGCATGATTGGGCGTGAACGGAATCGCCAGCAATTGCATCCCCGCCTGTTCCGGGGTTCTGCCGCCCTTGGAATGATTACAGGACTTGCAGGCCGTGACTACGTTGTTCCAGCGATCACGCCCGCCCTGAACGATGGGCTTCACATGATCACGGGACAAATCCCGCAACGGAAAAATTGCTCCGCAATACAAACAGGTGTTGCAATCACGCCGGAACAGCGCGGTGTTGGACAGGGGCGGCACATAATCGCGGTGGGCGCGCATTTGAGCATAAGCGCCGCCTTGGGTGGCAATAATGGAATTGACCACGATCACGCTACGCTGACCACTGCGGGCGTTAATTCCCCCATACACCGTATACAGAATGGTGCCGCAGTTATAGGCCACCTGTCCGGTGTAATACAGCCGCACCGCCTGCTGGTAATCCACCCACTCCAGCGGCATTCCCGTAACGTCGGTGTGCAGAACTTGCTGCTCCAGCCCATGCTCCAATCCGTACATAGTTCACCCGTGACCTTTTCCTCAAGGATGCGCTCTAGAGTCGCATGTCAATGTGACCTCAGACTGACACCCGTTAGACGCCAAAGCAGGAGGTAGTTTGCCGAGGCGCTTGGAAGAGGTCGATAGTATTTTGACGGCTTGAGTCTTTGTGATACGCAAAGTCTAGGCTATATTCTAAAGGCTTTCGCCCGCCTTCATTGGCGAGTGCGGATTGAAACCAAAAGTATCGTGCGTTTCCCGCCGCCGGCGCGGATGCCTAGCAGCACTTCGCATCACTGAGAAGGCTTCAAGAAAGCCTTTTTTCGTGCCAATTTCCGGGCGGGCGGGCGTCCGGTAAAAACAACCCTCAGGAGAACCACATCATGCCTGTTCGTATGGCCGTCCCGAAAGAACTCGTTTCGGGAGAACGGCGGGTCGCCCTAGACCCGACGATGGCCGAGCGTTTCGCCAAGCTCGGCGCCGAAATACTGATCGAGAAAAGCGCGGGATCGAGCGCCTTTTTCGCCGATGATAGCTACGCCAAGAGCAGTCGGCTGGTGGAGGGCGCTGCGGCGCTGTACGCCGAGGCTGACGTGGTACTCAAGGTGCAACCACCGACTCTGGAAGAGGTCGAGTTGCTCAAGGACGGCACCATCCTGCTCGGTATTTTGCAGCCACATCGCAACCCGGAGCTGGTCAAGCGCCTGCTGGCCAAGAACATCACCAGCTTTGCCATGGAACTGATCCCGCGCATTTCCCGCGCCCAGTCCATGGACGTGCTGTCTTCACAGGCGGCGGTGTCCGGTTACAAAGTCGCGCTGTTGGCGGCGAATCTGTGCAGCGGCTTCTTTCCGATGCTGACCACCGCCGCCGGCACCATCCGGCCGTCCAAGGTGGTTATCGTCGGCGCGGGTGTAGCCGGGTTACAGGCGATTGCGACCTGTCGCCGGTTGGGCGCAATGGTCGAAGCCTATGACATCCGCCCAGCAGCACGGCAGGAAATTGAGTCGCTCGGTGCCAAGATGATTGATACCGGGGTCAATGCCGCCGCCGAGGGCGGTTATGCCCGTGAACTGACCGCTGAAGAAAAGCAGAAGCAGGCGGATGTACTGGCCAAGCACATTGCGGCAGCCAATGCGGTGATTACCACCGCCGCCATTCCGGGCCGGGATGCGCCAAAGATCATCACCACTGCGATGGTTGAGGCCATGAAGCGCGGTGCGGTCATTGTGGATCTGGCGGCAGAATCCGGCGGTAACTGCGAATTGACCCGCCCTGGCGAAACCTATGAACACAACGGGGTCCTCATCGCCGGCCCGCTCAACATTCCCAGCAGCTTCCCGGTGCCGGCCAGCGAAATGTACGCCAAGAACCTGTACAACTTCCTGTCGCCGATGCTCAAGGACGGCGCTCTGAACCTGGACTGGGATGATGAAGTGATCGCCAAGAGCGCGCTGACCCGTGACGGAAAAATCTGTCACGAGCCGACCCGCAAATTGCTCGCACAATAGCCGCCTGGAGAACCGTTATGGAAGCAGTAGTCTCGTTCTTCTCTCCCATCTACATCCTGATGCTGGCCGGTATTCTCGGCTATGAAATTATCGGCAAGGTGCCGGTGATTCTGCACACCCCGCTGATGTCCGGCACCAACTTCGTCCATGGCATCGTGCTGGTCGGCGCGATGGTGGCGCTCGGCCAGGCTGTGACCCCGCTGGAGCAGGCGATTGGCTTTCTCGGCGTGTTGCTAGGCGCTGGCAACGCGGTCGGTGGCTACTTCGTCACCGAGCGGATGCTGGAAATGTTCAAGAGCAGCAAGGGCCAGGAGAAGTAAGTCATGGGTTATCTGATTGAAACGGTCTATTTTCTGACGGCCGCGCTGTTCATCCTCGGCCTCAAACGGATGTCGCACCCGACCACCGCCCGCAGCGGTATCATCTGGGCGGGCTACGGAATGGTGCTGGCTACGGTGGTCAGCTTCGTTCATCCGCAGATTACCGCGCATGTCAGCGTCACCAACTATGCGCTGATGCTGATTGCCATTGCCATTGGCGGCGCAATTGCGTGGTATGGAGCCAAGAAGGTGGCGATGACCGCCATGCCGCAAATGATTGCGATCTACAACGGCATGGGCGGCGGCGCGGCGGCGGCGATTGCGGCGGTGGAACTGTTGAAGGATCACGGCGACAAAGCGACCGCACCGGGAACCTCGGTCCTGATCATGGCGGTAGCCGGTGCGCTGATTGGCGCGGTGTCGTTCTCCGGCTCGGTGGTGGCCTTTGGCAAGTTGCAGGAGCTGAAGTTTTTCAAGGATGACGCCAAGTTCCGCTTCACCGGTCAGCAGAAGGTCAATTTGGCGATCTTTGCCAGCGCGGTGCTGCTGGGCTTGATCGTCGCGGTTAGTCACAGCACCAGCGGCCCGCTGATCACGCTGTTCTTCCTGCTGGCCTTGGCCTTCGGCGCGATGATGGCGCTGCCCATTGGTGGCGCCGATATGCCGGTGGTGATCTCGCTATTCAACGCCTTCACCGGCCTGGCGGTGGCGCTGGAGGGCTTTGTACTCGGTAATTCGGCGATGATCATTGCCGGTATCATCGTCGGTTCGTCGGGTACGCTGCTGACCCTGATGATGGCCAAGGCGATGAACCGTTCAGTGTCCAATGTGCTGTTCAGCAACTGGGCGGCGCTGGGGACGGGCGAAGCGCAAGAGGTGACCGGTAGCCTCAAACCCATGGAGCCGCAGGATGCAGCGATTCAGATGGCCTATGCCTCCAAGGTCATCATCGTGCCGGGTTACGGCATGGCGGTGGCACAGGCGCAGCACAAGATTTGGGAAATGTGCAAGCTGCTGATCGAGCGGGGCGCAACCGTCAAGTTCGCCATTCACCCGGTCGCAGGTCGGATGCCCGGTCACATGAACGTGCTGCTGGCCGAAGCGGGTGTGCCTTATGACTACATCACCGATATTGACGAGATCAATGAGGAGTTCGCAACGGCGGATGTGGCGTTGGTCATCGGCGCTAATGATGTGGTCAACCCAGCGGCGCGTAATGACAAGTCCAGCCCGATCTACGGGATGCCGATCCTGAATGTGGATTACGCCAAGAACGTGCAGGTGATCAAGCGCGGCAAGGGTGTCGGTTTCGCCGGCATCGAGAATGCGCTTTTCTTCGCCGATAACACCCGCATGGTCTACGGCGATGCGCAAAAAGTGGTCGCTGCGCTGATCCAGGGCATTAAGGAACTCGGCTAGTTTTTTGATTGCGGTATCGCAGTAATAGCAAGGCGGCCTTCGGGCCGCCTTTTTTATTTGGCATTGAAAATGCGTGATACCATTTCTTAATGGATACAAGACGTTCGCTTTCCGTCATTCCCGCGTAGGCGGGAATCCAGTAAGTCGCTGAAAAGCTTGGATACCCGCTTTCGCGGGTATGACGAATTTACGGGTTTAGCGAAAGTCCTGACAGGAGGATAGATATTCAGGACGTTCGCTTTCCGTCATTCTCGCGTCAGCGGGAATCCAGTAACCTGCTGAAAAGATTGGATACCCGTTTTCATTTCCCTCATTCAACAGAGAACGCAGTAGAATAGCGGTCACAGTGCATGGTTTCCCAACTGGAGGCTTGCCATGATGACTCTCGATCTACCGGGTTTTATAACGACTTTTTTGGCGGTAATGGCAGCGTTGTTTGTCTTTGCCGTCGGCGTTGGCGTCCTGCTGATCGCTATTTTCTACCTCATCGATATCACCCAGACCCAACACGCCATTCGCCGCAATTTCCCGGTGATCGGGCGCTTGCGTTACCGGATGGAACATCTCGGTGTGTTCTTTCGCCAGTATTTCTACGCCATGGACCGGGAGGAGATGCCGTTCAACCGCGCCCAGCGCGCCTGGGTCTATCGGGCGGCGAAGAATCTGGATAACACCCAGCCGTTCGGATCGACTCGCGATTTGCGCCCGCCGGGAACACTGCTGTTTGCCAACGCCACTTTTCCGGCGCTGGAAACCACAACGGCGAAGATGCCGCCGCCATTGGTCATCGGCCCGGAGTGCGCCCAGCCCTATGCTGCAGGCAGTTTCTTCAACATCTCGGCGATGAGCTACGGCGCGATCTCCAAGCCGGCGGTGCTGGCGCTCTCCAACGGGGCGCGGCTGGCCGGTTGCTGGATGAACACCGGCGAGGGCGGCCTGTCGCCATATCATCTGGCCGGCGGCGCCGATCTGATCTTTCAAATCGGCACGGCGAAATATGGGGTCTGCGATGGACAAGGCGGTCTGGATGAAGCCCGCTTGCGCGAAGTAGCGGCAAACCCCCAGGTCAAGCTGTTTGAAATCAAGCTCAGTCAGGGCGCGAAACCGGGCAAGGGCGGCATTCTGCCGGCAGCCAAGGTGACACCGGAAATTGCCGCTATTCGCGGCATCCCCGTTGGCCAGGATTCCCGCAGCCCGAATCGGCATCCTGAAATCGCTGATGTGGCGGCGCTGCTGGATTTCATTCATCGGGTGAGAACCCTCACCGGCAAACCCACCGGCTTTAAGCTGGTCATCGGCGATCCGCGCTGGCTTGATGATTTATGTCGGGAAGTCGTCCGCCAAGGTTTGGCCCGCGCCCCCGATTTCATCACCGTGGACAGCGCCGACGGCGGCACTGGCGCCGCGCCGATGAGTCTGCTGGATTACGTTGGCCTGCCATTACAGGAAAGCCTGCCGCTGGTGGTGGATAAGCTGGTGGAGTACGGCTTGCGCGAGCGGATTCGGGTGATCGCGTCTGGCAAACTGATCAATCCCGGCGAAGTGGCCTGGGCGCTGTGCGTGGGGGCTGATTTCGTCAATTCGGCGCGGGGTTTTCTGTTCGCGCTCGGCTGCGTTCAGTCCATGCAGTGCGACAAAAATACCTGTCCAGCCGGAATCACTACCCATAATCCCCGGTTGCAACGGGGTCTGGACCCGGAAGACAAGGCGGAGCGGGTGCGGCATTATGTGGAGAATATGCGGCATGAAGTGGAAATTATCGCTCATGCCTGTGGCGCAGCGACTCCCCGGCAATTGCGGCGCGAGCATTGCCGGATCGTGGTCGGCCCCGGACGCTCGGTTCCGTTAAGCGAACTTTATCGCCGGGATGCGGTGCTGGTGCAGGATCGAAACGCCGCCTGAACAGCGGATAAAATGGTCGTGGTCAGGCGGCTTTTGCGGAAGCAGGCCAGTAGATGACCCGTAAGTGCGGCGGCAACCGGTCCGCCGGGTAGGTTCCAGCGCGCAGCTTGCCAAAGTGCCACCACCAGTGAGCTAGAGGCTGATCCTGAGCATCCTTCAACCAACACGCATCAATAAATCCTACCGTTCGCAACAAATCAACCGCGCATTCATCAAGAAACGCCAGTTCCTGTTGTGCCTCGCTATCGAGCGCCACCTCAGCCAACGCTTCCCGCTCTTCGGCAAAGCCTGGCGCTTCACCTGTCGGCAATCCATATTCCACCAGTTCCCGGTAATCATTTAACTGAGCAACTCTTGAACGAGCCATTTGACACCTCCTAGCGCCTGAATTTTTTTAACGGTCGGTTCCATAATAGTAATCCGCGTTCCTCGCTCATCCAATACGACCAAATAGCGCTGATCCGGCGACAGAATATAATATAGCAATCATTTACAGGTTGTGGAATTTTTCAACACACCCTTCTGAAAAATT
>NZ_CBTK010000134.1 GCF_000531125.1 Candidatus Contendobacter odensis Run_B_J11 | reverse complement strand
TAATGGACCCCAAATTTCGGACAGGCAAATAAGGTGGTACTCTGCAACGTAAAGACATCTGAGGAAGAGGTAGCGAGATGCAGAGGAAAGTTTTCAGTGCTGAGTTCAAGGCCAAGGTTGCGATGGAAGCGCTGGCGGGTCGCAAGACGGTCAACGAGATTGCCGGGGTCCACGAGGTCCATCCAAACCAGGTGACCACTTGGAAGCGGGAAGCCCAGGAGGGATTGAAGGCACTGTTCGAATGCAAACGGGGCCGACGCCGCCCCGACGAGGGTCAGGAGGTCGAGGCGCTGTATGGTCAGATTGGGCGGTTGCAAGTCCAACTGGAGTGGTTGAAAAAAAAGTCCGGACTGAACCCACCGGGGTGAGGCGCGGCTGGATCGAACCCGGGGACCCCGAGGTCTCGCTAGTGGCCCAGTGCCAACTGCTGGGTCTGTCGCGGAGCGGTTGGTATGCATCACCGGTTCCCGAAGCGGGGCTGAATCAGGAACTGCGCCGGCGGATTGATCAGGAATATACGGCTCATCCGTTTTACGGGAGTCGGCGGATGACGGCGGTGTTGCGGCGCGCCGGCTATCCGGTCAACCGTAAACGGGTGATCCGGTTGATGGCCGAGATGGGATTGCAGGCGATTTACCCGAAGCCGGCGACGTCGACGCCCCATCCGGATCATCAGGTCTACCCCTACCTGCTGCGAGGGGTGACCGTGACGGTGCCCGATCAGGTATGGAGTACGGATATCACCTACATCCATGTGCCGGGCGGGTTCGTGTACTTGGCGGCGATCCTGGACTGGTACAGCCGCAAGGTCTTGGCGTGGCGGCTGTCGAACACTTTGGAAACCCGCTTTTGCCTGGAGTGCTTGGAGGAGGCGCTGGGGCAGAGCCAGCCCATCATCTTCAACACGGATCAGGGGACACAATTTACCAGTCTGGCCTTCACCAGGCGTCTGGCACAAGCCGGGATTCAGATCAGCATGGATGGGCGGGGACGGGCGCATGACAATATCTTTGTGGAACGGTTATGGCGATCCGTCAAATATGAGGAGGTGTATCCGAAGGCTTATGACACCTTGGATCAGGCCTACCAAGGACTGGAGGACTACTTCAAATTTTACAATGACCAGCGTCCTCATCAGGCGCTGAACAACCGAACACCCGCTGAGGTGTATGCCGACAGGCAAACCCTGTCGCCATGAGGCGCAGAGTGTCTCCACCTTAAATTCGGCTAAAAACTGTCTTGACCATGGGGTCCACTT
>NZ_CBTK010000133.1 GCF_000531125.1 Candidatus Contendobacter odensis Run_B_J11 | reverse complement strand
TTAAAATCCGGCAGAATCCGCGCATCCTCCATGGCGGTTTGGCCCCGCTGCGCATGAACCGTGTCATCCGTTAGCTTATCCGTAGCCACGACAGGGAGCCCATGGAGTTTCCCTTTCGCCCGCATTCCCGATTCATCGGCGTGCAACACCGCCGCTTGGCGTCATTGCTCTTTCACCGCCCCCGTGGCCGGTTCAATTTCCGCTACGAAGTCTTGTCCGGCTTTGATCAGCGTCCCTTCCGCAATCCGATGATGGAGCAGGTCTTCAAAAATCTGGGCCGTGCGATCGACCGGCACAAAATGCTGCGTCTGAAAATAAACCGCCCAAGTTTTTACGCCAGGGCCGTAGTGCACCGGACCCGACACCCCGTGGGGAAATAAGCCCCGATTTTCTGCGCCACACCTGGGGCAGCGTTTGATCTCTATCCGGTGCGCCGTCACTTCCATGTGGATCGCAGGAAGGTCGAAGACTTGACGCTCTTCGTGCGCCGTTACTTCTACCCGACCGAGCGAAGAACCACACTGTTGGCAGCTCTCTACCGTATCAATTTCAATCCGATCCGGATGCTCACACCGCGTTAAGGTCTGGCCTTGATGCCCAGGTTGACCCCCATTGGGCTTTTAACCTGGCTTTCTCAGACTTTCCGTTCGTTTCGGTTTACCATAACCATCACTGGAAGGGGGTTTACTGCTGTTTTGGCTGTTTTTTGACAACTGAGCTTGTCATTCTTTGAGTGCCATCGCTTGCGTTTCTAGTTGCCTAGCCCATCCTTCAACCTGCGTGCCTAAATCCAGGATCAACTCAACGACTGCCGCCTCTCCTTGCACAAAGGCAGTATGGATTTCTTCCCGAGTCGGCAGTCGAATATGCATAGGGATAACGATAAACAAAATGGGATCTATGAGCAACTAAATTGAGGGATCTGAGTAGTTACAATTTAACGTATATCTATTTACTGATCGACTATCGATAACATTGCCTTTATCATCCCGAATAATTAACTCTATCGTTGGCATGACTGTTCTCCAGTAGAAAAAATTCATCATTAACATAATACCAAAATACCGAATATCACGTCACAGGAAAATTTACAGGAGGATTTATTTTGCCTGACTCCACAGAAACCCTCGAAGAACCTTTTAGGTTCTTCGAGGGCTTCTGTGGAGATCGTCTCCCAAGACGGATTGTAGCCCGCCGCGCCGGCTTGTGGTTAAGTTGATGCCTTTGCAGATCAATCGGTTATTGATGAGCGATTCACTGAACATCACATTTATGAGGCACTAAACCCCGGTTTCCACAAGAACCGTCGAAGAACCTTTTTATTTTCTAAAATCTGAAAAAACCGGTAGTGTCCCTCAACGGGTGTGATCGATCTCCCCGAAATCGGGGAAGACTTTTTCGATAATGGGTAACCGCTCAATGAATTCGGCAGGTACCCGATATGATAACAATTCAGGGGTAGTCCAAACATGCTCGGTGAGACCTGCGGCCATGGCTGGGGTCACTGGAAACCATCGACGCGGGGTCCCGCGTCCTCGCGTCGGTTCGGCGATGGGGAGTTGCTGGCGCAAACTGTGGTGAGGCAACACCAAATGGTAGTAGGCTAACGATACCCACAATTGTTTTTCGAACCATTCGATTTTCTTAGAAAATCCGGTAGTACACCGGGTCAAACGGCGGTTACTTTGCCGTTGGGTCAGGTTGTCACGCTCAACAAAACGGGTGTTAATCGTCGTACTGACCGGCGAGGTTTGCAGGTCAACTGCCACGGTCTGGGCATCCCCGAAGACCACACGAGTTTTCACTTGAACCACCTTCCCCTGCTGGCGAATTTTGATGACCTGCGCATAGTGCAAGCCGGGTTATGGTCGACATCGGGGGTGAGGTCGGCGCCCCCGTTGCCCATGCCGCTCGGGTTGGTACCACTCGCCATAGGTGTTCAACAGGGCCTGTTCGTACTCAGGCCATTGATCACTGGTAAAGAAAGGAATATGGGCATCCGTGACCCAGCGGACCCGCTCCAGTAACTGGTCGGCATAGGGTTGTGTCCGTTTCCCAATGACGAACGCCAACACCAAGCGCCATTCCGGCGCGAAAGCCAACCAGACC